>NZ_JBSZJV010000008.1:0-160869 GCF_054188265.1 Stenotrophomonas sp. IS26
GCAGAGCGAAGTGCACGGAATCGCAGCGCTGCGGCGACATGCGGCCGAGCATCACGATCATCGGTCGCGGACAGCGCCTTCGCCAACGCACGCATCTCCAACCGCAACGCGATACGCCCAAGCTCACCATCAAGATGCGCTGTGTCGCCTTCGGAAGCGGAAAGTCCCAACATGGCCTGCACGCAGTGCCATTGTTCATGCCAGAACAGGGTCGCGAGTCCGTCGTTGTCCGCAGGCAGTGGCAGAATCAACAGCACGTTGGAGGCCCCGTCGATATCAATGCATGGATTCGCAGGCGGCTGATCCTTCCGCAGAACGACAGACTCCACATCGCCCGTGGCGACGTTTCGACGCCAACTCGTTCCGGTAACCCGGTCATGCAGCACCACAGGGGCATCCAGCGGCACTCCCCAGAGTGCCTCTGCCGCCTGCTTCGACGCGGGCGCCTGCGCGACCGTCGCCACGCGTTGCAGCGCTTCTTCCAACCCGGGCGACTGCACCGCAGCCGAAGCCGCAAACGGAGTCAACCAGGCGACGGCAATGGCTACGCCACGGAGAACAGGGATGGACATCCTTCTCATTGCAGGCGCGTCTCCTTAAGGCGCACATCCCACCCCGTCATTGTCACGGTCAAGGTGAGGCCGATATCCAGGGTCGCCGCGGCGCACCGGCGCAGCCCCGGCTGCTCTAGCCTCCGCGCAGTTTACAAAGGCCCCGGCTCTGCCAGAGGCGGTTGAGGTCAACCCGCTACGAGGCACAAGAGCGTTGCTCGGCGCAGCAGAGTCTCCACCATGGCAGTGATAATTGCCCGTCTTGCGCGTTCCGCTAGAACTGCCCCTGCAAGTACTTTCCACCAGAATCTCTGAGCTCAGCTCTATTAAAGAGCTTCGCTTTAAAATTGAAATCCCCATCAATCCGCACGATCATCAGCTTCTCGAAGCCGCCTTCTCTCTTCACGATCACGCGGCTGCTGGCCTTCTCTGGAGAGATAGTCTTAACCTCGACAAGCGCGCCGTCGATAGTGCCGTCTGAGCCGGCATGGTGGGTGCAGTGTCGGCGCAGACCAAATCGGATCTCAGCATAGATCTCGCCGAGCTCTCCCCATATCTGCAGGTACCGGCCCGTATTTTGAAAGTGGCGTTCGGCACAGTCGACAAGGTCGCTGAAGACTTCGCCCTGCTCGATGAAGCTGTGAGGAAAGCCCTCACGACTTCTGAAAGGACTTGGAGATTTCCCCGCGTACGCATCGGCTTCATCAGCGTCATCCAGCTCACTATCGACCCAGTTGCTGTCCAGGCACAGCGATTCCGAGGGGTCATAACCACAAGCGGCAGCGTCCTCGATGTCCCGGGCGCTGCAACCGCGGCCATGCATTTCGTGTAGAAAGTCCCAATCTCCCATGACGCATCCCTGCCATGACCAAGTAGTGAACCAGCGCTGGTTATACTACTTGGTCACAAGCGACGCCATCCCCGACTTACTGTTGCGGCGCAAGCCCATGGCGCCCGGCTGACCCCATCCACGCAGGCAGGTCGGCTACCGCAGTTGTGGGCAATCCGTTCTTACCCGATCAGCGCCAGCCGCGGTTGTGGTTGCGGCGGTCATGGTCCCAGCGACGCTGGTCGTGACGACGATCGTGGCGGCTGGTGCGCTCGTAACGGTGGTCGCGGTCATAACGGCGATCACGGTCGTAGCGATAGTCGCGGTTGTCACGGCGATCCTTGGTGGTGACATTGCCGATCGCGCCGCCGGCCACTGCACCGCCTGCGGTCATCATCGGGTCGCCGTTGGACAGCACGTGCCCCGCGACGCCACCCACGACGGCACCCACCAGTGTGTTCTTGTCCTTGCGCGACAGCGCGGAGGCATCGCCTGCGGCGATGACGCCAGCGGTCAGAGCCAATGCCATGGCCAGGCCACGGAAGCTGAAAGCGGTTGAGGTGAGCATCGTTGGATCCTCCAAACGTATCGGTGTGGAATCGAATCTGGTGGCCGAAGATTGCCGGAACATTGCGCACCCGCGGATGAACCGCCCCCTGTTCAGTTTGGCGAAAGTACAGCTTGGCGGGGCCATGCCCTCGCGCCAAGCCGACGCCTGCGCCTCTACAGTGGCACGCGTGTGCCTCGCCACGGACGCACTCAACGACCGCTTCAGAGCCCGAGCCGCATGCACTCACCGATCCCCGCCCTCGCCCTCGCCGCCTCTCTTTCAGGCCTCTCCGTCACGGCGTGCGCTGCCCCGTCGCAACCGTCGCGCACCGTTTTCACCGACGTCACCGCCACCCATGTTCCCACCGACGCGGCCCTCCATGCACTGGATGCGGCGTTGCTGGATGCCGATGGCGATGGCGATCTGGATGTCGCGGTGGCGGTGGAGAATGGGGCCAACCGGCTCTACCTCAATGAGGGCACCGGCAAGCTCACACAGGCGCCCGATGCGTTCGGCACGATCACCGGCGACAACGAGCATGTACGTGTGGCCGACGTCGATGGTGACGGCCATGTCGATGTGCTGTTCATCCCTGAAGAGACCGAGCAGCACAACCTGTTCCTGGGACAAGAATCCTCAGACGCGCCTGCTGATCAATCAAGGCGAGGCCCGTTTCAGGGATGACACCGCCGCACGCCTGCCCGCGCATCGTTTCTCCAGCTGGGGCGGGACGGTGGTGGATGTCAATGAGGATGGCCATCCGGACCTGGTGGTCAGCGCGATTGCGGTACCTGGCTTCGTGCCGCTGCAGGTTCGCGCCTGGCAGAACGATGGCAAGGGCCCCTTCACCGACGTCACTGCCTCGGTGATCCCCCGCACCACGGTGGGACGCAGCTGGAGCATGGCGCGCGGTGATCTGGATGGGGATGGCAAGCCTGATCTGTTCATTGGGGGGTGGCAGTCGCAGGCCCGCCTGCTGCTGACCGGCAACAGGATCGACGAGTAAACCTGCGCAAACCGATGGCTTCACGCTGGCATTTGCTATCGTGCCCTCCGTCCGTCCCTCCTTCCCAGGAATCCCATGCCCCGTAAGCCCTCCACCGCCCCCTCCGCATCATCGATGAAGGCCAGCCTGGCAGCTGCGGTCGCGCGATCGGGAATGGATGAAAGCGCGGTGCTACGGGCCGCCACGAAGGAGGCGTTCGAGCGCGCACTCGTACTGCTCACCACCTCCTACGCCGATTTCAGCCCGGAACAACAGCGCAGGATCCAGGCAGCCGTGGACAGCGCCGGATCGTCCAGCACCGCCACGCGCGCCAAGCCGGCCAAGATTCCCCGCGACGTACTGCCACCCCGCTTCTGGCTGCCGCACAGCGGTGCCACCTGGTCCGGCCGCGGGCGCATCCCCGGTGCGTTCCTTGCGTGGGAGGGCACCGTGGCCCACACCGAATGGAAGAAGACCCACCCCGATCAACGCTTCCCGTCCTACCCGGGCTGAGGCGGCAGCATGCAGCAGACCGTCATTCCGCAGTTGCGCATGACCGATGCCACGATCAGCGTGCCGTTCTATCAGCAGCTCGGGTTTTCGATCGACTGGGAACACCGCTTCGCCCTGGACATGCCGCTGTTCGTGCAGATCAGCCGTGAGGGCCAGCAGGTGTTTCTCAGCGAACACGCCGGCGATTGTGAGCCCGGCGGCGCTGTCTATTTTCATGTGCCTGACGTGGATGCGCTGCATGCCGCGTTCGTCGCGGCCGGCGCGCCGGTCTTCCGGCCGCCGGCGGATGTGCCCTGGGGCGGGCGCGAAATGATGCTGATCGATCCGGACCACAACCGGCTGCGGTTCGCGACGCAGGGCGATTGATCGAAGCGACTATGATGGTCGCCATTGAACGAAGCAGTGGTTGCAGATGAGTCGCGGAATCAAGATGCGCAAGGCCGTGGGAACGCACGGCACCCTGCACCGGTTGGCCGACCTGCAGAAACGCCATGACGCGCAGCAGACCCTGCCCACGTTGCTCTGCGATGGCTGCAACGTGCCGGTGCGATTCGTCCCCGCGCACGACAGGAGCGGTGCCGACGGTGCCCTTCCCGCCGCGGTTCCTGCGTACATCGCGTTGAACAAGGGGGCTGAGCACCTGCCAGGGTGCCGCTACAACGCCCGCTCACATCTGCAGGCCCTGCTCGCCAGCGGAACCGATCCCGAGTTCCTGCCTGCGCTGGGCGATGGCCGGCATGAGCTGCGTCTGTTGATCCTCCAGCAGGCCCTGAAGCGGGGCAACGCCGGGCCGACCCCTCTCCCGGCAGACGCACCATTCGACGGCCACCTGCGCACCCTCAACGACCTGCTGATCCTGCAGGCGATGTGCGAGGACGACACGCTGCTGACCGCGCAGCTGACCCTGCGCCTGGGCAAGAAGCGGGTCGATTGGGCGAATTTCCTCTACGGGCAGGACCGCTACGACGAGGCATGGGAACGGCTTGGCTCGGCATCCAGCGAGCTGCCGCTGGCGCTGCTCGGGACGGTGCGGTCACATCGCACGCCACAGCCGGGTGACCCCCATCGCGTCACCTTCCTCAACTGTGCCCCGAAGTATCAGCACACCGGCGTGACCGACCGCCGGGATTTCTACGAAGTCAGCGTCGGGCACACCGATACGGCGTGGCTGAAGTCCTTCCCGGTGGGCGCGGAGATCGTGATGTTCGGGCTGTGGCGCCAGGGAAGAAGCAGCACCGCCTCACGGCCCCACCCGACCGACCCGCGCCGGACCATCACCAGCATCACCCACAAACTGGCACTGCGGCCGAGCTTTACCGGGCAGTTGCGTGTTGTGGAGTAAACCGCACGGCCCTCATGGGTTTCTCGTGATCGACCCCGCACAGCGATAGCGGCAGCCGTCGATATCGCTGTGTATCGCTACATTTCAAATGCGAATGGTTCGTGATACGATTGTTAAGATTACTTGAAACCCCCACACGGACGTCCCCAGCCATCGCCAGCGGGCTCCCATAGCCACGGAGTACTTTCGCGATGTCGCACCCCTCCCCTTCTTCCCGTCGTTCCGGCGCCACGCTGGCCGTCGCCATCGGTCTGGTACTGGCCGCCCAGGCGCATGCCGATGCCGCTGCGGATGCAGCCGCCTCACCCCGCCAGATGGATACCGTGGTGGTCACCGCCACCGGCGCCCAGCAGTGGATCAAGGACGCCCCGGCCAGCATCAGCGTGATCACCCGCGAGGAGATCGAACGCAAGCCGGTCAGCAGCATCGGCCAACTGCTGAGCACCGTGCCCGGCGTGACCGGCGGCTACGCGCTGTCCGGCGCGCAGTCCAAGATCCGCCTGCGCGGCCTGCCCGAGCAGTACACCCTGATCCTCATCGACGGCCGCCGCCAGGGCAATTCCTCCGGCGTGAACTACCGCGATGACCTGGGCCCGCAGGATCTGAACTGGCTCTCGCCGGACATGATCGAGCGCATCGAGGTGGTCCGCGGGCCGATGTCCTCGTTGTACGGCTCGGATGCGATGGGCGGGGTGATCAACATCATCACCCGCAAGATCGCCAACGAATGGGGCGGCTCGGTCACCTACAACTACAGCAAGCCCGATTCCCCGACCCGCGGCGATACCACCCAGATGGGCGCGCTGTTCAGTGGTCCGCTGACGCAGAACCTGGGCCTGCGCGTCGGTGCCAATGTCACCAACCGCGAATCGGATACCGGCCGCCGCCAGACGCCCGGCAACAAGGCCGAGAACGCCAACGCGCTGCTGAACTGGCGCGTCAATGATGACCACACCGTCGGCTTTGAAGCCTCGCGTGGCGAGCAGCGCAACAGCGGTGCCGGTGACGTCGGTGCATGGGGCCTGTCCAAGCTGGTGCAGACCGGTTACGCGATCAAGCATGACGGCCGTTATGGCGATGCCGCCACCTCCAAGACCACCCTTGTCCAGAACGATTACGAAGACAAGGGCAGCGTGGTCGGCAACCACTCCAAGGAGACGGTGTTCGATACCGCGTTCACCCGCAGCTTCCATTGGGGCTTCGAGCAGAGCCTGAACATCGGCGGCCAGTGGAAGCGCGAAGAGCTGAAGAACGGCGACACCATCGGCACCGTGCCGGTCACCTGGACCGGTACCGGGCGGATCAGCCCGGTCAGTGAGGCCGACTCCTGGGCGCTGTTCGCCGAAGATCACATCACGCTGCACGAGCGCTTCATCCTGACCGTGGGCCTGCGCTGGGACAACACCGACAATTACGACGACAACCTGAGCCCGCGCGTCTACGGCGTCTGGCACCCGTCCGATGACTGGACTGTGCGCGGCGGTGTCTCGCAGGGCTTCCGCGCGCCCACCCTGAAGCAGGGCACCGCGGGCGCTGCGACCCAGTCCGGTGGCAACGGCTGCACCGCGTTGACCGTGGAAGGCTGGACCAACCGCTCGATCAGCGCCGATGGCACCACCGGCTGCTACATGGCCGGCAATCCGAACCTGGAGCCGGAAACCAGCACCAACTACGAGCTGGGCGTCGGCTACGACAAGAACGGCTGGTCGGCCTCGGCCACCTACTTCCTGACCGACTTCGATGACAAGATCCAGCAGGTCCCGCTGCGTGACATCCCCGGCCAGACGACCAGCTTCGTCAACGGTTTCTGGTGGACGGTCGCGCAGAACATCCAGAAGGCCCGCACCCGCGGCGTCGAAGCCAGCGTCACCGTGCCCCTGCATGAGCGACTGAACTGGATCATCAACGCCACGCGCATGCTGGAATCGAAGAACCGCACCACCGGCGCCAGCCTGCTGGTGGTGCCCAAGCTGACCGCCAATACCTCGCTGGACTGGCAGGTCACCGATGACTGGTCGCTCAACCTGAGCGCGCAGCACATCGGCGAACAGCTGGTGTCCTCCACCAGCGCCACGTTCGCCAAGGCGTATACCACCTGGGATCTGGTCACCGGCTACGACGTCAACGAGCACCTGACGGTGCGCGCGGGCGTGCTCAACCTCGGCGATGTCTCCACCATCGAGGAAGGCAACAACTACGACGGCGGCGCACGCACGTTCTTCGTGGGTGCCACGGCGCGGTTCTGACCGCGCCGGGTCGAGTGCAGACCTGAAGCAACGAAGGGCGGCGCGGACTTAACCGCGCCGCCCTTCTGCGTTGTGAAGCAGCGCGTCGTTGCGCGCCACCGTCCATGCCCGCAACCCCATCACGGCCAGGCCGACGAACACCAGATACAGCACCGCGGTCACGTGCAGTGACTTGACCATGTACATGCCGACGTAGACAACGTCGACCAGGATCCACAGCCACCATGCGGCCGTGTGACGCCGCGCCTGCCACCACTGGGCGACCAGACTCAGCGCAGCCAGCATTGCATCCAGCCACGGCAACGCTGCATTGGTGAGGAAGTGCATCGCCGCGCCGAGCGCAACCCCGAAGGCGACGCCGATGCCGAGGTCACGCCACATGGCCGCCCGCGCCAGCGGCATGATCGCGACCCGGCCATCGTCCTCCACCTGCCCACGCCAGCGCACCCAGCCGTAGACCAGGAAGCCACCGAAGACGACCTGCAGCAGCGTGTCCGAGTACAGCCGGGCCTCGGCGAAGACCAGCGCGTACAGCGCCACCGAGATCAGACCGACCGGCCAGGCAAGGGGCACCCGGCGCGTCATCAGCCACACGCCGAGCATGCTGACACCGGCCGCCGACCATTCCAGGATCGCCGGGTTCATAGCGCGAACGTGACCGACAGCCTGGCCTGACGCGGTGCGCCCGGGAACAGGTAGTAGTCGCCAGAGCTGCTGCCGGTATCGCGCCAGTAGAAGCGGTTGAACAGGTTGTCCACCGAGAGATTCCAGGTCACCGGATGCTCAGCCAGCTGATGCTTGAAGCGCAGGCCGGCGTCGAACACGCTGTAGGCCGGTGCGCTCACGCGACCATCGGCAGTGGCCACGTTGGAGGCCGCGTAACGCCATCCGCCGGTCAGCCCCAGGCCGGTCACGAACGGCAGCTGGTACTCCGCGTGCACGGTCGCGCGCGTCTTGGGCACGTTGATCAGCTGGTGGCCCTCGTAATCCGGCGTGCCGGCATCGCGTGCGCGGGCGCGCAGCACACTGGCGCTGGCGGTCAGCGACAGGCGCTCGGTGAGCTGGCCCTGCGCGGTGAGTTCCAGCCCGGTATGGGTCTGCTGCCCCTCCTGGACGAAGGTGTAGCCCGCATCGCTGCCGTCCGGCTTGGCGTACTGGAACGGCTGCGAAGTGCGGAACAAAGCGGCACCCAACGTCAGCGCATCGCTGGACACATACTTGACGCCCACTTCGGTCTGGCGCGACAGCACCGCAGGCAGGAACGTGCCGTCGTTGGACGTCCAGAACGGCGCTTCCTGGCCAAGCGAAATCCCACGCACGTAGCTCACATAGGCGTTGACCTCGTCGGTCGCCTTCCAGACCAGCGCGGTCTGCGGCAGGAAGCGCGACAGGCGGCTGTGCCGCTCGGGGTTGCCACGCTTGTCGTAGGCACGCTCGTCCAGGCGCACGAAACGCCCACCGGCCAGCCACTGCCACTCGCCGAAGCTCATCCGGTCCAAAGCGAACACCGCCGTCTGCGCGCTGTCCAGACGCCGTGCGGAGGGGCCCGGCATCAGCGGCGACGGTTCGAACTGCGGCACCTGTGCATCGTGGATGTTGGCGGTGCCCACGTACTCGTTGACGTTGCGGCGCTTGTCCACGGTGCGCTCGAAACGGTCCGCACCCACGCTCAGCGCGTGCCGGACATCGCCGGTGGCGAACCTGCCGCGCAGTTCGCCACGGAATTCCAGGTTGCGGCGGGTATCGTCCGGGCTGCGGTAATCGTAGATGTCGTAGTCGCCGTTGGGCGCGAAGTAGTTGCCCGGCACGCTGCCATCGGCACAGCCGGCGGCGTAGTAGCAGCCGTAGGCGAAGGCGACGTTGTCGTCGATCACCGAGCGGCTGTAGCTGGCCGATACCCGCGACTGCCAGTCCGGGCTGAAATCGTAGGCATGCAGCGCGGTCAGGTTGGTGCTGTCGATGCCGACCGGCCGCTGCCAGGCCTGATAGCCCAGCAGGTGTTTGCGGTCCACGCCGCGCGGCAGCTCGGTGGCCCCCAGCAGCTGATAGCCCGAGGCCGAGCGCTGCGCGCTGGTCTGGTAGTTGGCATCCACTTCCAGCTTGCCGCGTTCGCCGATCAGCCAGTCGGTGGCCAGCGAGTAGAAGTTGCGGCGGCCGTCGGCATGGTCGATGTAGGAGTCGGTGTCTTCCCACGCGGCATTGAAGCGCACGCCGAAACGCGGCGACAGCCAATGGCCGAGATCCACCGCAGCGTAGCGCGAGCCTTCCGAATCGGTGCCGAGGGTGACGTCGCGTACCTCGGCCGGGCGCTTGCCCACGTAATTGATGATGCCGCCGGGCGCCATGACGCCCGCGGCAAGGCCGGCCTCGCCTTTGAGGATCTCCACCGACTGGATGTTCTCCAGCGCCAGGCGTTGCTCGCCGGAGATGGACAGCCCGTTGAAACGGTAGCCGGTACCGGTATCCAGCGGGAAGCCGCGGATCGCGATGTTCTGGTAGTAACCGACCGGTGCATAGCTGTCGCCCAGCGAGGCATCGTTGCTGGCCAGCTCGGACAGCGTACGGACCTGGCGGCTGTCCAGCAGGTCGCGATCCAGCACGTTCACCGACGCCGGGGTGCTCTTCCAGTCACCCGCGCCGAAACTGCTGGTCTGCGTGATGGTGGCCGCCGGCTGATGCGCCTGCACACGCACGGCGGCAAGCTCTGTCGGCGAGCGCTCGGGCGCATCGGCGAGATCGTTGGCATGAAGAGGCAGCGCGGCGCAGAGGGCGGCGGACAACAGCGTGGGGCGGAAGCAACGGTTCATTCGATTCGTCATCAGCTGGGGGAGACGAAGCGAAGGCGCGCACGCGCACCGACCCATCACGGCGGTATGCCTGCTGCTCAAAGCTCCCTACGCCGGTGCAAACCGGATCAGGTTCCAAGGGACTCTCTCAGCCTGGTTTCGCCAGGCACCCCCGCTTCTGTGACTATTTCACTACAAACCGTACGGATTTGCGAGTCTGTCCTCAGGCGGCGGCGTGCAGCGCCTTCAGCAGGCCCTGCCCCGCCGCGGTGCTGAACCAGTCAGCATGCCCGAGCAGGAAGGTGTGGTAGGCCACGTCGGCATTGGCCGGGGAGTGGGTCACGGCCTCGAAGTACTCCACTTCCGAGAGTGCGAAATCCAGCTGCACGATCGGCAGCAGATCGGCCAGCAGGTGTACGCGCTCGGCAGACAGCGGCACGATCCCGCGGTAGCCGGCCAGCAGCGCCAGTGCGATATCCACGCGAACCGCCGCCTCGCCGCTTTCCAGCGCCAGCCAGGCAATGGCGTTGCGTTCGATGGCGGTGGCCAGATCGAACAAGGCACTGGTCGGTGAGGCCAACCCGAGATCGAGCACGGTATCGACCACGGTGGACCTGCCGTCCTGGCGCCATAGCAGATTGGACACGTGCCAGTCGTTGTGCGCCCACAGGCGCGGTTCGGCCTGCAGCCGCTCGGCCAGGCCGTCATGCCATGGCAGCACCGCCCGCTGCAGATCGGCCTGCCAGTCCTGGCGCGCAAGATAGGCCGCCAACCCGGGGCGATCGTCGAGCCCGGCCTGGAGGGCGGCGATGGGATCGGCGGCACGGATCAGGTCATCGCGGGCGACCAGCAGATGGGTGTTGCGCTGGGGCGCGTGGTAGCTGGCCGATGCAAGATGCAGTCTGGCCAGCATCCGCCCTGCTTCGTGCGCCTGCGCGGGATCGGTCAACAGCGTCCAGGAGGGCGCATCGCGATACAGATCCTGGCCATGGCCCACGCCATGCAGTTCGTAGGTCCACCCTTCGTGCTCCACCGCAGTGGCGCCATCGCGGTCACGCAGTACCTCGACGACGGGCACGCCGTGATCGGCCAGGTGCTGGATGAAACGATGCTCTTCGCCCAGGCCAGCCGCACTGCGGACGCTGCCATGGTGGCGCTTGACGAACACCCGGCCCGCGTCGCTCTCGACAATGGCCGCGGCGGACATCGGTCGCGGGCTGTGCCACAGCAGCCGGCACGCGCCCGCCAGCGGCGCGAAGCGTTCGCTGAGCCAGGTGATCTCGCGGTCGGTGATGGCGGGCCAGTCGGCGGCCACCTCATCGTTGTTGAGGCCTTGGACGCGGTGGGTGCTGTTGCTCATGGGATGACGGGTCGATGACGGCGAAAAGGCACGCTGTCACCAGACAGTGGGCGCGGCGAGGATACCAAGCCACGCCCGGCCGGGGGGAACAGATGCGTCCCGTCAGCGCCTGCCGCTAGCCTGCTTCGTTGCGGCGGGCGTGGCCGGCAGCAGCCGCGGCTGCTCTGCATACCAGTCGCGGGCCCCGGCAAGGTGCCACTTGCGCTGCTCGCCCTGCAGCTCGATGCCGGCCCCCAGCACGCCCCAGCGCAGGTAGAGATCGCCACGCCGCTTGCCATGACTCAGATCCAGCCGCGCCTGCAGGGACAGTCGCTCGTTCTCGGCCTGCAGATCCTCCACGATCAGCTCGCCACTGCGCCAGCGCAGTTGCCCACTGGCCTGCACCTCCCCGGAATCCAGCATGCCGAGCACCCAGCGCGGGTATTCGCTGCGCTGGGCGAACACGCCGAGCAACGGCCCGGCATCGCGCAGGCGCAGGTCGGCCAGGCCATCCACCTGGAACGGCGCGGCCGCATCGATGTGGCCACTGCGGATCGCCACCTTGCCCCACCAACGCCCGTCACTCTTTTCATCGCCGACGTGGATGTTGCGCAGGTCCACCGTGGTGCCACCGAGATCAAACTGGCGGCTGTCGAAATCCGCACGCTGCAGACGCGCCTGCAGCTGCGCATCGCCGCGCATCGCGATGCCCGCCACGCTGAGCCGGGCCCCGGTGCCACGAAGATCGGCACTGCCCTTGCCTACCCGGCCGGAGGCATCCAGCGACACATCACCGCTGAGCAGACCGGTACCGCCGAGCAGGCGCACGTTGTCGTTGCCCAGATAACGGTTGTAGGCGGTGAGGTCGGGCACCCGCGCATCGGTGAAGCGCAGCTGGGCGCGCATGCCGTCGCTCAACTGCTTCAACCGCGCATCCCCGCGCAGGGTCAGCGCCAGTTGGCGGCCATCGAACAACACCGCCTTCGGCGCGTTGCTTGGCGCAGCCTGGAAGCGCGGGATCTGCACCTTCAGCTCCGCCTGCGGCGGTTCGCCTTCCACGATCCGCCCCTGTGCGTGGGCGTCGCCGCGCATCCGCACCCCTGCAACCTCGGCCACGGCGGCCACCTGCGGGATATCCACCGTGCTGCCCGGCGCCAGTTCACCGTCGGCAATGACGACGTCTGCCTTGAGCAGTCCACCGCCGTCGAGATGGAACCAGGGTTTCTTCACGAACAGATCGCTGATCCAATTGAGCGACTGGAACTGCCAGGCGCCCTGCACGTTGCCAGACAGCCGTGGAAGCAGTTCGGCCGGGGCCTGGAACGGAATCTTCCGGCCGGTCACGCGCAGATCGGCATTGAGTTCGCTGCCCGTTTCCGGGTCACGCGGGAGCCGCGCCTGGACCCGCATGTCCTGCGCCACGTCCAGCTGCAGTGCCAGCAGGCCGCGGTCATCGGCGTGGACGCCGGCATGCAGCGGCAGCCGCCAGACCAGTCGGCTGCCGGGGCGCAGCGCGCCTTCCTCCAGTGTTACATCCGCGGTCAGGCGCGCGTTGGAAACCGCGCTGCCCACCTTGACATGCGGGCCACCCGTATCGATGCGAAGGCCCTGGCTGCGCGCGTCGATCTGCAGCTGCGCCCAGGTGATGCCGAGTTTCTGCAACCCCGGCGCGTCGTCACGATAGTGCCGCGGGAAGTGGAAGCGCGCGGCGATATGGGCATCGTCCAGCACGTTGACCCCGTCGAAACTGACCTGGGCATCATCGAAGCCGGCCGTGGAATCAAACAGCTCCGACGGCCCGCCCTTGAGCTGCTTGAGGAAACCGACGTTGCCGTGCCCTTGGCCGACGATCAGCAACTTGCCGAAGCGCCCACTGCGGATCGTCTCGCTGTGGATCGCATCGAACCGCAGCGTCCAGCCGCGGTCACCCCGCGGCGGCGGTGGGATGGCCTTTTCGACCCGCTCGACCTCGGCTTCAACCCCCGTGGCATCAATGCGCGGAATGCGCACTTCCTTGCGCAACAGCGCCGGCAGATCGATCCAGGCACTCGCCCGGTCGGCACGGAACACATACTGCGTTCGATTGGCCTGGCCACGCATCCGGATATTCCAGACCACGGCCTGCCCGGGCATCAGGGTCAGCGCCGGCCCGGTCTGCATCGTGAATTTTTCAGGTTTGCGGTTGGTCACCGCATCGAACAGCGGCGTATTGAGGAACACATTGCCCGCCAGCAGGTACAGCGCATACAGCGCCAGCAGCGACAGCAGCGCCACGCGCCACGGCCGGGGCCAGCGCTGCACGCGCTCGGGAATCAGGGGCATGTGGGTCCGCAACAGGAAGCAGGATGACGGCCCACTATCGGCAAGATGCAGCCGTCATCGCGTGAAGGCCCTGCCGCAAGACCTTTCATGACCCGACCACGGCTCAGGAACGTCGTGCTGCCTGCTGCGCCTGGAAGAACGCTACCGTCGGGGCCAGGCCCAGATGCGAAAGCTGGGTCGCAGCGCCCTCGGCCGAGCCCTGCGCAGCCTCGATGACGCGCTCGAACATGTGCGCCTCGTAGGCTGCCACGGCGCGCTGCCAGTCCGGCCCCTGACCGAGTTGCGCGGCCAGCTCCGCGGCATCCAGCATCGCCGCGTTGACACCCTCACCGCCGAAGGGGGACATCAGGTGCGCCGCATCGCCGATCAGGGTCAGCCCCGCACGTGGATTCCAGCGGTGTCCGACCGGCAGCGCGTGGATCGGGCGCGCCACGAATCTGGTGTTGCTGGCCCGGAACAGGTCGCGGATCGTTTCGGCGAATCCCTCGAATTCTTCCAGCAGTGACGTGCGCATCGCCTCGGGCGAGGTGAAATCGAACCGCGTCGCCGCCCAGTCGACGGGGACGCGGAACACCGCGTAGCCGCGCACGTGCGAATGGCCGTTGCGCTGGGCGATGATCATGCGGCCGTCGCCTTCGATGCCGACCTTGCCGCGACCGACCAATGCAGCCAAGCCGGGATGGGCCCGGTCGATGTCGTCGATGCCGAACTCGATGAAGGTCAGCCCGCTGTACTGCGGCCGATAGGGCGAGAGTAACGGGCGCACCCTGGACCAGGCGCCGTCGGCGCCGATCACCAGATCGAACGGTCCTTCCACACCGGTGTCGAACACCAGCTCCCAGCGGTCGTCCGCACTGCTGCGTACGTCCACCAGTCGCCTGCCCCACTGAAGGGTGTCGGCAGGAAGCGAATCGATCAACAGAGCACGCAATGCCGTGCGATCGACCTCGGGGCGGCTGCGATCGGCGCCTTCGTTGTCCTCGAACAGCACCTGACCGGTCTTGTCGAGGAGGCGCTCGCCCTGGTCGTCGTGCCGTGCGATCGCCTCGAATGCCGCGCTGAGTCCGGCACGCTCAAGCGCCAGCAGGCCGGACTCGGCGTGCAGGTCCAGGCTGCCCCCTTGCGGGCGTTCATCGGGATCGCGCTCGGCCTCATAGACGGTACTCGGCAGACCGTGGGTGTGGAGAATCCGCGCCAGGGTCAGGCCTGCGGGGCCGCCGCCGACGATGGCAATACGAGGGGGGCTGGGCATGGCATCCATCCGGGACTAACATAGGGGCCTATATTTATAGATAGCCACCTATGGAAAGTCAATCCTCACCTCCCCCGCTGTCCACCGACAAGCCCCTCAAGCTGCTGGGCGTGGCCTACCGCGGCTTCCAGAGGATCGTGGATGCACCGTTGCGCGAACTGGGTTTCGCGATGAGCCAGCTCCCCGTCCTGGTGTCACTGAAGCATGGCAACGCCCTGCCGCAGAGCGAACTTGCCCGGATCGCCGGTGTCGAGCAGCCGAGCATGGCGCAGCTGCTCAATCGCATGGAGCGCGACGGGCTGATCCAGCGTCGCCCGGACCCGGACGACCGCCGCAGCCGGTTGATCGCGCTGACCCCGCAGGCACGCGAACGGCTGCCTGCCGCACAGGCGGTCATGGAAGCGGCCAGCGCAACAGCGACCGCCGGTTTCAGCGCCGCCGACATGGCGCAGTTGCAGTCGCTGATGGTGCGCCTCAACGCCAACCTCGAGGCGAGCGGCTGATCAGGCCAGGCTGATCGCATCCATCAGCGCGGCCGTTGCTGATCGGCCACCCGGAGGTCGGGACGCGCCTGACCCGCACGGTCCTGCGGCCAAGGCTGGATCGCAAGCCTGCTGCCACGGCAGGCATCCACGTCCTGGTAGACCTGGGTCCTGCCGTTGACGAAGGTGAAGCGCAGATCGAAGCGGCAGCCCTCGCCAGCCAGGTCCACCGTCACCGCATCGCCGCCCCCGGACAGCCTGCGCACCAACGCACGGGGCGCGAACGCGTCACTGCCGGCAGGCGCGACCTCCACCGCACTCACGCTGTCATGCGCGCGGTTGACCAGGGTCAGATAACGGGCGTTGGCAGCGCCGGCAAGCGGTACCGTCACGGTGGAGAGCAGTCCGGCAAGGGCAACGGCGCGGGTCAGGGTCATGGCAGCGGTCTCCAGCAAGGAAGGGATACCGGCAGCGGCTGCATCGCAGGGCGCGTTCCGGTCGTCCCATCTCGCCGTCGCGACGGCGGCCCGGCAACCGGTCCGGGACCAATCGTCGCCACGCGCGGACCAATCGTAATGAGGCCTCATGGCGCTTCCCGCACGCACGTCCGCCTGCCTAAGATGACGTCCGCCAGAAGCGCCTGGCCCGGAACCCACCATGCACATTCGCCTCGGCAGCACCCGGATTCGCCTGTCCCGCTACCTCGCCCTGTGGACGGCGGTGGCCGTGGTGTTCGCCCTGCAGACCTCGATCAACGCCGGCCTGCCGAACAGTCAACAACCCCTCTGGGATCTCCTGCGCTGGTCGCTGATCCAGTGGTACACGTGGGCTGCCCTGGCACCCACGGTCTTCCGCCTCGCCGAGCGCTTTCCAGTACGCGGCAGCGGGCGCCTGCACGGGCTGGGCGCACAGGTGGTGGCCAGCCTGTGCATGACGTTCATTGCGATGGTCGTGGGTGCGATGGTCTCCACCCTGTTCGAGCCCAGCGGTTTCTTTCAGCAGTTGGGCTACTTCCTGGAGCAGCACTTCGCCATCGGGCTGCTGACCTACTGGACGCTGTTCGCGATCCAGCAGGCCATCCATTTCCATGCCGAAAAAGCCCGGCGCGAACTGGAAGCCAGCCAGCTGGCCACCGAGCTGGCGCAGTCGCGGTTGCTCTCGCTCAAATCCCAGCTGCAGCCGCACTTTTTGTTCAACACGCTGCACGCGATCATTACCCTGCTCGACGAGGACAAGGTCTCGGCCGAAGACATGTTGCTGCGCCTGAGCGAACTGCTGCGCGCCTTCCTGGAAGACTACGACGGCCAGGAGATCAGCCTGCGCCAGGAACTGGACCTGATCGAGCTGTATCTGGGCATCCAACGCACCCGCTTCAAGGATCGGCTCACCACCCGCACGTATATCGCCCCGGACACGCTGGCCTGCGCGGTGCCCAGCCTGATCCTGCAGCCGCTGGTGGAGAACGCGCTACGCCATGGCATCGGCCAGCGCGTGGGCAGCGACACCATCGAGATCGAGGCTCGCCGCGATGGCGACACGCTGTGCATCGAAGTGCGCAACCGCAACAGCACCCTCTCGGCCGAACCGACCGCATCGGCGGGGCACGGCATCGGCATGTCCAACACTCGCCTGCGCCTGAAGGAACTGTACGGCGATGCCGCCGAGGTAAGGCTGGACCTGATGTGGCCGGAAGGTGTCGTGTGCCGCATCCGCGTTCCGTTCCGGGAACTGGAGATCGCCGACGATGCACCGGAATTCTTCCCGGGCACTGCGCCGGCATGAGCCTCACCGTTCTCGTGGTCGATGATGAGCCGATCGCGCGGCATGCGGTCATCCGGTTGCTGCGCGATGATGCGGATATCGAGATCGTCGGCGAATGC
Source organism: Stenotrophomonas sp. IS26 (assembly GCF_054188265.1). Lineage (NCBI taxonomy): Bacteria > Pseudomonadati > Pseudomonadota > Gammaproteobacteria > Lysobacterales > Lysobacteraceae > Stenotrophomonas > Stenotrophomonas sp. IS26. The sequence continues at coordinate 17,078 of NZ_JBSZJV010000008.1, forward strand.
GGCGATGGCGTATCGGCGGTCAACGCCATCCGCAACCAGTCGCCGGACCTGGTGTTCCTGGACATCCAGATGCCGGCGATCACCGGCCTGGACGTGGTCGCCACCATCGGTGCCGAGCGGATGCCGGCCACGGTGTTCGTCACCGCCTACGAGCAGTACGCCGTGAAGGCTTTCGAAGCCAATGCCGTGGACTATCTGGTCAAACCGTTCAGCCGTGAGCGCTTTGCCGCCACATTGCAGCGTGCCAAAGCGCGGTTGTCCACATCCGCCGCGTTGGGCGCACAGGCCTCGACGCAGATCCTGCAGGCGTTGGATGCGCTGCGGCAGCGTGACGACTACCTGCAGCGCATCCCGGTGCGCGTGGATGAGCATGTGGTGCTGGTGGCGGTCGATGACATCGTCTGGATCAAGGCGGCGCGCAACACGGTGGAGATCCACCTGGTCGGGCACATGCATGAGCTGCGCGAGACCATGGCTACCCTCGCCGCCCGGCTGGACCCGCGGCACTTCGCGCGCGTGCATCGCTCGGCGATTGTCAATGTGCGCCGGGTCAAGGCGATCCATCCCTGGTTCAACGGCCACCACGTGGTGACCATGGACACCGGTCAGCAGCTGCGCATGAGCCGCTATCAGAACGAGGCGTTTCTCAAGCTGGTGTCCACGCGTAGCGAATGAGGCCGCCGAGCATGGCCCGGCGGCCCGGTTCAGTCGGGCATCCGCTCGCCCGTGCGCAGGGTCAGGACCTCAACGCCATCGGCGGTCACCAGCACCGTGTGCTCGGCCTGCGCCGACAGCTTTCCATCACGGGTGGTCACGGTCCAACCGTCGTCGCTCATGTCGATGGCGGCGCGGCCCTGGTTGATCATCGGCTCGATGGTGAAGGTCATGCCTTCCTCCAGTTCCAGCCCATCGCCACGCCGACCGTAGTGCAGCACCTGCGGCTCTTCGTGCATCTCCTGACCGATGCCATGACCGCAGAATTCGCGCACCACGCTGTAGCCATGCGCTTTTGCATGCTGCTGGATCGCAAAACCGATGTCGCCCAGCGTCGCGCCCGGGCGCACCACGCCGATCCCCTTCCACATGGCTTCGCGGGTCACACGCACCAGCCGCTTGGCCGCGTAGTCCACCTCGCCGATCAGATAGGTCTTGCTGGAATCGGCGATGTAACCGTCCTTCTCCAGGGTGATGTCCAGGTTGACGATGCTGCCGCTGCGCAGGATCACATCCGCTGAGGGCACGCCGTGGCAGACCACGTTGTCGATCGAACTATTGAGTACGTAGGCAAAGCCGTACTGGCCCTTGCTCGCCGGGCGGGCGTGCAGCTGATCGACGATGAAACGCTCGACCCAATCGTTCACCTGCAGCGTGCTCATGCCCAACAGCGGCAGCTCATCCAGCGCGTCGAACACCTGCGCCAGCAGGCGTCCCGATGCGCGCATCAGCGCCTGTTCTTCACCGGTCTTGATCATGCTTCGGCCACCCGCAACGCGCCCGGTTCGACCCCGGCGGCACGCAGTTCACGGCTGACGATCTCCTGGTAGCTCATACCCGGATTCATCTCGCACAGCATGCCGATCTTGATCCAGAACCCCGCCTGGGCATTGATCGAGCGACCCGAGACGCCGCTGGCGCGGCGCAGGTTGTCGTGCAGTTCGTCATCGATGTTGACGATGCCCATGGGCGAGCCCTCTGAAGTGATATACACATCATATATGTTTCGTATATCGCATGAGAAGGCCCGCCCCGGATCGCTCAGCCGGTGTAGGCCATTGCCTCGATCTCGAACAGCATGCCGTCCAACGCAAGCCGCGGCACCGGGATGAGCGTGCAGGTCGGCGCACGACCCAAGGGCCAGCGGCGGCCGATCTGATCCGAGAGGATGCCGAGCCGGTCCTGATCGTGATCCACCACCAGCACGGTCAGCTTGGCCACGTCGGCCAGGGTGGCACCGGCCGACGCCAGTGCGAGGCTAAGGTTGTCCAGCGCCTGGGCGACCTGCGCCTCGAAGCGCGGCGACAACGCGCCATCGGCGGTCTCCCCGCCCTGCCCGGCGATGTGGATCACGCGGGCCGGCAGCCGTATCACCGCAACGTGGGAATAGCCGTTCGCGGTCGGGTCGTACAAACCGGACGGATTGATGAAGCCGAACAGGCCGGCGGGCGCAACAGGGGCATAGGTCAACATGGGGGGAGACGTCGTCGGGGAGTGGGTGCGCAGTCTCCGGCCTCAACCGAGGTTGAGGTCAACGCAGCGCCTTGGAACGCTGCGGCGCTGTCGTTGACGTTCCGCTTGCGCGCCTCAGGTCCAGGCCGGATCGGCCGTGAAATCGATGGTCAACCAGAACTCACTGCCGCGCGCATCCAGGCGCTCGGCGATCTCATCACGCAGCCGATCCACATTGCCGATGTTGCCGATCACCGTTTCCGGGTGAGTGAGGATGTGAATTTCGACGAACCGCATGCGGCCCATCTTGGCCACGTGGCTGGTGAAATCCAGATAGCCGTGCTCGGCGACGAAGTCCTTCATCACCGCCTGCACGCGCGCATCCAGCGTATCCGGCGCCACCTGCAGCACTTCGCGCATGGCCTTCCAGGCGCTGCGCAGCGGTACCGGCAGCACCGCGACACTGATCGCGGCCAGCACCAGCGGATCCAGGTAGGGAATCCAGTGGGCATGCTCGCCACCGCGCAGCAGCAGCGCGATCGCGAACGCCAACACCACGGCCAGGCTCATCAGCCCGCTGAGCAGCCAGGCGCGCACGTCCAGCCATAGCAGCGCCGAATGCAGCTGCATCGCACGGGTACGCACGAACGCCGCCATGGCCAGATTGCTCACGCACAGTACGGCGGCCCACAGCAGCGCAGGCCCAGCCTTGACCTCATGCCCCCCGGTGGTCAGCCCGATCACCGAGTTGGCCAACGCATAGATGCAGGCCAGCGACAGGATCGCCCCGCCAAGCGCCTCCACCATCGGCTCCAGGTGCCAGTAGCCATACTGGAAGCGCGGGCTTTCTTCCCGCGCCACCAGCCGCAGCACCGACAGCGCCACCAGGGTCAGCGCCACATCCACCAGGCTGTAGACGCCGTCGAACAAGATCGCCTGCGACCCCACCAACAGGCCGCCGATGAAGCCGATGGCGCTGACCGCCATCGTCACCCCGATGGAGAATGTGAGGACCCGCTGCTCGCGTGCTGTATCCATCGCTGGCCGAAGGTCCTCCGCGCGGGCGTCAGATCTTCAGCACCTCCACCTTGTAGCTCGGCGAGTCGCCGTCGGTGTCGATGATAAGCCCGTGCACATCCGACTCGAAGCCCGGGAAACGCGCATTCTGCTCGCGGGCGATCCGCAGCGACTGGATGATCGGCTCATCGCTGGCGCCGAAGCGCTCACCCGGCATGATGGTCGGAATGCCAGGCGGATACGGCACCAGCATGGTGCCGGCGATACGACCGCTGATCTGCTCGATATCGACCCGCTCGATCTGGCCGCGCACCAGGTGGTCGTACGCCTCGGCCGGGGTCATCACCGGCTCGGGCAGGTCCACGTACATCGCACGCATCACCTGGGCCACGCCGAACTCATCATTGAAGGCATGCAGCGCATCGCACAGATCGCGCAGACCCCAGCCGGCGTAGGCGATCGGGAACTCGGCGGCGAGCTGCGGCAATGCACGGGTCAACGGTGCGTTGCAATCGTAAAGCTCCTTGAAGGCCATCAGCTCGGTGACCAGGGTGCTCCACTTGCCCTTGGTGATGCCCATCGAGAACAGGAACAGCACCGAGTAAAGGTTGGTCTTCTCCACCGTGATGCCGCGGGTCCACAGGAACTTGCTCAGTACCGCAGCCGGGATACCCCGCTTGCCCATTTCGCCGTCCATCGACAGCCCGGGCGTGAGCAGGGTCACCTTGATCGGATCGATCAGCACGTAGTCGTCGACCAGGCCATCGAAGCCGTGCCAATGCGCATCCGGCTGCAGGTACCACTCGCTGCGCTTGGCCACCATCGGAGCCGGGGCATCGCCCTTGGCCAGCGAGCGCTCCAGCTTGTCCGGCTGCCAGACGCTGAACCACCAGTCGTCGCGGCCCAGGTCCTCGCGCACGTGCAGCATCGCGCGGCGGAAGGCGATCGCTTCGTCATGCATCTCCTGCACCAGCGATTCGCCTGCCGCGCCCTCCATCATCTTGGAGGCCACATCGCAGGCCGCGATCACCCCGTAATGCGGGCTGGTCGTGGTGTGCATCATGAACGCTTCGTTGAAGCGCTCGGCATCCAACTCGCGGGACGCCGCATTGCGCACGTGGATCATCGAGGCCTGCGAGAACGCGGCCAGCAGCTTGTGCGTGGAGTGCGTGGTGAAGATGATCGCATCCTGCTCGCGCGGCTTGCCCTTGGCCATGCCGTAATGGTTCTCGTAGAACGGATGGAACGCGGCGTAGGCATACCAGGCTTCGTCGAAATGCAGGAAGTCCACCGCGCTGCCGATCTCCTCGGCGATCTTCTCTGCGTTGTAGCAGAGCCCGTCATACGTCGAGTTGGTCACCACCGCGATGCGCGGCTTGGACCCGGCCTTGTACGCCTTGCTGGCCAGCGGGTTGGCGGCGATGGCCCGTTGCAGCGCCGCGGGGGTGAACTGATCCAGGCTGATCGGGCCGATGATGCCGTGTGCGTTGCGGCTCGGGGTGAAGTACACCGGGATGCCCCCGGTCATGATCAGCGAGTGCAGCAGCGACTTGTGGCAGTTGCGGTCGACGAACACCACATCGCCGCGCCCCACGGTCCCGTGCCAGACGATCTTGTTGGCAGTGGAGGTGCCGTTGGTGACGAAGAAGGTATGGTCGGCGCCGAAGTTGCGCGCCGCCTCGTTCTCGGCCTCCTTGATCGGGCCGGTGTGGTCGAGCAGCGAGCCCAGTTCCGGCACCGAGATCGACAGATCGCTGCGCAGCGTGTTCTCGCCGTAGAACTGGTGGAACGCACGCCCGACCGGCGACTTGGTGAATGCCACGCCGCCGGCATGCCCCGGCGTGTGCCAGGAGTAGTTGGATTCGGCGGTGTGGTGGATCAGGGCCTTGAAGAACGGCGGCAGCAGATTGGCCATGTAGTCTTCGGCCGCACGCATCACCTGGCGCGAGATGAAGCTCTTGGTGTCTTCGAACAGGAAGATGTAGCCGTGCACGAACTTCAGCAGCTTGCTCGGTACCTTCTCGATCGTGCGCCGTTCGCCGTACAGGAAGACCGGCAGGTTGGCGCGGCGGGCCGTCTGTTCGCGCAGGAAGCCCAGCAGGCGCTGGAACTGCTCCGGATTCTCCTCGGTGCCATCGATGGAGATCAGCACTGCCGAGGCCGCCACATAGGTGCGCGCACCGGCCTGCGCGTCGGCCAGGGTCAAGCCGCACAGCACGCGCTGGTCGTTCTTGCGCAGCTCGTCCACCAGCGCACGGATCAGGATGCCGCCGATGCGCGGGGATTCGTAGTCGTCATCGATGACGATGATCGGGTAATCAAGGGACTTGAAGTACACAGGGATTCTCCTGGGGGAAGATCACGAAAGCGTCGTGCGGACGGCGGCGTCGAGCGCGGGCAGCTGGCCGCGCTGGCGGCGACGCTCCTCGCTGAAGAACGGGTAGAACACCGTGATGAACAACACGAACAGGAAGGCGTACTGCACGATGTTGCCGGCCGAGCCGAAGATCGCCCACAGGCAGTACACGACGGTGACACTGGTCAGCAGCCAGAACGCGCCGGTATGCACCAGCGTGTGCGAGCGCTCCACCACGAAATAGCAGGCCACGCAGGAGTAGATGTAGGGCAGCAGGGTCAGCACCACCGCGGCCGAGGTGATCACGTCGAACTGGGCCGAGGCGGTCTTGGAGGTGGAGGTGACCAGTACCGCCAGGGTCATCAGCACGGCCACGATCAGCACGCCTTTGACCGGCACATCATCCTTGTTGGTCTTGCTGAAGATACTCGGGAACAGACCGTCATCGGAGGCCGCCTTGGCACTCTGCGCGGTGAGCAGGATCCAACCGCCGAGCGAGCCGGCCGCACCCACGAAGGCACACAGGCTCACCAGCGCACCGCCCCAGCCACCCACCGCATTGGCAGCAGCCAGTGCAAACGGCGCATCGGAGACCTGCAGGTCGCCGTTGGGCACCATGCCCATGATCACCGAGGAGCTGGCAATGTAGGCGATCGCCGCCAGGAACACGCCGGCCAGCGTCGCGCGGGCCACGTTCTTCTCCGGGTTCTCCACCACCCCGGCGGTGACCGAAGCCGATTCCACGCCGATGAAGGCCCACAGCGTCAACGCCGCTGCGCTGGAGATCGCGCCGAAGTTGGATTCACCGGAGACGTTGTAGGCGCCCTTGAAAATGGTCGGATCGAAGAAGAACCAGCCGAAGATCGCGATGCCCAGGATCGGTACCAGGGCGAAGCTGGTGGTCACCGTCTGCAGCTTGCTGACGAACGACGGGCCGATGACGTTGGCGAAGCTCAGCGCCCACACCAGTGCCAGCACCGCGATGCAGCGCGGCAGCGGCTCGGAGAGGATCGGAAAGAAGTAGCTGAAGTAACCCACTGCCGCGATCGGGATGGCAACGTTGCCGATCCAGTTGGCGAACCAGTAGATGGTGTTGGTCTGGAAGCCCATGTAAGGGCCGAACCAATCGCGTGCATAGGCATACGGGCCACCGGCCTTGGGCGCGAGCCTGCCGAGCTTGGCGAACACGAACGCCAGCAGCAGCGCGCCGGCCGTGGTGATCAGCCAGCCCCAGATCGAGGCGGTGCCGATCTTGGCCAGGCTGGAGGGCAGCAGGAACACCCCCGACCCCATCATGTTGCCGGCCACCAGGAAGGTGGCACCGACGACCCCGATTTTTTTTGCTTGTGCCATGACGTTTGCTCCTTTGCCAGGCAGGGACCCGGTGGTGCCGGGCGGTGGGAGTTACTTGATGAAGTTGTATTGCAGGCTGCCCTGCAGCCGCATCGTGTCGCCGCGTTGCCCGCTTTGCTGTTCCAGTTGTCCGTAGAGCAGTTCCATGCCCATCGTCCAGGACGGTGCCGGGCTCCAGAGCAGGTTGAAGACGCCATAGCGGCTCTGGCGGAACGCATCGGCAGCCAGTGCCGCGTTGCGCCCGCTGGTGAGCTGGCCGTAGATCAGGTTCGAACGCCATAGCGGCGACCAGTAGTGCGTGTACCCGACGAAGCCGCCGTACAGCGACAGCGCCTGCAGGCGGCCATCGGCGGTCACCACCGCATCCATGCCCGAGCCGGTCAGGTCGGCTGTATAGCGGGCCAGGCCCTTGCCACCGAGCATCCCGAACAGCAGCAGGTCCTGCTCGCCCACCGCGGCCGAGCCACTGAGTTGCAGGCCACCGGCGAAACGGCGGCCATCCCCTGCATCGCCGTCGTAGCCCAGGCTGCGGGCGACCGCGCCCAGCTGCAGATGGCCCCAGTCGCGCTCCATGCGGGCGGTAACGGTGACATCCGGCAGTTGATCGACCGGCATGATCCCCTCGGCGGGGGTGCTCAACTGGGTATCGGGATCTTCGGCAGCCACGGTCAGCGTGTTGCCCTTGCCCATCGCGAAGCTGTGGTGGATGCCGGCCACCAGCAGGTAGCCCGCCCCACCCGGCCCGGCGAAATCCAGCGTATCGGGCAGGCTGTCGGCATCCATGAAGGTCGAATAGCCATAGCCGGCGTAGGTATTGCCGAGCTGCCCGTAAGCATGGCGCAGGCGGAACTGATAGCTGTCGCTGCTGCCGAAGAAGTCGTTCTCCAGATAGAAGCGCAGGTTGCCATGGGTGGTCGGCCGCCGCGCTTCAAAGCTGAAGCGGGTCTGCTTGGCGTGCAGGGTGAAGTTGGAGACATCCCGGTGCGCACTGCCGACGGGGATCGAGGAGGTAATGAACTGCTCCTGGTCGCCGGCCGCGCGTGAATCAGCGATCGCATCGAGCTTGGCGTAGCCGCCGATGCGGATCAGGGTGTCGGTGTTGGGGATCGCGAAGAAGCCTTTCAGCTCGGGATCGGTCGGGCCAGCGGCGCTGTCCGGGCGGGATGCGGCGGTGGACGGATCCGCAACGGAGTCGCGTTGCGGGAGGATGGCCTGGCCCATGCCGGGCACCTGTGCCTGGGCGGTCAAGGGCGCTGGCGAGGGTGCAGGACGTGAGCCCGTGCTCGGCGCAGGCGCCGCCGTGACCGTCGGTGACGCGGGCGGAGGTTTGCCGGATTCGATGGCCTGCAGGCGCGCTTCCATCTGTTCCAGCGCCTGCCGCAGCGTCTGGATGTCCTGCCGCAACGCGGCAGCCGAATCCTGCGCATATACCGGCGCCGCAGCCAAGGCTGCCACGCATGAGACCGTCAACACAGCCAATCGCATCACGTCCTCCTTGAGCCGTACACAGTCCCGCGGGTCCACACCGGCTGACGACCAGAACGTCGCAGGTGGTGAGCACGCAGCCCGGCAGTGCAATGCGGGCGACCTCTGCCGACGCGCGGTCCGGTGGCGGTCACGCCATCGGCCACATCGCCTGCATGGGTACGCTCGCACGGGATCCCCTCATCCCTGATGACCGCCGCGTTGACGCGCGGCAGCCAGCGCTCTGAGTACCAATCGCAAAGTGAGAACCCCGTGAACGTTCTCAGGCAGTTTTCTGACTGGGCGGCCACGCGTCCGCTTTGTGCGGGGAAATCCAGGAGATAGCGCATGCAGGGCAGCGTAGCGACGCAGGCGATTTCAGCCTTGATCCAAATCAAGCCGAATGCGACAGCGTGTGACGTCGCCCACTACCAGGCGGATATCCGGCCGCCCAAACGCAGCGCGCCGGGCAATGCCCGGCGCGCTGTGACACTACGGTCGCCAGTGCTCAGCGCGGGCCGAGCACCACGGTCATATCATCCCCCTGCGGCATGCCGGAACGGCGCTGCACCATTCCCTGGGCGTCCTTGAACAAAATGCCCGGTGTGCCCTGGAATCCGAGCTCGATCATCAGCACCTGATTGGCATCGAGCTTGTTGGCGACCTCCGCCGTCAACGACGCTGCCGGCTTGATACCGCCCTTGTCGAACAGGCGCTCGTTCTCCAGCAGCGCAGCGCTGGGGTTGGGCGCGGTGAGGATGGCAGCCGCCTTGGCAGGGCTGTCTTCGCGGATCACACCGACCATCACGTGGCGCAGCTGCACCTTGCCCGCGTCCACCCACGGCCGCGCGGCCTCCCAGAAGCGGTGGCAGTACGGGCAGTTCGCATCGCTGAAGGTATAGACGACGCGCGGCGCGTCGGCCTTGCCGTCACGCACCCACGCACTCTCGTCGAGCTTCTTCCACGAGCGCTCGGACATCGGCTTGGCCACCAGCTTCTCCAGCGGCGCGGCGCCCACATCCTCGCCGTTGGCATCGAACAGACTGCCCACCACGACGTTCTTCCCATCAGCCGTCACATACGCCGCCGCCGGTTGTTGGCCACCGACCACACCGGCGAAACCGCGCAGGCCGCCGGGTGCGTCGAACTCGCCGATCACCTCGAACCCATGCTTTTCGATGCCCTTCAGCACCGCTGGCCGTTCACCGCCGGCCTTCTCTGCCGGGGCCTTCGGCGTCTGCGCCTGGCTGCAGCCGGCCAGTGCGATCAGCAGCGCGGCGGACAGCGCGGTGATCAGCGTGCGCGAGGATTTCAACGTCATGGAGACTCCTGGATTCATGGAATAAACGACCCGCGACCCTTACAGGTCGTCGAGCTTGGATTGCAGGCCGGCGGCCGTCAGCTCGCCCAGGTGCAGGTGCCGCAGCCGGCCCTGCCCATCGAAGAACAGGGTAGTCGGATACGCATGTACCTGCAGCCGTTCGGCAACACGTGCTTCTTCGTCGAGCAGCACATTGCGCAGCGACAGGTGTTCGGCCGCCATGAAGGCATCCACTTCGTCGCGCGTTTCGCCCTGGTTGACGAACAGGAAGCGGATATCAGGATGGCGCTGCTGTGCGCGTGCCAGTACCGGCATCTCGCGGCGGCAGGGGCCGCACCAGCTCGCCCAGAGGTTGATCACCACGGGCTCGCCCCGGGCCTCGTCAAGCGCGACGGGCGCGCCCTGCAGCGATGTCAGGGTGATCGCAGGCAATGACACCCGCGATTGCTGCAGCCAGCCGGCGCCGGTGGACAGCACGGCCCAACCCAGAAGGCCTGCCAGCGCAGCGGCAGCCACGGGGCGGCGCAGTGTGGGCCAGCGACGCAGGCGCCACCCGCCCCACCCCAGCCCGACCAGCAGTGCCGGCCACAGCACAAACCCGCCATCGCCGATACGCAGCACTGCCCAGGGATCGGCCACATAGTCGGCTGCATGCCAGATCACGAAACCTGCCCGCCCGGCGAGCAGGCCCAGCAGCAGCATGTCCACCACCACCGATCGCGGACGCGGTGCGCCCTCGATTGCCGGGGCACGCACCACACTGGCCACCAGCATCGCCATGCCCAGACCCACCAACACCCACACGACCGCAAGCGGTACCGGGCCTACACTGCTGATCATTGCTTCTCTCCGCCGTCGCCCGGGACACACCAACTGCGACGGCTGTTGCATCGGGCCCGCCCGCATGGTCCCAGCAAGGCATCAATGGATCAAGCGTGCCGGTACCGCGCGATTCAGGCCACCGAACGGATGGCCTCGACCCCTCGGCCGACCGGTCGTACTGCTGCATGCTCGCGCTGCTGCGCCGCCAGCTGGCGGCGATAGCGTGCCGGCGTCAGCCCGACGATGCGCAGGAACAACCGCCGGAACGCACTCTGGTCGGAATAGCCCACCGCACACGCCACCTCGTCCACGACCCCGCCCGCCTGCAGCAGCAACTGCGCCTTGGCGATGCGCAGGCGCTGGCAGTACTCGATCGGACGCATGCCGGTGGCTTTCAGGAACCGTCGCTGCAGCGTCCGCGGCTCCAGACCGGCCTGTGCGCAGATGTCGTCCAGCCCCACGCCGCGTGCGGCGATACCGTGCAGCCAGCGCTGTGCCTTGAGGATGCAGCGGTCGCCGTGGGCGAAATTCGGGCTGAAACGTTCCAGATCATCCAGTTCGGTGCGCGGGATCACCAGTTGCAGCTGCTGGATGACGGTGTTCATCACACCCTGCCCGTACACCCGTGCCAGCAGGCGCAGGCTGAGGTACTTCCAGGCCTCCTGGCCTGCTGCGGTCAGCAGGTCACCGTCATCGACCAGCGTGCGCTCGCTGGGCAGCCAGCTGGGCACCATCGTACGCAGCGCCGGACAGCGCGCGGGATCGGGAACGCTGACCGAGCGCCCGGCCAGCACGCCGGCGGCAGCCAGCAGCAGCCCGCCCTCGTCGCAGCCGGCGAGCAGGCTGCAGCCATCATGACATTCCCGCACCCAGGCCAGCAGGCGCTCGTCCGGCGGCGCCATGGTCCAGCTCGATTCGCTGCCTGGCACGACAATGATCGCCGGCAGGGCCTCGCCGAACAGCTCCGCCCCCGCGACCCGCTGCATGCCACGGGCGGACATCGTCCAGCGCGTGACCAGCATGCGTGGGCCGGTGCGGCGCCCGGCCGCCACGGTGCGGTTGCAGCGCTGCGCCAGCTCGGACAGTACGGGCGCGGCGGCACGCAGGCTGCCGGGGAATTCCACCACGGCGACTTCCATCAGGGTCGGCGTGTCCGGCCGGCGGTCCGGCTGCAACGTGTTGCGGGGTGCGTCCATGGCCCTTCTCCTGGGACAGTGCCTGCCGGCGTGGGGCCGGGCAGAACAGGTCGATACATAAGATCGCCTGAGGCTACGGGCGTCCCGGGAGAACGACCATGCAACTAGTTGTAAATTTCACGCCAACTGAATTTCCAGTGGGGTTCCGGCTTGACTCTGGAGCAGACTCCAAGGTTCAGAATGGAGCGTCATCCACGAGGTGCTCATGAACATTGGACAGCTCGCGCGCCAGGCCGGCGTGCCCATCGACACGGTGCGCTACTACGAACGGCAGCAGCTGCTGCCCACCGCACGGCGCAGCGCCGGCGGCTACCGGGTCTTCAGCGAGAGCGACCTGACCCGCCTGCAGTTCATCCGCCGCGCCAAGGCACTGGGTTTCAGCCTGGATGAAATCGCCGATCTGCTGGCCTTCAGCGATCAGCGTGGCCAGGACATGGCGCAGATCCGCGACAGTGCGGTGAACAAGCTCACCGACATCGAACAGCGCATCAACGAACTGCAGCGGATGCACGGCGCGCTCAAGCAGCTGGTCGATGCCTGCCCCGGGCATGGCGATCAGCAACAGTGCCCGATCCTGACCGCGTTGACCGAGTCACGCCAATGAACGCCAGCCACGGCCACAGCAAGGTCTCCCGTGCGGACGACGGCCCTTCCACCGACCCGGTCTGCGGCATGACCGTCGACCCGGCCACCACGGCCCACCATGCCCGCCATGACGGCAGCGACTACCACTTCTGCAGCGATGGCTGCCGGCGAAAGTTCATCGCCGACCCCCAGCGCTATCTGGAACCGGCATCACACATCGGCGACCCGGCCCCCACCGGCACGCTGTACACCTGCCCCATGCACCCGGAGATCGTGCAGGAAGGCCCCGGCACCTGCCCGCTGTGCGGCATGGCGCTGGAGCCGAAGATGCCCAGCCTGGACGAGGGCGAGAATCCCGAGTTGATCGACTTCCGTCGCCGCTTCTGGTGGAGCCTGCCGCTGAGTGTGGCGACGATGGCCCTGGCGATGCTGGCGATGACACCCGTGCTGCACGGCCTCGCGCCCGATCTGAGGGTGTGGATCGAGCTGGCCCTGGCGACGCCGGTGGTGCTCTGGGCCGGTTGGCCGTTCCTGCAGCGCTGGGCGCAGTCGATCGGCAACCGCAGCCCGAACATGTGGACCCTGATCGGGACGGGCGTGCTGGCGGCCTACGGCTACAGCGTGGTCGCCACCGTCGCGCCCGGTCTGTTTCCGCCGTCGTTCCAGCAGCATGGACATGTCGGCGTCTACTTCGAGGCGGCGGCGATGATCATCTCGCTCACGCTGCTCGGCCAGTTGATGGAGCTGCGCGCACGGGCGAAGACCTCCGCCGCGATCAAGGCGCTGCTCGGCCTGGCACCGAAGACCGCGCGCGTGCTGCGCGGGGATGGCCGCGAGGAAGACGTCGACATTACCGCGCTGCAGCCCGGCGACCGCGTGCGCGTGCGCCCGGGTGAGAAGGTGCCCGTGGATGGCACGGTCGTCGAAGGCCGCTCCTCCATCGATGAATCGATGCTCACCGGTGAGCCGGTGCCGGTGGCCAAGGCCGTGGGCGACACGGTGATCGGCGCGACACTCAACGGCACTGGCAGCCTGGTCGTGCGCGCCGATCGCCTTGGCGATGACAGCATGCTGGCGCAGATCGTGCAGCTGGTGGCGCAGGCGCAGCGCTCACGTGCCCCCATGCAGCGCATGGCCGACACCGTCGCGTACTGGTTCGTGCTGGTGGTGTTGTCGGTGGCGGTGCTGACGTTCTTCGGCTGGGGGCTGTTCGGTCCGGCGCCCTCATGGACACATGCGGTACTGAGCGCGGTCGCGGTGCTGATCATCGCCTGCCCGTGCGCATTGGGGTTGGCCACACCGATGACGATCATGGTCGCCACCGGTCGCGCCGCGCAGCACGGCGTGCTGTTCCGCGATGCCGAGGCGATCGAGGCACTGCGCCAGATCGACACGCTGGTGGTCGACAAGACCGGTACGTTGACCGAGGGCAAGCCAGCATTCCGCGACGTGCGGGCGGTGGCGCCCTTCGCTGCCGCCCAGATCCTGCAGTGGGCGGCCAGCCTGGACCAAGGCAGCGAGCATCCGTTGGCGGCCGCGATCGTGGCCGAAGCGCACGCGCGCAGGATGCCGCTGGCCAGCGTGGACGATTTCGATTCCCTGACCGGCATGGGTGTGCACGGCGTGGTGGACGGCAGGCGGCTGCTGCTTGGCAATACCGCGTTGATGGACGAACACGGTGTCGCACTGGAGGCGCTGCGCGAAGATGCCGAGCGCTTGCGCAGCACCGCGGCCAGCGTGATGTACCTCGCCGTCGATGGCCAGCTTGGGGGCCTGCTCGCGGTGGCTGACCCGATCAAGGCCTCCACCGCCGAAGCCATCGTGCAGCTGCACCGCGATGGCCTGCGCATCGTCATGGCCACCGGCGACGGCGCGGCCACCGCGAAGGCCGTCGCGCGGGAACTCGGCCTGGATGACGTCCACGGTGAGATGCGCCCCGCCGACAAGGCCGCCTTGATCCGTTCGCTGCAGGCACAGGGCCGCAAGGTGGCGATGGCCGGCGACGGCATCAACGACGCGCCGGCGTTGGCAAGTGCGGACGTTGGTATCGCGATGGGCAACGGCACCGATGTGGCGATGTCGAGCGCACAGGTCACGCTGGTCAAAGGCGATCTGCGCGGCATCCTGCGTGCGCGCCAGCTGTCCACCGCGAGCGTGCGCAACATGCGGCAGAACCTCGGCTTTGCGTTTCTCTACAACGGCCTCGGCATTCCCGTGGCGGCCGGTGTGCTGTATCCGCTGGGCATCGTGATGTCGCCGATGTTGGCGGCGGTGGCGATGAGTCTGAGTTCGGTCTCGGTGATCAGCAATGCACTACGGCTTCGCCATCAACGACTGCCCGGCGAGTGACAACGGATTGCATGACGATATTTCTTCACTTTTTTCTTGCCAATCGAAAACGTCGTCGCTATGATTTCGCTCCTCACGACGTGGGGCCATAGCTCAGCTGGGAGAGCGCCTGCATGGCATGCAGGAGGTCGGCGGTTCGATCCCGCCTGGCTCCACCAATCCGATCATTAGGCCGATCAGATTGTAGTGACAAAATTTGAAGTTTTCGTGCGTCCCCATCGTCTAGAGGCCTAGGACATCACCCTTTCACGGTGGCGACCGGGGTTCGAATCCCCGTGGGGACGCCAGTTTCAAACAAACAGCCCTGACTTCGGTCGGGGCTGTTTGTTTCTCACGTATCGATCAACGCTCGGCATTGGCCGCCTGTTATATCGCGTGCGTGTCGATGCACTCGCCCACGCAGAGGTCGGCCTCTGCAGATGGATGCCTGCGTGCATTCTTTCTTCGGTATTTCAGAAAAAAGACTTGGCGAATGCTTCACGGCCGCGTAGAATTCCGCCTCCAGCATCGTGGGGCCATAGCTCAGCTGGGAGAGCGCCTGCATGGCATGCAGGAGGTCGGCGGTTCGATCCCGCCTGGCTCCACCACTCCGGACCTTAGGCCGTTCGGGTGTGCTGAACAATTTGATGAGTTTATGCGTCCCCATCGTCTAGAGGCCTAGGACATCACCCTTTCACGGTGGCGACCGGGGTTCGAATCCCCGTGGGGACGCCACTCATCAGAAGAACACCGAGGCCCGGCATGCCGGGTCTTTTTGTTCACCGCCTACTGCGGTTGCGATGCGGATGCCCGAAAGGCTTCCACAAACGTGAACAGGCAGATACACTAGGCGGCTCGCGGTACAACGTGGGGCCATAGCTCAGCTGGGAGAGCGCCTGCATGGCATGCAGGAGGTCGGCGGTTCGATCCCGCCTGGCTCCACCACTTCTCCGGACACAGGCCGTCCGATAGAAGCCAAAATTCGGTTTAACGCGTCCCCATCGTCTAGAGGCCTAGGACATCACCCTTTCACGGTGGCGACCGGGGTTCGAATCCCCGTGGGGACGCCAGCTTCAGACAGACAGCCCTGACCTCGGTCGGGGCTTTTTGTTTGACGAACCCCTTCCTATTCGGCAAGACCGCCGCTATGATAGGCGGCTCGCAGCACAACTGTGGGGCCATAGCTCAGCTGGGAGAGCGCCTGCATGGCATGCAGGAGGTCGGCGGTTCGATCCCGCCTGGCTCCACCACTTCTCCGGACACAGGCCGTCCGATAGAAGCCAAAATTCGGTTTAACGCGTCCCCATCGTCTAGAGGCCTAGGACATCACCCTTTCACGGTGGCGACCGGGGTTCGAATCCCCGTGGGGACGCCAGCTTCAAACAAACAGCCCTGACTTCGGTCGGGGCTGTTTGTTTATGGGCCTACGCCACCACCTTCGCCATGCCCACCGAGCGCGGCGCGGTCACGCTGAAACCGAACTGCGCATACAGCCGGTGCGCCTGGCCATCGGCGATCAGGCTCACATAGGCACCTCGGGCATTGGCGTGCAGCCAGGCATCGAGCTCGGCCATCACCGCCTTGCCCAGCCCCTGACCTTGGCGGTCCGGGACCACGGCGATATCCACCACCTGCAGGAAGCAGCCGCCGTCGCCGATGAGCCGGCCCATCGCCAGCAACCGGTCGCCCTCGCGCAGGCTCACACCGAAGACCGTGTTGGGCAGGCCACGCGCCGCCGCATCGGCCGTTTTCGGACTCAGGCCGGCCAGCACCCGCAGCGCGCGGTATTCCTCCACGCTCGGCGCCAGGGGAATGCAATGAACACCAGCAGGCAGCAACATGAGACCGGTCCGGCAATGAATGGACGCTCAGCATGCCCGAACGTATTCGCAGCATGTGCGACCCACCGGCCTATCCTGTCCCCCTACCCACCCTGTTACGCCGCCATGTGCTATTCCGCCCAGATCCGCGCCGATTACACCAAGCTAGTCCGTGAGTACGGTGCCATGCTGTCCCTGGACGAGTTCGCCCAGCTGTATGCCCATGACGCCGGCAAGCAACGCCCGAAAACCCCCAAGGCGATGGACGATGGCTTCGCCGGCGCGCGCACCGCGCAGGGCCAGGAGATCGTGGCGCGGATACAGCAATGGCATGCCGAGGAGATGCAGGCGCTGGATGAGGAGGTGCGCCTGCAGAGCGCCCGGCTGAAGGCGGCCGAAGAACACCTGGCCGCCCGTCCCACACAGAAGGCGCGCAATGAACTGCGCGTGGCTGGCAACCGGATTGAACGTGCGCAGACGCGCCTGTCCGATCTGCAGCGTGCCGGCCTGGTACCGCGCGACAGCCGCATTTTCCCCGGCGTCTACGCGCCGGTGATCGTGTCCGAGCAGGGCCAGCGCGTGATCAAGCCAATGCGCTACCAATGCCGGCTGCCGGACAAGCCCGTGCGCAACGACGTGCTGTATCCGGGCACCTACAACGCGCGCCGCGACAGCCTGGAGGCGTACTGGAAATCCGCGTTCGGCCACCAGCATGGCGTGGTGGTGGTGCAATCGTTCTACGAGCACGTGCCGCGGCATGCCCTGGAACAGCGGCGGCTGTCGCCGGGCGAGAAAGCCGAGAACGTGGTGCTGGAATTCAGCCCGCAGCCACCGCGCGATCTGTTGATCGCCTGCCTGTGGTCGGCGTGGGAAGGACCGGAAGGCCGCCTGCTGTCGTTTGCCGCGATCACCGACGCGCCACCGGCCGATGTGGCACGCGCCGGCCACGACCGTTGCATCGTGCCGATCCGGCGCGAACATCTGGATGCCTGGTTGAACCCGGACCCCCGCGACCTCGCTGCGCTGTACCGGATCCTGGACGATCGCGAGCCGGTAACACTGGCGCACGCCGAAGCGGCGTGAACGCTGCTCAGCCGGCGACCGAATCGCCTATCCGTGCCCGCCCCAGCGCGGCATTCAACTCGGCCGTCAGGTAGGGCTTGGTCAGGATGATGCCTGCCCGGAAGGCCTCGGGCAGATGCTCGGTCGCCATGCCGGTGGCCAGCACGAAGGGAATCTGGCGCGCGGCCAACGCCGCAGCAACCGCTTCACTGGTTTCATTGTTGGCCAGGCGGTAATCCAGCAGCACCACGTGTGGCTGGGTCTCGCCGAGCAGCCGCAGCGCCTCGGATACCGACGCCGCCAGCCCCACCACCACCGCGCCGGACTGCACCAACTGCATCTGCAGCAGGGCGGCACTCATTTCGTCGTTCTCCACCACCAGCACCCGAAGATCCTGCAGCGCGCTCATGACGACTCCCTGTATGGTTCAGCGCGATGAGTATAGCGTCCTGCGTAGGTGAAACCCTGACAGGAACTTAAGCATTCAGGTCTGCACAAATGCCGACATCTTGTATACACTACGCGGCCAGCCAGCCGAAGTGGCGGAATCGGTAGACGCAGCGGACTCAAAATCCGCCGCCCTTAAAAGCGTGTGGGTTCGAGTCCCACCTTCGGCACCATGGTAATGTTTCAAGGCGTCCAAGGATGTCCAGAAACCTCAATCAAACCCGCAACTTAGCGGGTTTTTTTGTGCCCATTTGTCCGGTTGCGTCCAATGGAATGCATTGCAATCCAGGGCCATTTGGGGGCAAATATGGGGGCAACAGCACCCACCTACCCCATGTTGCCCAGTGAGTTGCCCCCAATGCCGCTAACCGATCTCGCCATCCGCAACGCAAAACAGAATGGTCGAACCCAGCGACTGTATGCTGGCGACGGCCTCTATCTGGAAATCTCCCCCACCGGCGGCAAATGGTGGCGACTCAAGTACCGGCTAGCGGGAAAAGAGAAGCGGCTGTCCCTTGGCACCTATGAGGATGTAAAGCTGAAGGCTGCCCGCGCTTTGTGCGCGGAACTACGCAAATTGATCGCCGCTGGGATCGATCCAAGCGAACAGCGCAAGAAGGAGAAGCACGCGCAGGCAATTGTGAAGGCTGCCGCTGGGGAGTCGTTCGAGGCGATGGCCCGCGAATGGATGGCCCGCCAGACCGTCGCGCCGGTCACCTCCAACAAGAACCGCTGGCTGTTGGAAACTTTCCTGTTCCCCGAGATCGGCCCCCGCCCCATCGGTGAGATCACGCCCCGCGAACTGCTGGGCGCCCTGCGCAAGATCGAAGCCACTGGCAAGCTGGAAACCGCCAATCGCGCCAAGATCAAGGCAGGTCAGGTGTTCCGCTACGCCATGCTAGAAGACAAGGCGGAGATTGACCCGACCGCCAGCCTGCGTGGCGCGCTCAAATCCACCAAGGCCCGCCACCATGCCGCCGTGACCGATCCGGCCAAGATCGGCCAGCTAATGCGAGCAATCGAGGGTTTCAACGGGCAGCCGGTCACCCACGCGGCGTTGAAGCTGGCGCCGCTGGTGTTCGTGCGCCCCGGTGAGCTGCGCGCGGCAGAATGGGAGGAAATCGACCTACACGCCGCTATGTGGCGCATCCGGCCCGAGCGAATGAAGATGAAGGCAGCCCACTTGGTGCCGCTGTCCAGCCAGGCCGTGGCGATCCTGCGTGACCTACATGCCCTGACCGGTAGTGGCCCGCATGTATTCCCTGGTCTGCGACCGAATCGCCCCATGTCGGAAAACACCATCAATGCCGCCCTGCGCGCGCTGGGCTATTCCGGCGATGAAATGACCGGCCACGGCTTCCGCAGCATGGCAGCCACCCGGCTTAACGAAATGGGCTGGAACGCGGATGCTATCGAACGCCAGCTTGCCCACGCCGAAACCAACAAGGTCCGCGAGGCATACACCCACGCGGCGCAATATCTGGCCGAACGCACCCAAATGATGCAGGCATGGGCAGACTATCTCGATGCCCTGCGAGACAATACCAATGTGCTGCCGTTCAAGGCGCGTGCGGGCTGAAAAATCACCACCAAGCACTACCGGGGAAAGAACACGATGACCACGCCATTGCAGGGACTGCTGGAAACGCTGCGCCAGTCTTCCAGGACCGAGCGCGAGAAAGGAACCTACTTTGAAGAGCTGATCGTGGCGTATCTGCGCCACGAAGCCAGCTACCGCGACCTGTATAGCAACGTTTGGCCTTGGGCGCAGTGGGCTTTGGCGAATGGCTTCACCGGCAAGGATGACGGCATCGACCTGGTGGCCGAAGTAGCTGGCACCGGCGAAATCCACGCCATCCAGTGCAAGTTCTACGCGCCAGACTATAAGCTGCAGAAGAAGGACATCGACAGCTTTTTCACCGCGTCCGGGCGCAAACCATTCGCCCGCCGCATCATCGTGGCCACCACCGACCATTGGAGCGACAACGCGGAAAACGCACTGGTGGACCAGCAGCCCCCGGTCAGCAAGATTACCCTGCACGACCTGGAAGCCAGCCAGATCGACTGGAGCCGGTTCCAACCCAGCGCGCCCGTTCCACTGAAACCCAAAAAATTACTGCGCCCGCACCAGCAGAATGCCTTGAGTGCGGCCGTGGCAGGCTTGGACGAGGCCGAGCGCGGCAAGCTGATCATGGCCTGCGGCACTGGCAAGACCTTTACCAGCCTGAAGATTGCCGAGACAATGGCCGGCAAGGGCAAGCGCGTGCTGTTCCTGGTGCCCAGCCTGTCGCTGCTCTCGCAGACCCTGACCGAATGGACGCAGGAAAGCGCCATCCCGCTGCACAGCTTCGCGGTGTGCTCTGACAGTGACGTGGGTAAAAAGAAGGGCCGCAAGGAGGACGATGCCGTCCAGACCTTTGCCCACGAACTGCGCTACCCTGCCACCACCGATGCCAAGCGGTTGGCGCACGGAATGGCCGCCCGGCATGACGCCGAACACATGACGGTGGTGTTCAGCACCTACCATTCCATCGAAGTACTGCACGACGCCCAGCACGCGCACGGCCTGGCCGATTTTGACCTGATCGTCTGCGACGAGGCCCACCGCACTACCGGTGCCACCTTCGAGGGGGACGATGAAAGCGCGTTCGTGAGTGTCCACGATGCCGACTACCTGCGCGCGGCCAAGCGCCTGTATATGACCGCCACCCCGCGCATCTACGGCAACGAAGCCAAGGCCATCGCCGAGCGCGACAACGCCACCCTGTACTCGATGGACAACGAGGCTTGGTACGGCAAACAGTTGTTTGTTATCACCTTCTCCGAGGCGGTCAAACGCGGCCTGTTGGTGGACTACAAGGTCATCGTGCTTGCCGTGGAGGAAGCGCACGTAAACCGCCGCCTGCAGGCGCTGCTGAAGGACGAGAACAACACCCTGAAGGTGGACGATGCGGCCAAGATTGTCGGCTGCTGGAAAGCGCTGGCCAAGCGTGGCCTGCACGAGGACGGCAGCGATAACCCCGAGCCGATGAAGCGGGCTGTGGCGTTCTGCCAGGTCATCGAGCCGGGAAAGGGTGGCAAGGCCCACAAGGTCAGCTCCAAAGAGATCGCCGGCATGTTTCAGGCCGTGGTCGAGGCCTACCAGGATGCCGAGGACAATGAAGACGGTGCACGCTTGACCTGCCAGGCCGAGCATGTGGATGGCGGCATGAATGCCGGGCAGAAAGAAGCCAAACTAGATTGGCTCAAGGCATCTCCACCAGAAGACACCTGCCGCATCCTCTCCAACGTGCGCTGCCTGTCCGAAGGCGTGGACGTGCCGGCGCTGGACGCGGTGCTATTCCTCACTCCCCGCAACTCACAGGTGGATGTGGTGCAGTCGGTCGGCCGGGTAATGCGTAACGCACCGGGCAAGAAACGCGGCTACGTGGTGCTGCCGGTAGTGATTCCGGCCGGTGTGGAACCGCACGAAGCACTTGCCGACAATAAGACCTACGCGGTGGTCTGGCAGGTATTGCAGGCGCTGCGCTCCCACGACGACCGCTTCGATGCGATGGTCAACAAACTGGACTTGGTTGGCCCGGACCACAGCAAGATGGAAGTGGTGGCCATTGCCGACACAGTGCAGCGCAAGACCGCGCGGCTGGTGGACAACAGCGCCAGACAGGTCGGCAAGGCTAAAGGCCAGTACGCCATCGGTGAGAAGGCCGAGCGCTATGGTCCTGCCCCCGACCAGATCGGCTTCGAATTTGAGGTGGGCCAGATCGAGCGCGCGCTGTACGCCAAAGTGGTGGACAAGTGCGGCAACCGTCACCACTGGGAGGACTGGGCCAACGATATCGCCAAGATCGCCCAGACTCATATCGACCGCATCAAGGCCGTGCTGGAAGACGACAGTCAGCCCAAGGCACGCGAAGCCTTCAATGCCTTTGCCCATGAGTTGCGCGACGATCTCAACGATAAGGTCACTGATGCCGACATCATCGAGATGCTGGCCCAGCACCTGATCACAAAGCCGGTGTTCGATGCGCTGTTCGCCGATTATAGCTTTGCCAGTCACAACCCCATGTCCAAGGCCATGCAGGCGGTACTGGATGTTCTGCAAGAACAGAATCTAGGCAAAGAAGCAGCCACGCTGCAGGAGTTCTACGACAGCGTGAAGCTGCGTGCCGAAGGCATCGACAGTGCACAGGGTAAACAGAAGATCATTGTCGAGCTGTACGACAAGTTCTTCCGCAATGCCTTTCCCAAAATGACCGAGCGCCTGGGCATCGTCTACACACCGGTGGAAGTGGTGGATTTCATCCTGCACAGCGTCAACCACCTGTTGCAGAAAGAGTTCGGCCAGACATTGGGTAGCAAGGGCGTACATATCCTGGACCCATTCACCGGCACCGGCACCTTCATCACGCGGTTGTTGCAGTCTGGGTTGGTCAAGCCGGAGGAGCTGGCACACAAGTACAACCACGAAATTCATGCCAACGAGTTGGTATTGTTGGCGTACTACATTGCTGCGATCAATATCGAGGCGACGTATCACAGCCTTGCGGGCGGGGAGTACGTGCCTTTCGAGGGGATTTGCCTGACCGATACCTTCCAGATGTACGAGAAGGAGGACCTGGTGGACGCGCTACTGGTGGACAACAGCAAGCGGCGCAGGCGGCAGGAGACGCTGCAACTCCGGGTAATCGTGGGGAATCCGCCGTACTCAGAAGGCCAGGGCGAGGCCATCGACAATAACAAGAACATCAGCTACCCAAGCTTGGATGAGAAGATCAGGAGCACCTATGGTGTCCGTTCTTCGGCTCGGACTCGAACTAGCATCTACGACTCCTACATCCGCGCCATCCGCTGGGCCAGCGACCGCATCGGCGATGCTGGCGTCATCGGCTTCGTCACCAACGCGGGGTGGTTGGAGTCCAACACCGCCGATGGACTTCGCAAGTGCGTCGCCGACGAGTTCTCTAGTCTGTACGTGTTCCACCTGCGCGGCAACCAGCGCACCAGTGGCGAAACGTCACGTAAGGAAGGCGGCAAGATCTTCGGCAGTGGCAGCCGATCACCCATCGCCATCTCGCTTCTGGTCAAGAATCCGCAGGCCAAAGAACATGGACGCATCTTCTTCCACGATGTCGGCGATTACCTGAGCCGCGAAGACAAGCTGGAAAAGATCGAAGCCTATGCCAGTGTCGGCGGCATTTCCGAACATGCCTGGCAGCGAATCACGCCGGATGAACACGGCGACTGGCTCAAACAACGCGACGATAGCTTCGGTCGCTTCATAGTTATTGGAAACAAGAGGGCGTCAGGTGATCTTCTGGTTTTCGAAAACTACTCTGATGGATCGATCTCAAATAGAGATGAGTGGGTCTACAATTTCTCAAAAGATCGTCTAAGTAAAAACGCCAGAACGATGATTAATTTTCATAGCGTGGAGCTTGAAAGATTCGATCAATCGGCTCCTGGTGTTGAGCCTGTTGAGTTTGTCATGAAGGATGACTCCAGGATTCGCTGGGATGACAAGCTTCTGAATCACATCAAGCGAGGTCGCAAGCTGTCTTTCGACGGGACGGCGATTACGAAGTCTGAGTATCGACCTTTTTCACGTCAATGGACGTACTTTGACCGCTCATGCATCTGGAGCGCATACCAGCTTCCTAGCATCTTCCCAATTGGCGGCGGGGATAACTTGGCTATCACCACGGCAGGTGTAGGTGGGAAGTCTGATTTCTCCTGTTTTATGGTGGACAGAGTGTTCGACAGGGGCATGAATTCTGCCGGAAAGTCCTACCCGATGTACCTCTACAACGAAGCCGCCCAGCAATCCGATGACAGTCTGTTCGTCGGCAAGCCCAGCGACGGCCCGCGCCGCCGCGATGCCATCACCGACGCGGGCCTCGCCCATTTCCAGTCTGCCTATCCCGGCGAGACGATCAGCAAGGAAGACCTGTTCTATTACGTCTACGGCATCCTGCACTCGCCTGCCTACCGAGAACGCTACGCCGACAACCTGAGCAAGGAGCTGCCGCGCATCCCGCGCGTGCGCACGGCAAAGGATTTCTGGCATTTCAGCCAGGCAGGCCGCGACCTCGCTGCGCTGCACCTGCACTACGAGACGGTGAACATCTACCCGCTGACCATCGATGCCAAGGGCCCGCTGACCGACGCCGACTACCGCGTCGAGAAGATGAAGTTCGCCAAGACCAAGGACCCTGAGACCGGTAAGTCCGTCAACGACCGCAGCACCGTTATCTACAACACCAAGATTACCTTGCGCGACGTTCCTGCAGCGGCATGGGACTACATCGTCAACGGCAAGGCCGCATTGGACTGGGTGATGGAGCGCCAGGCCGTGCGCGTGGATAAGGCCAGCGGCATTGTCAACGACGCCAACGACTGGGCCACCGAGACCATGGGCAATGCGAAGTACCCGCTGGAACTGTTCCAGCGCGTGGTCACCGTCAGCCTGGAGACACAAAAGATCGTCGCCGCCTTGCCTGCGCTGGATACCCATCCGGAGGGATGACTGAAACACAGGCGTTTCACTGCACATTCCAACGCCTAGTGACGGAATGTGCGATGTCATGACGTGAGACGAGTTGAGTTCTTCGAAGGAATCAATATGACAGGAAAAAAGGATGACGCAGGCGTGCTCAAGATCGATTTCTACGTGACGCCCGAGAGATACGAGGAAATTGCCAAACAACAAAAGACGCGTGCCAGAGCGATTGCGGACAAGGTTGTGAGTGACAGTCCATTGGATCTTTCTCCCAGTGATCGGCGATGCATTGCTGTGATTCTTAGATCTTGGGCTGATGAGCTACCAACGAAAAGAAAGGGAAAGCAGGGGCTTCCCCCTCGCTTTTGCCATGGCAGTGCTGCACTGGAATACGCCATGGAGCGCTGGGAGGGCCATCGACATGGCGAGGCATTGGCGCGAATGGCTGAACGATACGAGGTGTCAACCGTTTCGATTGACAATGCGATAAAGCCCTATCGTGAAGCGGCCTTCGCGATGATCGGAGAAGCTGACCCCGGCAACCAATAAAAAATATTGACTTTTGCGGTGCCTGAGAAAAATGCATAGCTTTCGTGTCGGCCCAGGGCATCCAGCCCGCTACAAAGGAGGCCGATATGACGATTACCAAATCCTGCCCAGTATCCCTACCCGCCACAGGCTACCTCCGCCTTCCTGAAGTTCTAGGCCTTTACCCAGTTTCGCGCTCAACATGGTGGGCGGGTTGCCGGAGCGGCCGTTATCCGCCACCGATCAAGCTGGGTGTGCGTTGCACCGCATGGCGCGTGGAGGACATTCGCGCACTGATCGAACGCGCTGCCAACGCGGGGGCGGCGACATGATCCAAAAACGACGAGGCCCCGGCGGGAACCGGGGCCATGCACACGCTGGCGGGCTGGGTTCACGGCAAGTTTACGGCAAGATTTCACGAACTGGGGCGCGGCTTCCGGATGAATGGCGCAATAGGTTGCCCTCTCCGGAAAGCTATTACCGGAAGCGTGTTGTGAAATTGGGCAAGGCGCAACGTGATGGCTGGGCCCAGGGACAATGCCCCTTCCACGAAGATCGTAATGCCTCATTCAGTGTAAACCTGTCACATGGCGGCTGGATGTGCTTTGCCGGCTGCGACTCGGGTGACTTGGTGAGCTTCCACATGCGCTACACCGGTCTGCCGTTCAAGGCTGCAGCGCGCGAGCTGCTGGGGTTGCGAGCATGAGTGCGGTCCCAATGGAAACGCCCAAAGATGCAGCACGGCGACTGGCGGCTGAGCCTATCCGTCTGGGTATGCGCCCCGTGGGCTTGCACACATACTCTAGTGGCTGTGGTGAGCCATCGTTCTGGCGCATCCGCTGCAAACATCCGGACACGGGCGAAAAATGGATTCGACCGATGCACTGGAATGGTGCTGGGTATGTCATCGGGGAGCCACCTGCACCGCCTGCCGGAAAACCCTTGTATCGCCTGCATGAGCTAGCGGGCGCTCCCGATGGCGCGCTTGTGTACGTCGTCGAGGGCGAAGCCTGCGCCGACGCCTTGGCCGGGCTGGGCCTGTTGACCACTACCAGTGGCAGCGTATCGAGTGCCGAAGGTGCCGACTGGTCGCCGCTGATGGGGCGACGTGTCCGCCTGTGGCCAGACAACGATGATGCCGGCAGGAAGTACGCCGACGAGATAGCTGCCCGACTGCACGCACTGGGCTGCACGGTGGAACGCATCGACGTGGATGCACTGGGCCTGCCCGAGAAAGGCGACTGCGTGGACTGGCTCGCCGCCAGCCCTGTGGCCGATGCGGTCGCGGTGAACACCTTGACGCTAGTGGAGGCATATCCGAAGTCAGCGTGCGCGGGCAGCCCTGCACAGCCTATCGCCCGAGAGCCCCTACCCGATCCGCTGCCAGCAGTGCCGGCATTCAATCCTGCGCTACTGCCCGACTGCGTGCGCACCTGGTGCACGGACGCAGCCGACAGCTTGCAAGTGCCGCTGGACTTCACGGCCGTGCCAGCAATGGTTGGGTTGGCTGCTGCGCTGGGAGGACGGCACATTGCCGTGCGGCTCAAAACGCATGGACATTGGTACGAAAGGCCCATCCTGTGGGGCTGCGTGGTCGGTCGCCCGAGTAGCGGCAAGAGTCCTGCCCTGTCGCCCGCACGGCGCCTGCTGGAGAGCGTGACTGGCCCCGAGCGGGCCGGGTACGAGCGTGCCCGGCAAGTACACGAGGGTAAGGCGATATTGGCCGACGCACGTAGGGCGCACGCCAAAGATGAAGCCCGCAAAGCGATCAAGAAAGGTATGGCCATCGATCCGGAGGCCCTAGGCGAGTCGGCACGCTTTGATGATGAGGCACCGTCCGAACCCCGCCTGGTGGTCAACGACGCCACGGTGGAGAAGCTGGGCGAGCTGTTGAACGAGAACCCGCGCGGGCTGATCCAGTTCCGTGATGAGCTGGCCGGGTGGCTGGCATCCCTAGACCGTGAAGGCCGAGAGCAGGACCGGGCGTTCTGGCTGGAATGCTGGAACGGCACTGGGCCGTATACGTCCGACCGCATTGGCAGGGGAACTGTTCGCATCGAGGCGTGCGCGGTATCGATCCTAGGCGGCATGCAGCCCGGCAAGCTGGCCGAGTACGTACGCGGTGCGGTGCGCGGTGGCTTCTCCGACGATGGCTTGATGCAGCGCTTCCAGTTGGCCGTCTATCCCGACCTGCCCGCATCGTGGCGCTACACCGACCGACCGATAGATCGGGGAGCTGAAGAGTGCGCACGCACTGCATTCATGCGGCTTCGGGCGCTGAACCCGGCCGACGTTGGGGCAGAAAGCGCCGAAGCCTGCGATGTTCCATTCCTGCGTCTATCCGAGGACGCACAGGACCTATTCATCGAATGGCAAACTGAGCTGATGCAGCGGCTTCGCGGCGGAGGCGAACCGGCTTTCATGGAGTCGCACTTGGCCAAGTACCCCGCTCTGGCGGGCCGGCTGGCGCTGGTACTGCATCTGGCCGACAACGGCACTGGGCCGGTATCGGCCGACGCAATGCTCAAAGCCTTGGGCTGGTGCGAGCATCTGGAAGGCCACGCGCGCCGCGTTTACGCCCCGGCGACCGACAATGGCCTGACCGCTGCACACCTGCTGCTGCGCAAGCGTGACAGCTTGCCCGATGGCTTCACTACCCGTGACGTGTATCGGAAGTGCTGGGCAGGCCTGGATGATCCAGGCACCGTGGCCGAGGCACTGAATGTGCTGACTGACCACCGCCAAGTGATCGAGGTTTCCGAGATGACAGGGGGACGCCCGTCCGTAGCTTACCGGTGGTCGGCATGAGCGTGTGGCGTGAACGGCTGGCCGAGCTGACCGGCGAAAAATCCTGAAAGTGCCGTCCGATCAACTGACAAAACCGCCAAAAGCCCCTTTTGTCAGTTTTGGCAGTGAGCAAGAAGGGCATTGGAGAAGATTCACAGGGACAGATTACGTGCGTGCCCATCTGCTGAAGCTGGCCGAGCATGAAGGCGTGGACGGCGGACTGGTTCATGCCCTCCCGGATGAAGAAGTGGCCGCCTGTGCCGGGCACGATGACATGGCCTTGCGGGCTTACCTGCGCGCACTGGAGGCCCGCAGGTTCCTGGACTCCGGCGTTACCCCACCCGTATGGACCGAGCCGGTGACGGTCACCTGCGAGGGCTGCGGGCCGGTCCTGCTCTGGTTGGGCTGCCCGCCCGTGGTGAAGGCATGCCCGTGGTGCATTCGCCGGAAGGCCGGCAGGCCCATTGCCTGGCCCAAGGAACCCCAGATTGTCCGCTGGGCGCGGAAGGATGCCGGGAATAAGAGCGGACCACCCTATTTCCTGCCAAGAGAAAAGACACCATGACCGATGGCTACCTGAGCAAGAACAAGGCACATCTGGCTAAGCTGCAACGACAGCGGCGGTCGGGCCTTTGCCGTATCGACTACATGCCCGGCCTGCAGGCACTGCGCGTGTTCCAGGCGCGGCAGGAGCAAGAACAGCCCGGAAGCGCCGGTGCGACCAATAGCGCGGTGCTGGACGCCATCCTGACCGAGTGGGCAGAGCTGACCGGAATAAAGTACAAGGAAATGGAATTGTCCAGACCTTCGCCGGCAGGGCAGGAATTTCCTAGAGCGTTGGCGCTCGCGCTTGGCAATGCAGCATCACCACCGGAATTACGTCCCGCCCAGCGCGCATGCGCGCGCGCGTATGACTTCGGTACTGTTGACAGTCCTCTGATCACTTCGAAGCAGCGATGCGTGGAAGCCAGATGTGGGGCGACTCGCCACCGTGACGGCCAGCCATGCCAAGCTAGGCCGGAGCCAAGCAAGCGACGCTGTCGTTTTCACGGCGGGCGGTCAACAGGCCCCAGAACCGACGCTGGTAAAGCCAGAGCGGAGGCAAACTTACGCTTACCGAAGAACCTGACTTAGGGGCTAGTGCAGGGCAAGCAATGCCCTTCTGGGGGCAACTTTGGGGGCATTTTTCTTAATGGCTGCGCAAGATGCTCGAAATGGATGGGTTTTCGTTGCCCACCTTCGCACCATGGAAAACCAGAACGCCCCGGATCGACGGATCCGGGGCGTTTTTTCATTCTGCTCGGCAGCGCCGCGACCGTTACCCGGCCGGCTCGATCGGAGGCAGGGTATGTGGCGGGATCGGGGGAACCGGCGGCACGGACGGGGCCACCGTTTCTTCGCGCCACAGCAGCGCCAGCCGGCAGTCCCCTGCTTTTCGCCGGCACATCGCCTCGGCCTTGCGCTGAGCAGCGGCATCATCCTGTGCGGACAGGGCAACACCCATGGCACCCGTGCCCGTATACAGCGCCGAGTAACCGCCTTCCGACGTGCTGGCCACAGTGCTGCAGTTGGGTGAGCGCTGCGCGCAATACCCCAGCGCCTGTTGCATGGCCGTGCTGACGCTGCGGTTGTTCATCGAATAGCCGTAGGCACCGGTGTCGGCGTCGTAAAACACCGCCGACGCCGCGCCCGCAGTGCAAGGCAGGGCCATCCCCATGACCAGCAGCATGCTCAACCGTGGTGCAATCCGCATTGTGATACTCCGACCTGTCCTTGGAAGATCGAGTATCCCAAAGCCGCGCGCCGTATGCATCCCGCACGGCAGTCAGACCAGACGCAATGCGGGCTGGCCAGTAGTGGGATTGAGGTGCACCGAGCGATGCGTGCCCGCCCCCGCCACCCGGAACGCCGCCACCGTCTGCAGCAACTGGGTGGACTGCTCTTCCATGCTGCGGGCCGCCGCGGAGGCCTCTTCGACCAGCGCGGCATTCTGCTGGGTGCTCTCGTCGATGTGCTCGACCACCTGGTTGATCTGCTCGATGCCCTCGCTCTGCTGCTGGGCCGCCGCGCTGATGTCGGCCATGAGATCGCTCACGCGTTTCACGCTGACCACGATCTCGTCCATGGTGCGGCCCGCGCTTTCGACCTGGCGCGTGCCCGCCCCGACCTTCTCCACCGAGTCGCCGATCAGCTGCTTGATCTCCTTGGCGGCTTCGGCAGAACGCTGCGACAGCGAGCGGATTTCCGAGGCGACCACCGCAAAGCCGCGGCCATGCTCGCCGGCACGGGCCGCTTCCACGGCGGCATTGAGGGCCAGGATATTGGTCTGGAACGCGATACCGTCGATCACGCCGATGATGTCGACGATGCGCCGCGAGGAGTCATTGATCAGCGACATGGTGGAGACCACCTCCTGCACCACGTGGCCACCCTGCGCCGCCACCTCGACCGCGCCACCGGCCAGCTCATTGGCCTGGCGGGCGTTGTCCGCGGTGCGCCGCACGGTTGCGGTCAGCCCCTTCATCGAGACGGCGGTCTCCTCCAGCGAGGCCGCCTGCTGCTCGGTGCGCACGGACAGGTCGCTGTTGCCTTCGGCGATCTCGCTGGCACCCACGGCGATGGTGTCGGCTGCCAGCTTGATCTGGGTGATGATGCCGGCCATCGCGTCGACCAGCGCATTGATGCCCTCGCACAACTCGGCGATCGGGCCGGTCTTGTCCTGGGTGGCGATGTGGCCGGTCAGATCGCCACCCTGCGCGGCCGCCACCACTTCACGCGTCTGCGCGACGGCCTGCTGGAGCGCCAGCGAGTCACGCACCTGGGCCGTGATGTCGGTAGCGTACTTGACCACCTTGAACGGCCGTCCGTTCATATCGTAGATCGGGTTGTACGAAGCTTGGATCCAGACCTCGCGCCCGCCCTTTCCCAAGCGCTTGTACTGGCCGGCATCGTACTCGCCGCGGCCGAGCTTCGCCCAGAACGCACGGTATTGCGCGCTCTCGCGATACGCCGGTTCGGCAAACATCGCATGGTGCTGCCCGCGCACCTCCTCCAGTGCATAGCCCATGGCAGCGAGGAAGTTCTCGTTGGCGGCCAGGATGCGGCCCTCGAGGTCGAACTCGATCACGGCCTGCGATGTGTTGATCGCGGCGAGCTGGCCGGCAAAGTCGGCCGCCTGCAATTTCTGCGCGGTGATGTCGGTCGCGAACTTGACCACCTTGTACGGTCGTCCGTTGCTGTCGAACACCGGGTTGTAGGACGCCTGGATCCAGATCTCGCGTCCACCCTTGCCGATCCGGCGGTACTGGCCGGCGTCGAACTCACCGCGGCCCAGGTTGGCCCAGAAGTCCCGGTACTCCCCGCTCTTCGCATACTCGGCATCCACGAACATGGCGTGGTGCCTGCCCTGGATCTCCTCCAGCGTGTAGCC
Source organism: Stenotrophomonas sp. IS26 (assembly GCF_054188265.1). Classification (NCBI taxonomy): domain Bacteria; kingdom Pseudomonadati; phylum Pseudomonadota; class Gammaproteobacteria; order Lysobacterales; family Lysobacteraceae; genus Stenotrophomonas; species Stenotrophomonas sp. IS26. Next base: position 48,259 of record NZ_JBSZJV010000008.1, read on the forward strand.
CAGTGTCTGCAGGAAATTGTCGTTGGCATGCACGATGGTGCCATCGAGGTGGAACTCGATGACGGCCTGGACTCTATGCAGCGCCTTGATCTGCTCTTCGAGGTCGGCCTGCCGTTGCAGCGCGGCCGATGCCGCGATGCCATGGGCCGCGCGACGGGAAACGAACCATGCCGTGAGCGTTCGCCACAACGACCCGGCGTCGGCGTCGGCGTCGCTGGCGCGACCTGGCACATGCGTGTGCAAGCCTGAAGTAATCATCGTTAGACCTCGGTGTCCGGTTAGCGAATAGGTCAGCGCCGGGCGGTGGCCCGGTGGCGGTATTCCGTTGGCTGGGACTCACGAAGATCGTCAGTGGGGATGACGCAACTTCGATGGGCTTCAAACACCGGGCGGGCCGGCGAACATGAACCATTTAAAAAAGGTGTACGGCCAGATATCCACGTGAGCAGACGGGCAGCAACTGCGAGTCATATAACGGCGGAGATTCTGAAACCTTTAGGGCGACCATCGGGCCGGCGCCGCGCAGGGCCGGCCGTGCTCATTCGCCACTTTCGCTCGCATCCAGGGCGTCGAGGGGATCCACGGCCCCGAGCGCGTCGGCCTCCACCTGCACGTTGTCGCGTCCCATCGCTTTGGCCCGGTAGCACTGTGCATCGGCCGCGGCGACCGCGTCATCCACGCTCATGCCCCCGAACAATGGCGCGATGCCGATGCTGGCGCCCACACTCAACCGCCGCTGGTCCCAGGGGATCGACAACCCCCGCATCGCCTCGAGCAGATCGCTGGCGATGCGGCGGGCACGCTTGAGCGAACAGCCGGCCAGGATCACCGCGAACTCGTCGCCCCCCAAGCGCGCCACGATGTCCGAATCGCGCACGCCGTGCCGCAGCACGCTGGCCACCGCCCACAGCACGGCATCGCCGGCCAGATGGCCATGGGTATCGTTGACCGGCTTGAAGTGGTCCAGGTCGATATACATCAACGAGGCCGACTGCCCGGTCCGCGCGACCCGGGTGATGGCCTGCTGCAGGTGCGCTTCGAAGCCGCGCCGGTTGCTCAGCTCGGTCAGCGGATCGATTTCGGCCAGATGCCGGGCTTCACGCTGGCGCGCACGCTGCTGGGTGACGTCACGGATCACCCAGACCGCGCCGGTGGACTGGCCGTTTTCATCGCGCAGCCAGGCGCGGGTCAGGTCGACCGGCAGCAGATGCGCCCCCACTGACAGCAGCAGGTCCGAATGCAGGTCGACCGCATTGCTGTCCGGGTCGAGCAGCACGGCCACATCCAGCGGGGAGCGCGGCGCGTATTCGGTCGTGAGCTCCATCACCTCCTGCAGCTGGCTGCCCGCCAGGGCCCCGGCGCCCTCCCCGGCCAGCGCGCGGGTGGCCGCGGCGTTGGCGTACTGGATGCCGCCGTGCAGGTCCAAGGTCAGCACCATGTCGGCCACCGCATCCAACGTGACGCGGGTGCGCTGCTCGGATTCGCGAAGTTGCTGGCCGCTGAGCCGCTGGGCGGTCACGTCCTGGATCTGCGAAACGAAATGCAGCGGCTCGCCATTTTCCGTGCGCACCAGCGACACCGACAGCCGCCCCCAGACCAGGTTGCCGGCCTTGCCCAGGTAACGCTTCTCCATGTGGTAATGCTCGCGGCGCCCGGCCAGCAGGTCGCCGAGCAGGGCCAGATCGGTATGCAGATCGTCCGGATGCGTCAGCGTCTGGAAATCGATCTGCAGCAGTTCGGCACGGGTGTAGCCGAGGATGCCGCACAGCGAATCGTTGACGTCCAGCCAGCGCCCTTCCAGCGATACCAGGGCCATGCCCAGCGCCGCCGAGGAGAACGCGCCGGCGAACTTCTCCGCCGCGACGAAGGCCTGCTCGCGCACCTGCAGCAGGGGCGTAAGGTCAACCGCCATGCCGACGTAGCCGATCCGGTTGCCGCCGGCGCAGTCCAGCGGGCTGATCGACAGGCGCACCTGGCGCCGCTCGCCGTCCTTGCGCAGGAAGGTCCACTGGTGCGACCAGGTGCCCTGCGCGGCGCGCGCGGTCAGCGCTTCGAAAATGGTCGGCATGCGCCCGTCCGCGCCCACCTGGGGCTGCAGGTAGGCGCGCATCTCATCCGGATCGTGGAACAGCCCCGGGTTGACCCGGCCGATCACTTCATCGGCGCGGTAACCGAGCAGCTTCTGCGCACCGGTGTTGAACAGATTGACCACCCCATCGACATCGGTGGCGATCACCGCCACCTCATCAGACGCATCCACCACCGCCTGCAGGCGTTGGCGCATGTTGGCCGCCTCCTGGCGGGCCTGCTGCAGTTCGGTGACGTCGGCGTGGGCACCGGCCATCCACAGCGGGCGGCCCTGCGCATCGCGCTCGTAGACGCGGCCACGGTCCTGCACCCAGATCCAGTGGCCCTGTTTGTGGCGCATCCGGCACAGGCTGTCGTAATGCGGCGAGCGACCTTCCAGATGATCCTCGAGCAGCGCATTGGACTGGGCCAGATCGTCGGGATGCACCAGCTTGAAGAATGTCTCCGGCGTGATCGGCGCAAGTTCCTCGCGCGTATAGCCGACGATCTCCGCCCAGCGCTCGTTGACCCGCATCTGGTTGCCCGGGATGTCCCAGTCCCAGGTGCCCGCCGCGGTGCCTTCGATGATCATTTCCAGCCGATGCCGCTGCTCGGCCATGTCGCGCAGCGCGGCGACCGCATCAAGGGGGGCGTCCGGTTGCCGGCTCATGCGTGCGCTCCGGTCCGACACGCCGCGCACAGCCCTGCGCCAGCGCGGTGATCGGCGCTGCGGCCCGCCCGGTTGCCCGGTCCTGCCTGGTCGTCTGTCATCTGGGCTCCCCGCCGTCCACCCACCCTACGGGCATTCAAGGGGAAGTGTGCGTAAACGCGCGTCAAACCAGAAGTGCCCCCGGCCACCGGGACCGCGGAAAACGCCAAAAGCCGCCCGAAGGCGGCCCCTGGCAGGCACCAACAGCGCTGTCAGCCGCCGCGCTTGGCCCGGGCGAAGGCGTCTGCCAGCGCGTTGTTGGCCGGCGGTGCGGCGCTGCCCGGGCGCGGCCCGGGCGGGTTGCCACGACCGCCACCGCGCGGACCATTGCCCGCCCCGCCGTCACGGCGGCCACCTCCGGCCGGGCGCGCATCGCGCTCACCGGGAGCCTTGGCCGGGGCGGGAGTGTCATCCAGGCGGCGGGTCAGCGCGATGCGCTTGCGCGCCACGTCCACCTCCAGCACCTTCACCTTGACGATGTCACCGGCCTTGACCACGTCACGCGGGTCCTTGACGTAGGTATCGGACAGCGCGGAGATGTGGATCAGTCCATCCTGGTGCACCCCGATATCCACGAAGGCACCGAACGCGGCCACGTTGCTGACCACGCCTTCCAGGATCATGCCGACCTTGAGGTCTTTCAGCTCCTCGACCCCGTCGGCGAAACGGGCCGCCTTGAACTCCGGGCGGGGATCGCGGCCGGGTTTTTCCAGCTCCTTGAGGATGTCGCGCACGGTCGGCACACCGAAGGTGGCGTCGGTGAACTGCTCCGCCTTGAGCCCGCGCAGGAAGCTGCCGTCGCCAATCAGTGCCTTGATCGGGCGTGCGGTGGCGGCCACGATGCGCTCCACCACCGGATAGGCTTCCGGGTGCACCGAGGAGGCATCCAGCGGCTGGTCGCCATCGGCGATGCGCAGGAAGCCGGCGCACTGCTCGAAGGTTTTCTCGCCCAGGCGCGGCACCTTGAGCAGGTCCTTGCGGCGCTTGAACGGGCCGTTGTCGTCGCGATGCCGCACGATGTTCTCGGCCACGGTGGACGACAGCCCCGACACGCGCGAGAGCAGCGCCGCCGAGGCGGTGTTGACGTGCACGCCGACCGCGTTGACGCAGTCCTCCACGCGCGCATCCAGCGCACGCGCCAGCCGGTACTGGTCCACGTCGTGCTGGTACTGGCCCACACCGATCGCCTTGGGCTCGATCTTGACCAGCTCGGCCAGCGGATCCTGCAGGCGGCGCGCGATCGACACCGCACCGCGGATCGACACATCCAGGTTCGGGAACTCCTTGGCCGCGAATTCCGACGCCGAGTAGACGGACGCGCCGGCTTCGCTGACAACGATCTTCTGCAGCTTGGTGTCGCCCAGCGCCTTGATCACGTCACCGGCCAGCTTGTCGGTCTCGCGGCTGGCGGTGCCATTGCCGATCGCGATCAGTTCCACGTTGTGCTGCACGCACAGCTGCTTGATCGTGTGCAGCGACTGGTCCCACTGGCGGCGCGGCTCGTGCGGGTAGATGGTGTCGGTGGCGACCAGCTTGCCGGTGGCATCGACCACCGCGATCTTGCAGCCGGTGCGGATCCCCGGGTCCAGGCCGAGCACAGCCTTGGGGCCGGCCGGGGCCGACAGCAGCAGATCCTTGAGGTTGTCGCCGAAGACCGAGATGGCTTCGGCCTCGGCCTTTTCGCGCGCCTGGTTGAACAGGTCCAGCAGCAGGTGCATGTGCAGCTTGGCGCGCCAGGTCAGGCGGCAGGCGTCCAGCAGCCAGCGATCACCGGGGCGGCCGGCATCACGGATCCCCGCGTTGTGCGCGACACGGCCTTCGGCATACAGATTGCCGGCCTCGGCATCGCTGCCCGGGTCCAGTTCCAGGAACAGGATTTCCTCGCGGCGCGCGCGGAACAGTGCCAGCAAGCGGTGGGACGGAATCTTCGCCAGCGACTCGGCGTGTTCAAAGTAATCGCGGTACTTGGCGCCCTGCTCTTCCTTGCCCTCGGCGACACGTGCGCGGATCACGCCGTTCTCGCCCAGCCAGGTGCGCAGCTCGCCGACCAGCGCGGCATCTTCGCCCCAACGCTCCATCAGGATCGCGCGCGCACCTTCCAGGGCCGCCTTGACGTCGGCCACGCCCTTGTCGCTATCGACGAAGGTCGCGCCAAACACCTGCGGGTCCAGGCCCGGATCGGCCAGCAGGCCATCGGCGAGCGGCTCCAGGCCGGCTTCGCGCGCGATCTGGGCACGGGTGCGGCGCTTGGGCTTGTACGGCAGGTACAGATCTTCCAGGCGCGACTTGGTGTCCGCGCCGAGGATCTCGTTACGCAGTTCGTCGCTGAGCTTGCCCTGTTCGTCGATGCTGGACAGCACCGCGGCGCGGCGGTCTTCCAGCTCACGTAGGTAGGTCAGGCGCGTTTCGAGGTTGCGCAGCTGGGTATCGTCCAGGCCGCCGGTGACTTCCTTGCGGTAGCGGGCGATGAACGGAACGCTGGCGCCTTCGTCCAACAGGGCGATGGCGGCGAGGGCCTGGGCGGTCTGGGCACCGATCTCATCGGCGATGGTCTGGGCGATCTGCTGCGCGAGCTTGATGTCAGGCATTGCTTCCGGCCGGAGCCGCTTTTGCGGAAAGAACCCATTCTGGCGATGCGCGGCGGCGGGGGAAAGCCGTTGACAGGTCGGGCCGAACCTGTCGCCCCGTGGCGATGACCACACGAGGGGTCCTGCGTTCACGCCGGCATCCTGCGTGGGGCTGGGATGCCGGCGCGGGCGCCCGTGACAACCGGGCACCTCTGCGGTGTGACTGGCTTACCGGTAATGCACGGCCGCGCGTTGGTGGACGATCTCGTCCTGCATCGACTCCAACGCCATCACCCGCACCTTGCCCACACCCTGCAGTTCCATGAACCGCTCGGTGTAGATCTCCGGACCCAGTTCGGTATCGGCCTGGGACTTGCTGAAACCATGGGGCACCAGGCCCTTGTCGCCATCCTTGCTACCACCGACATAAAGAACGATTGCCATGTGATGTATTCCTCCAGAAAAACGTTTGCTCATACAGCGCTGCAAGCTTACCCCGGTAAACCTGACTGGTTCGTCATCCAGGCTAATAACGTTTTTTTGCATGCAGATGACGTCGCGTTGTCGACGTTTTTCTTACATGGATTTAACGCTGAGATAACGTCACTGCGGATCACGAATGGATGGCCACCAGCCCCGCCCCTGCAGCGCATAGACATCGGCCGCGCGCTCGAACGGATTGCGCGCGCTCACCCCACCGCACAGCAGGTACACGGGCAGATAGAGCGGCCCCAACAACAGATACTGGTACACGTGCGCCCGCTCATGGTCGTGCAGGCCGATCACCGGTTCGTTGGCGTGGCCGGCCTGATGCGCATACGTCCGGCACGGCACATCCAGCACCGGCCCCGTGTGCAGGATGACGTTGCCCAGTGTGATCGCTCCGCCCGGGCCCCACGGAAACTGGCGGAACACGATCGCGCAGTCGCGCCCGTTCCATGACGGGCGCGCACCGGCCAGCATCCCGGCGGTGCCGGCGGCCAGGCCGATCAGGGTGTTGGGTGAGGTCCACAGCGCCCCGAGCACCTGCAGCGCGCGCAGCAGCACCGGTGACAGGCTCAATCGGCCTCGTTGGGGATCAACAGCCACAGGATCAGATAGATCAGAATGCCCGGGAAGGCCGCCGAGCCGATCGAGATCAGCACGAACAGCACCCGCACCAGGGTGACGTTCCAGCCGTAGCGATGCGCGATACCGCCCATCACCCCGGCGATCATGCGGTCGTTGAGCGAACGGGACAGCGGGCGCGGCGGTGTGTTCATGCACGGGGTCTCGGTCCGGAATGCGCCGACTCTAGCGCGAACCGTGTCTACGGGGTGCGTTGGCGCAGGGCCTTCAGGCGCGCGCCGAACCACACCGCTGCGGTCTGCTCGGGCTGGCCCGGGCAGGCGATCCGGTAGGGCTTGCCGCTCATGCTGCTCTGGCTGGCGGCACGTTCGATGAACTGCTCGGCCGTGTCGACCTTGTCCTTCTTGAGCAGGTAGTCGTACTTGCGCTGCAGATGGGCCCGCGCCTCGGGCGCATCGTGCCAGCTGCCATTGCGCTGGAAGCGGCAACTGGAGCCATCCAGCGCGCCGATCAGGCCGGCGATCTCGCGGCGGGCGGTGTCGGTCGGGGCGGCCAGCGCCACGCTGGGGGCGATGAGGGCCAGTGCGAGCACGGCTCGGGTGCGATGGGTCATGCGGAACGTTCCTTCAACCAATCGTTGATCGTACCGGGGACCTCGCGCTGAGCCCGCCCGGAGACATAGATACCGATGTGGCCACCGCGGAAACTGCTCTCGGTATAATCCGTGCTGCCGATCCGGCTGCGCAACGCGCGTGACGCATCCGGCGGAACCAGATGGTCCTGCTCGGCATAGATGTTCAGTACCGGCAACGTGACCTGCTGGAGGTCGACAGTGTTCTCGCCGATGCGCACGCCGTGGTGCATCAGGCCATTGCCCTGGTAGAACTGCTTGATGAAGTCACGGAACGCTTCGCCGGCGAGATCTGGCGAGTCGAAGATCCACTTTTCCATGCGCAGGAAATCTTCCAGCGCGTCCTTGTCGTCCAGGATGTCCAGCAGTCCCACGTATTTCTGCACGTTGAGGCGGAACGGCTTGAGCATCAGGTAGCTGGCATTCATCAGATCGGCCGGGATGTTGCCCAGCGTGTCCACCAGCAGGTCCACGTCCACCTGGCGCGCCCAGTGCGAGAGCATGTTGTCCGGCGTGTGGAAATCGACCGGGGTGACCATCGTGATCAGGTTGGCCAGCTTGGCCTGGCGCAGCGCGGCATAGCACAGCGCGAACACGCCGCCCTGGCAGATGCCGAGCATGTTGATCGGCTCACCACCGTTGTGCGCCTGCAGGTGATCCACCGCGCCATCCACGAAGCGCAGCAGGTAATCCTCCAGCGTCTGATAGCGCTCGGAGCGGTCCGGGTAGCCCCAGTCCAGCACATACACATCGTGGCCCAGGGTCAGCAGCTTCTGCACCAGCGAGCGGTCGGTCTGCAGATCGACCATGTACGGCCGGTTGACCAGCGCATAGACGATCAGCAGCGGCGTGGCATGCACCGGCGGCTCGCTGCCGACGAAGCGGTACAGCGTGACCTTGCCGTCGCGCCAGACCTCCTCGCGGGTGGTCGCGCCGTAATCGACATCGTCCACCGCAGGCAGCAGCTTCAGGCCATCCATCAGCTTGCGCTGCATGGCCAGGGTTTCCTGCAGAAGATCTTCGGCGTTGAAGCCCAGGGGGCCCTTCATACGCTGCGCTTCCTTGGCTTGGTCGGCTTGGTCGGCTTGGTCGGCGTGGTGGCGGGCTTGGTGACCTTGGTGACCTTGGTGACCTTGGTGACCTTGGTGACCTTGGAGGCCTTGGAGGGCTTGGCGGTGGCCTTGGCCGGCCTGGAAGCGCGGGTTGTGCGCTGGCTCGCGGCGGCGGGTTTCACTGCGGGCTTGCGCGCCTTGGCCGCACTGGCAGGTGCCGCACCCGCGCCGGCGGCCATGCGCCGCACCAGCCGCTCCAGCTCGGCGATCCGCCGATGCGCCGCGTCCATTTCGGTGCGTGTCGGCAGCCCGAAGCTCTCGGTCAACCGTTCGATTTCCTGCTGGGTGGCCGCGCGCAGCCGCATCTGGGCGTTGCCCAGCGCGGCGTAGACCGCCTGGAACGGCTCGGACAGCGCGACCTTCGCGTACGCCTCTTCGGCCGCGTCGATCCACAGATCGAACATCGCCCGCGCACTGGTCAGCTGGTTGCCGGGCTGTTCGTGTTCGGCCAGGCGCTGCTCGAACAGGGTGAACGCATCGTCCAGCGCCTGCTTGATCTGATCCACGTAGTCGCGCGAGTGCGCCTGGTAGTCCTGCTGGGCCCGCAGCAGCGCCTGCCAGCGCGCCTGGTGCTCGCGGCCGGGACCAAACGCCGGGCTCTGCAGCCACGGGCCAAGCTGGCGCTGCAGGGTTTCCAGCAGCTGCAGCAGATCCGGCCCCTCGGCATGGGTGTGCCCACGCGCGCCTTGCAGCATCCACTGCAGCAGCCCGTCGCCCTGGCCCAGCACTGCCGTACGCCACGCCTGCGCGACTTCCGCACTGGTGGTGTCGCGGCCGGCGAACTGCGCAGCCACCTGCTGCATGGTGCCGTACCAGCCACCGGCCTGCTCACGGAAACGGTGCACGGCTTCATCGGCCGGGCCGCTGGCGGCGTTGGGCATCATCTGCGCCCACCAGTCGATCGCCTGCTGCCAGTTGCCCTGCCCCTCGGGGCCGGCGGTATGGCCGGGCGGTGCCGCAGCATGCCGCAGGGCATCGCCCCAGGCACTGAAATACTGCCGCGCCAGGGCCTCTACATCGCCTGCGCCGCTGCCGCTGCCCGCCGTGGTCATGACCGTCCTCCCGTCTCGGGAAACGATGATAGCAATGCCGCGCTGCCCTGCCTCACGGCTTGGGGATGCGCAGGGTCTTGCTGATCATCAGCGAGCCGGACAGCGCGAACAGCAGCACCAGCGGGTGCAGCTGCCACGGGCCCAGCTGCCACTGGCCCAGCCACAGGTCCGCGCCGGTCGCCCCGACGCTGGCCGCCACGGCCAGCACCACCACCAGCGCCAGGCTGGTCGGGATCGGGGTGCCCTCGAAGTACGGCACCTTGTCGCCCTCGCCGGCCAGTGCTTCGGCGGTCACGTTGTAGCGGGCCAGGCGGCTGACGCCGCAGCAGACGAAGTAGCTCAGCACGAGCCAGTCCCAGCCGCCCTGCATGCCGCAGGCGTAGGCCAGCGCGGCCGGGGCGACACCGAAGGAAATGATGTCCGACAGCGAATCCAGCTCACGGCCCAGCGTGGAGCTGGACTTGCGCCAGCGCGCGATGCGCCCGTCCAGCGCATCGAAAATGAAGGCCAAGGGGATCAGGGCCATGCCGAACAGCAGATAGCTGCGCTCGCCATCCTGCAGATACCGTATGGCGGCAAAGACCGCCCCGGTGCCACAGAACGCGTTGGCCAAGGTGAACCAGTCAGCCAGGTGGAACTCGCGCAACATCGAGAAGTGACGTTTCATGAAGGATCAGGTGGCGGCAATCGCAAGAGAGTACCGCGAGCGGCCCGCGCCGGGACAGCGTTCCCTACGCCACCGTACTTCCGCTTGCCGCGCCGTTCACGCCAGCACGACCTGCGGTGAATTTTTGGCCACCCATCTTGACAGCGAGTACCGGCGGGGGCCGGCGGGGCTTATCCACAAACTTGCCCACGAGTCATCCACACCCCCTGTGGACAACTCGATCTCAATAGACGCGACGCTGGTGATTTCTTGATCACCGATCCTCATTGCCGCGGCGCGATCCCCCTTCACGCGCGCGCCCATCGGTGCCATCAGTGGGCTAAGCTGGTGGATGGACTCCGCCGCCGCCAGGTCCTGCCGCCCACCGACAGGAGTCTTGCGCGTGCTTTCCCCCGACCATCTGGCCGCCCAGCTGCGCCACCCGCACGGTGAGCACGCGCTCGTCGTGGCCGAATCGATGAACCGCAGCAACGGCGACCTCAACCGGGCCGCCATCGCCCTGCTGTCAGTGACCCCCGGCGAACAGGTCCTGGAGATCGGCCCGGGCAATGCAGCCTTCGCACCCGATCTGTTGCGTACACCGCACAGCCGCTATGTGGGCGTCGATGTTTCAGCGGCGATGGTCGAGGCGGGCACTGCGGTGCTGGCCATGCATGGGCTGCAGGATCGTGCCGAGGTCCACCTGGGCGATGCCCACGCCCTGCCCCTGGATTCGGCCTGCATCGATGCGGCGCTGGCAGTGAACACGCTGTACTTCTGGGACGAACTGAAATTCCCGTTCGCCGAGCTGGCCCGCGTGCTGCGGCCCGGCGGCCGGCTCTGCCTGGCCTTCGGCGATGCCGCTTTCATGCGCACGCTGCCGTTCACTGCGCATGGGTTCCACCTGCACGAGCTGGCCGAGGTCGAGCAGGCCCTGCGCAGCGCTGGGTTGACCGTACAAGGCTGGCGCGCCCATCACGAAACCGGGCACAGCAACGATGGGCGCGAGCTGACCAAGCACTTCCATCTGCTGCTGGCCCGCCGGTAGTAGCGGCCGTTGGCCGGCCCTACAGCCGGGTGTAACTCCAGGACTGCATGGCGCCATCGCGGTAGGGCATCACGCCATGGAAGGCGCGCGGTTCGTCGTCGAAGACCAGCGGCAGGAAGCTGCGGTCGCCTTCCCACAGCGGCAGGCTGTCGATCTTGTCCACGTCCACCCACTCCAGCGTACCCTCCGGATTGGAGGTCAGCGGCGTGCCGGTGAAGTCATCGATGACGAAAACGAAGCCGAACCAGTCCTCGCCGTTCCTGCCGAAACCCGGCCAGCTGATCGTGCCGCGCAGGCGCATGGTGCCGCACTCGATGCCGGCCTCTTCGCGGATCTCGCGGCGCATGCAGGCGGCGGCGTCTTCATCGCGCTCCATCTTGCCGCCCAGGCCGTTGTACTTGCCCAGGTGCAGGTCACCGGGCCGGGCGTTGCGGTGGATCATCAGCACTTGCTTGCCGTCGGCGGACAGCACGTAGCCCAGGGTGGCCACGATGGGGGTATAGGGCATTTCGCACAGGCTCTGGAACACAGACCCCCGATTATGCGCGATCCGCCCGGGGCCGGCTCAGCGCACCCGGCTCAGGGCACCACGCTGGTGCGGCGCGCGTAGGCCGGTGCCGCCACCGCGCCATCGCGGTGCAGCGTGGCCACGCCGTGGCCGCGCTCGGCCAGGTATTCCAGCCATTTGCCGAGGAAGGTGTTCATCCGCATGCGGTGGCTGATCAGTTCGGCCGGCGGCGGGTACATGCCCATCACGTCCTGCCAGCGGCGACCGACGTAGCAATGCGTGGTCTCGGCCTGGCGGGCGTCACGGTACAGGCGCACATAGGCCGAAGGATCCGGCTGCCCGGTGACCGGGTCGGCGAAGTCGTAGGTCAGGCGCAGCTCGACCGTATAGCGGTGGCACTCGATCACGTCCAGGCGCACATCGAGCCCATCGCCGATCGAGGAGACGTAGCTGCCGGGCATCAGCTCGGACGGTGCGAACAGGCGCACCAGGTGCTGGTAATTCTCGGCGTACAGGCCCATCAGCCAGCTCAGGCGGCTGAGCCGGGGGATGCGTTCGATACGGGGCGATGCCTGGGCCATGGGTCGATCCTACACGTTGATCTCCCAACGTGGGGGCGGCACCGGCCCGGCCAAAGGGGCGGCCCGCAGCCGGTTCACGGACGCAGGGTAGTCCCGGCCCCGGACGAAGGAAGAGGCCCCTTGTTGTTCAAGGGGACGCGCCGGATCAGTACATCTCGCGCTGCAGCCCCAGCGTGCCCAGCACCTTGCTCGAGATTTCCTCGATCGAGGTATGGGTGGTGCTCAACGTCGGGATCCGCTCCATCCGGAACATGGTCTCGGCGGCGGCGACCTCGCGGCGGCAGGTCTCCAGATTCGCGTAGCGCGAGTTCGGGCGGCGCTCCTGACGGATCTGTTGCAGGCGGTCCGGGTCGATGGTCAGACCAAACAGCTTTTTGCGGTACGGGCGCAGGCGCGGCGGCAGGCGGTCCTGCTCCAGATCCTCATCCGTCAGCGGGTAATTGGCCGCGCGGACCCCGTAATGCAGGGCCAGGTAGATGCAGGTCGGGGTCTTGCCAGCCCGGGACACGGCGACCAGGATCACGTCGGCATCGTCGTAATTGATGGCGATGCCATCGTCATGGGTCAGCGCGAAGTTCATCGCGTTGATGCGGCGGTGGTAGGTCTCGAAGTCGACCATGCCGTGGGCCTGGCCGACCCGGGAGTGGCGGTTGACCGCCAGTTCGCGTTCCAGCGGCTCGATGAAGGGGGCGAACACGTCCAGCATCAACCCGCCACTTTCGGCCAGGATGATGCTCAGCCCGCTGTCCACGCAGGAACTGACCACAATGGGCCGAACCTGGTATCGCTCACCCGCTGCACGGATCCTTTCACAGGCTTCCCGCGCTTTTTCCGGATCATCGATGAACGACATTCGGTCGGTGATGAAGCTGAACCCGGAGAACTGGGTCAGGAGGCTATGCCCAATGGTTTCAGCGGTGATACCGGTTCCATCGGACACGTAGAACACCGGACGGATCGTCGACATACGGCTTTTACCCCCTCCGAAGCTTAAAAAGGCCGTCGATACAAGCTTGTGCCGACAGCGGTCTGCCCGGCATCATATCGGCTTCTTCCTACGGACGTGGCCATCCAGCCCGCCTCGGGCGATGGCCAAACGGAGCATCGCGCTTGAACGAGAACATCCTGTGGTTGCACGAACTGCGCCTGGCCGACCTGGCCCGCGTAGGCGGCAAGAATTCGTCGCTTGGCGAAATGATCGGCAATCTTGCCGGTCTGGGGGTGTCTGTCCCCGGCGGTTACGCAACCACCTCTGAAGCCTTCAAGGACTTCATCGCCCACAACGATCTGTCCAAGCGCATCTTCGACAAGCTGGCCACGCTGGACGTGGAAGATGTCGGTGCCCTGACCGTGGCCGGCAAGGAGATCCGCGGCTGGGTGATCGATGCCCCGCTGCATCCGGCACTGGACCAGGACATCCGCACTGCCTATGCCAAGCTCTGCAGCGAAAACGGCGGCGGTGACGTGGCCGTTGCGGTGCGCTCTTCGGCCACCGCCGAAGACCTGCCCGATGCGTCCTTCGCCGGCCAGCAGGAGACCTTCCTCAACGTGACCGGCGCCGACGATGTCGTGCTCAAGGTCAAGGAAGTGTTCGCCTCGCTGTACAACGACCGCGCGATTGCCTACCGCGTCCACCACGGCTTCAAGCACGAGGACGTGTTCCTGTCGGCCGGCGTGCAGCTGATGGTGCGCTCGGGCGTGGGGTCCTCCGGCGTGCTGTTCACCCTGGACACCGAGTCCGGCTTCCGCGACGTGGTGTTCGTCACCTCCTCGTTCGGCCTGGGCGAAATGGTCGTGCAGGGTGCGGTCAACCCCGACGAGTTCTACGTCTACAAGCCCACCCTGAGCGCGGGCAAGCCGGCGATCCTGCGCCGCTCGCTCGGCAGCAAGGCGATCCGCATGGTGTATTCGGATGTCGCCGGTGAGCGCGTGCGCATCGAAGACACTCCGGCCGAGCTGCGCAACACCTTCTCCATCAGCGACGAGGACGTGCAGGAACTGTCCAAGCAGGCGCTGGTGATCGAAAAGCATTACGGCCGCCCGATGGATATCGAGTGGGCCAAGGACGGTGTCAGCGGCAAGCTGTTCATCGTGCAGGCGCGTCCGGAGACCGTGAAGTCGCGTGGCCATGCCACCCAGATCGAACGTTTCGCACTGAATCAGAAGGACGGCAAGGTGCTGGCCGAAGGCCGCGCCGTCGGTGCCAAGATCGGTGCCGGTACCGCCCGCGTGGTGCGCACCCTGGAGGACATGGCCCGCGTGCAGCCCGGCGACGTGCTGATCGCCGACATGACCGATCCCGATTGGGAGCCGGTGATGAAGCGCGCCTCGGCCATCGTGACCAACCGTGGCGGCCGTACCTGCCACGCGGCGATCATCGCGCGTGAGCTGGGCGTGCCGGCCGTGGTCGGCTCGGGCAACGCCACCCAGCTGATCCAGGATGGCCAGGAAGTGACCGTCAGCTGCGCCGAGGGTGACACCGGCTTCATCTACGACGGGATCCTGGAGTTCGAGCGCACCACCACGGATCTGGGCAACATGCCGCCGGCGCCGCTGAAGATCATGATGAACGTGGCCAACCCGGAACGGGCCTTCGATTTCGGCCAGCTGCCGAACGCCGGCATCGGCCTGGCCCGTCTGGAAATGATCATCGCCAGCCACATCGGCATCCACCCCAACGCGCTGCTGGAGTACGACCGCCAGGACGCGGCGACCAAGAAGAAGATCGACGAGAAGATCGCCGGTTACGCGGATCCGATCAGCTTCTACGTCGGTCGTCTGGCCGAAGGCATCGCCACGTTGACCGCCTCGGTCGCCCCGAACCCGGTGATCGTGCGCCTGTCGGACTTCAAGTCCAACGAGTACGCCAACCTGATCGGCGGTACGAACTACGAGCCGCACGAAGAGAACCCGATGATCGGCTTCCGCGGCGCCAGCCGTTACGTCGATCCGAGCTTCTCGGCCGCCTTCGCCCTGGAATGCCAGGCCGTGCTGCGCGTGCGCAACGAGATGGGCCTGGACAACCTGTGGGTCATGATCCCGTTCGTGCGCACTCTGGAAGAAGGCCGCAAGGTCGTCGAAGTGCTCGAACAGAACGGCCTCAAGCAGGGCGAAAACGGCCTGAAGATCATCATGATGTGCGAAGTGCCGTCCAACGCACTGCTCGCCGATGAGTTCCTGGAGATCTTCGACGGCTTCTCGATCGGCTCCAACGACCTGACCCAGCTGACCCTGGGCCTGGACCGCGATTCCTCGATCGTCGCGCACCTGTTCGACGAGCGGAACCCGGCGGTGAAGAAGCTGCTGTCGATGGCGATCAAGTCCGCGCGCGCCAAGGGCAAGTACGTCGGCATCTGCGGCCAGGGCCCGTCCGATCACCCGGACCTGGCCGAATGGCTGATGCAGGAAGGGATCGAGTCGGTATCGCTGAACCCGGATACCGTGGTGGATACCTGGCTGCGTCTGGCCAAGCTCAAAGCCAAGGGGTGATCCTTTTGGCAATGTGATGAACAACAGAACCCCGCTCAGGCGGGGTTTTGTTGTTCAGCGTGGCACTACCGTCAGGCTTCAGCGGGCTCGACCACCTCGGCCGCCGGGTAGTCGGTGAATCCTTCCGCCCCACCCCCGAAGAACGTCGCTTTGTCCGACGGGTTCAACGGCAGGCCCTGCTGCAGCCGCTCCGGCAGGTCCGGGTTGGCGATGAACGGACGGCCGAAGGCGATCAGGTCGGCCCAGCCCTTCGCCAGGGCCTCTTCCGCGCGTTCCACCGTGTACTTGCCGGCGTAGATCAGCGTGCCGCGGTAGATCATGCGCAGCGCTTCCTTGAAGGCCACCGGCATCACCGGGGCGTCTTCCCAGTCGGCTTCGGCGATATGCAGGTAGCCCACCCCGATCGCATCGAGCAGATGCGCAGCGGCCAGGTAGGTCGCCTGCGGCGTGTCGTCCACCGCGCCCTGCAGCGTGGTCAGCGGCGCCAGACGCACGCCGACGCGCTCGGCACCGATCTCCTCGGCCACCGCCTCGGTCACCTCGCGCAGGAAGCGCAGGCGGTTCTGCAGCGAGCCACCGTAGGCATCGGTGCGCTGATTGGCCTGGGAATCGATGAACTGGTTGATCAGATACCCGTTGGCACCGTGCAGTTCGATGCCATCGAAGCCTGCCGCGATCGCATTGCGCGCGGCGGCCGCGTAGTCGCGCACGATCCCGGCGATCTCGTCGATGGCCAGTGCCCGCGGCATCGAGTGCTGCACCATCTCGCCGACGCCGCTCAGCGGGCCACGGCCCTCGGGATCGACGAACACCTTGACGCCGTCGGCCAGCAGCGCTGACGAGGATACCGGGGCGGCGCCGCCCGGCTGCAGGGCCACATGCGAAACGCGGCCGACGTGCCAGAGCTGGGCGACGATGCGCCCACCGGCAGCGTGCACGGCATCGGTGACGCCGCGCCAGCCGGCCACCTGGGCCTCGTCGTGGATGCCCGGTGTCCAGGCGTAGCCCTGGCCCTGCTGGCTGATCTGGGTGCCTTCGCTGACGATCAGGCCGGCCGAGGCCCGCTGGGCGTAGTACTCGGCCATCAGCGGCGTCGCCACGTTGCCCTCCCCGGCCCGCGAGCGGGTCATCGGCGGCATCACGATACGGTTGGGCAGCGCCAGGGCGCCGCGGGTATAGGGGGAGAACAGCATGGGAAATCCTTGATCGGGAGAACCGCCGCAGCGGTGATGCCGACAAGGATGGGGACAGTGCAGACCGGTCAACAGAGCTGCGGCGGCAAAACAGTTGTGCCGCCAGTGCAACGATCGCTCAGCTGCGCTCGGCCGCCAGCATCGAGTAGGCCGCCCGCACGGTCTCATACCCGTAGGTTCGCTCCAGGCGGCGCACGATGAAATGGCCGCGTGCCACGTCCTGGTAGTAGTCGGTGAACATGGTGTTGAGCGTCGCGCCGGCCACCGCCCCCACGATCGGCACCGCCTGCGCGGCGAACTTCTCGGTGACCACCACGCCGAAACGCGCGGCGACCTTCTCCACGAGCTTGGCCAGCCACTTGCCGGCTTCTTTCGGGGTCAGCCCGATCATCACCGGGCTGCCGCCAACCGCGCGGCCGGCCAACTCGGCCGACAGGTGACGCATCACCTCGGCAGTGAAGCCACGCGTGATGTAGTAGCCGGTCTCGCTGGCATCGTCCTTGCCGGAGTTGCCACCGAGCGCAAACACCTCCAGGCAGGCATGCCGGGTGCTCATCTCGCGCAGGTCGAAGCCTTCGCTGCGTGCCACGTCAGCCACGGAGCGCATCATGATCGTGGTGGACACCGGCAGTTCGATGAACAGCGTGGTGAAACCGAAGGCGCCGCCGACCGCACCGGAGGTGGCCGCGGCCAGCTTGTGCCAGCGGGTGGACGCCGCTTTGCCCGGGGTGTTGTCCATCGTCCACAACGCCGCCTGGGCGGATTTGAACAGCGCCGCTTCGACCGCGCCGTGGATGCGGCGGGACACCGAATCCGGCAGGCGTTTGACCGCGAACTCCAGCGGCGAACCGATCAGGTTGGCCATCTTGGCGGTCAGCGTGGGCGATTCCAGCAGGTCCACCGCACGCTGCAGGTCGCGCCAGTCCTGCGAGGTGGGCAGGATCGAGGACTCCAACGGCGGTGGTTGTGGCGAGGTCATGGCGTTCATGGCCGCGATCATAGCGCCGCCGATGTATACCGCTCGTTGCCTCGCCTGCCAGTGGCTGAACGCCCGCGTACAGGCCGCGTTGCCGGGCGACGCCCGGCATTCGGGTCAGGCCGGCAGGCCCGACAGCGCGCCCATGAACTGACGGTAATGGCGCAACTCTTCGATGGAATCATGCACATCGCTCAGCGCGGTATGGCTGGCGGTCTTGCCCACGCCGGCGGCCACGCCCGGGGCCCAGCGCCTGGCCAGTTCCTTGATCGTGGAAACGTCCAGGTTCCGGTAATGGAAGTACTTTTCCAGGCGCGGCATTTCACGGTGCAGGAAGCGACGATCCTGGCAGATCGAGTTGCCGCACATCGGCGAGGCGCCCGCCTTGATCCACTGCTGCAGGAAGGCGATCGTCTGCGCTTCGGCCTGCCCGAGCGTGACGGTGCTCTCGACCACGCGCTGCCACAGGCCGGAACGACGATGCTGGTTACGGTTCCACTCGTCCATCGCTTCCAGCCGCTCGACCGGATGATGGATCGCGAATTCCGGGCCTTCGGCCAGCACCTTCAACTGCGCATCGGTCACCACGGTGGCGATCTCGATGATCGCATCGTTGTCGGTGTCCAGACCGGTCATTTCCAGATCGATCCAGATCAGTCGCTCGCCTTCTGCGCCGTTGTCCGCCATGTGTTCGCCTTGTGCTGGGCCGCCGCTTGCGCCGCGACCTGGAATGGATAAGGCGCCCATGATACCGCCAACCCGTCACGACCCTGTCGCCGTGGAGGCCTTATTCCAGCAGCAGCGGCGGCTTGCCGCGCTTGGCGCGGAAGTAGTTGGTCAGCCGGGTGCTGGCGTCCTTGGCGAGCACGCCACCGTGGATCTCCACGCGGTGGTTGTGGCGCGGATCGCCGATCAGGTCGAACACGCTGCCGCAGGCACCGGTCTTGGGGTCTGTGGCGGCATACACCAGCCGCGCCACGCGTGCGTGCACGATGGCCATGGCACACATCGCACACGGCTCCAGGGTGACGTACAGCGTGCTGCCGATCAGCCGGTGGTTGGTGATCGCCCTGCCCGCCTGCCGCATCGCCACGATCTCGGCATGCGCGCTGGGGTCATGGTCGGCGATGTTGAGGTTCCAGCCTTCGCCGAGCACGGTGCCATCGGCACCGACCAGCACCGCGCCGACCGGAATTTCATTGAATTCACGCTCGGCACGCTCCGCCAGGCCCAACGCGTGGCGCATCCAATGCTCATCCTGGTCGTGCACCGGCACGCCCAGTGGTGGTGGCGGGGCGAGGCGCTCAACCATGGCCGTTGGCCGTGCGCACATAGGCCTCGAATGCGGCCAGGGTGGCCTCGCTGACGTGGTGCTCGATCCCTTCCGCGTCGCGGCGCGCCGAATCGGCGTCCACGCCCAGTGCCAGCAGGAACTGCTCCACCGTCTGGTGGCGGGCGCGCATCTCCACCGCCAGCTGCTCGCCGGCCGGGGTCAGGAACACGCCGCGATATGGCCGCTGGATCGCCCAACCCTCCTTGACCAGCCGCTTGAGCGCCTTGGCCACCGTGGGCTGCGCAACCCCGAGCCGGGTGGCGATATCCACCTGGCGGGCTTCGCGGCCATCGGCGATCAGGTCCGCGATCAGCTCCACGTAATCCTCGACCAGCTCGGACCGGCGCGCCTCACGCACCTGCACGAAGCCCTCGACATGCACCTGGGCATCGATCAGGGGCGAGGTGGCTTTACGGGTCGAGGACGGCATGGTGGCTCCAGCAATAGGCCGGTGGCGAAGGGCTGCGGCGCCCGCACAGTTTACCTCACGGGGGTTTGCGACTGATCCGGGCCGGCCTGGGGCGGCCGGGGCGCCCCGGCCAGCGATAGATGGAGAACAGAATCAAACCGACGTCTCATTCACAGGATCTTTTGTTTGACAAATGATTTTTGGTGCCCGATATATACCCCACCTACTCAGCCATGGACCCGGCCGAAGGCCAAGGAGCAGCATGGACGCATCCGCGCTACGGAAGTACGGCAGCCTCGCGCTGATCATCGTGTTGGCCGCGCTGATGACGGCGCTGGCCGTGCAGAACCGGCAGCTCCGCCAGCAGCAGGCCCTGCTGGTGAGCAAGGTCGAACAGATCTCCAAGGCCGCTCACGGCCTTCCGGAAGGCGCCCAGCCTGAAGCACTCCAGAGCACCGCACTGGACGGCCAGGCGGTCACCCTCGCCGGCCCGGCCAGCGGCCGCCAGGTCCTGTATTTCTTCTCTCCCGCCTGCAAGTTCTGCCTGGCCTCCGTGCCGCAGATCCAGGCGCTGGACGCCGCCGGACGGAACAACGGGAACCGCGCCTTCGAGATGCTCGGCGTCAGCCTGCCGCCCCATGAAAGCGCTGCGGACTACGCGCGCCAGCATGGCTTTGCGTTTCCCGTAGTGAACGATACCGATGACCGAATCCGGCAGCGCTACACCGCGACCATGGTGCCGATGGTAGTGGTGATCCAGGACGGCAAGGTGATCTATCGCCACGTCGGCCAACTCAAGGACAGCTCGGTCAATGCCATCACCGGCGCCTTCGTGGTGAACGCTGCGCGCAGTGCGGTGCCCGTCCCGGCAGGCTGAGTCCCTCTGACGCCGCTCCCGGCGGCGTACCCAAGGTCTGTCCGCACCGGCTCATGGAGCGGATCGACAGTTCGTCGATTTTCCTTCCCATCCGAGGAGTTGAACGATGACGTCGAAACACACGCTGTCCCTGCTTGGCGGCCTCGCCGTCGCCGGCATGCTCGCCTTTGCTTCGGCCGAGGCCTTCGCCACCGCTGCCACGCCCGCCGCGTTGTCCGGCTGCAAGGCGGCACCGCACTGCGACTATGGCGCCAATCCGGACGGCACGTGCTGCCCGCTGACGGATCCACCGGCCCGGTAAACCGCATCGCGCACCACCCGTTGCATCCGCATGATCCACAACAGGAGAAACACCATGAAGTCCAAGAAAGTCGTCTCGGTCTTTGGCGGTATCGCTGTTGTCTGCGCCTTGGCATTTGCTTCGAGCCAGGCGGTGGCAACCTCCAGCCAGCCCAAACAGCTGGAAGGTTGCCCCTACAAGCCCGGCTGCACCTATGGCGGGCACAGCGAGATCCGTTGCTGCCAGCCGGTGTAACACCCCAGCTGCAGCCACACGATCCGCCCGCATCATCCTTGCAAGGAGAGAGTGACCATGATGTCCAGGAAACTGTTGTCGGCCTTCGGTGGCATGACGCTGATCTGCGCACTGGCTTTTGCCTCCGGCCAGGCGCTGGCGACCTCCAGCCAGCCCACGCCACTGGCGGGCTGCGAAGATCAGCCCGGCTGCACCTACGGCGGCCACGGCCTGTATCTGTGCTGCGAGCCGCTGTAAGCACCACGACCATCCCGGCGCCATGCCGGGATGGTTCTATCGGCTTCAGCGTGGTCGACGCTGAAGCGCAGTCTCAAACAGCACGGTGCCTTCGCGATTCTGCGCCACCAGTGTGCCGCCATGCGCACGCGCGAACTCGCTGGCGATGAACAGGCCCAGCCCCAGTCCGCGGCTATCGTGGAAACTGGCCTTGAACGGTTCGAACAACCGCGGCAGCAACGCCTCGGGAATCTGCCCGGCATTGCGCACCTGCAACCGCAGCGGCGCGCTGCGCTCGCCCTCCAGGCGCACCACCACCGGTGCATCACCACCATGCAGCACCGCGTTGCCGATCAGGTTGGACAGCAGCTGCGCCAGGCGATCTGGATCGCCCTGCAAGTGGGCATCACCCTGGACCTGCAGATCGATGGTCGCCTGCGGATGCGCACGCCCGATCTCGGCCACGACCGATGCGGCCACGTCCGCCAGATCGCATTCGGTGCTGTGCAGGCGCAGGCCACCGGTGCGGATCTTCGAGAAATCCAGCAGCTGATCCACCATCCGCGCCATCCGCTGCGCACTGTTCTCAAGGTGGCCAAGCGTGCGCTGCACCGCGCCATCGTCGGGCAGGTCCAGCGACAACTTATCGGCGCACAGCAGGATCGATGCCAGCGGCGTGCGCAGATCGTGCGTCAACACGGCCATCATCGTCTCGTTGAGCTTGAGCGCATGCTCCAGCGCCTCGTTGCGCGTCTTCAGCAGCTGCTTCTGCTGGTAGAGCTCGATGAACACATTGACCTTGCTCATGATCACCTGCGGCTCGATCGGCTTGTGCAGGAAATCCACCGCGCCGGATTCGTAGCCCTTGAAGGCACGCACGGGGTCGTTCGGTGAGGCGGTCAGGAAGATGATGGGTACATCGCGACTGCGCTGCGAGCCACGCATCAGCTCGGCCAACGAGAACCCGTCGATCTCCGGCATGTGCACATCCAGCAGCGCGAGCGCGACCTCATGCTCCAGCAGCAGCTCGAGCGCCTCGGCGCCGGACAGCGCGCACAGGATCTCCAGGCCGGGGCGGCGCAGCAGCGCCTCCATCGCGACCAGGTTCTGCGGGATGTCATCGACAATCAGCAGCTTCACGCAATCGGTGGTGGCAGTCGACCCGGCGGGTTCGATCAGGTTCATCGGGTAAGACCTTTCATACGCGTGCAGATGGAGGTGAGCGGGAGCACGGCATCGGCACCGGCGTGCGCCAGGGCGGATGCGGGCATCATCGAGGAATATGCCTCCTCAGGGCATTGGATCCAGGCTTCGCCGCCGGCCTGGCGGACAGCGGCGATGCCATCACTGCCATCCGCGCTGGCGCCGGTCAGCAGGATCGCCAGCACGCCATCGCCGAACACATCGGCGGCGCTTTCAAACAGCGGATCGATGGCCGGACGCGAGAACAGCACCGGCGGGTCCACCGACAGCGCCAGCGTGGCACGGTCCTCGACCAGCAGATGGTAGTCCGGCGGCGCGAAGGTGACCGTACCCGGCTGCAGGGGCTGCTTGTCCTCGGCCTCGCGCACCGGCAGCGGGCAGCCGGCGTCGAGCAGGCCGGCAATGCGGCTCGGCCGATCACGTGGCAGATGCAGCACCACCAGCACGGGCAGCGCCAGTGTGGTCGGCAGCGATGACAGCAGCGCCTGCAGCGCGCTGACCCCACCGGCCGACGCGCCGATGACCACCAGATCGAACCGGCTGCGTTGCGACGCGCCGCTCATCAGGCCAGCTTCCGATACAGGCGCTGGTCGCGCGCGCAGGCCTCGAACAGGTCGGCATGCGCGCCGAACTGCAGCGATTCCTTGCTGCCCAGCCCGAGGAAGCCGCGATGGACCAGCGCCTCATGGAACAGGCCGATGGCACGGTCCTGCAGGGGCCGCTGGAAATAGATCAGCACGTTGCGGCAGGACACCAGGTGGACTTCGGAGAACACGGTATCGGTGGCCAGACTATGGTCGGCGAACACGATGTTGCGCTTCAGGCGGCGATCGAACACCACGCTGCCGTAGCCGCTGCTGTAGTAATCGGAGAGCGAGCCGGTGCCGCCGGCGGCCAGATAGTTGCGGCTGAACTGCGCCAGCCGGTCCAGCGCGAACGCCCCGGATTCGGCCGCCTGCAGTGCTTCGGGGTTGATGTCGGTGGCGTAGATGATCGCGCGGTCCAGCAGGCCTTCCTCATGCAGCAGGATCGCCAGCGACCACACCTCCTCGCCGGTACTGCACCCGGCGATCCACAGCTTGATCGACGGATAGGTGCGCAGCACCGGCACGGCGTGCTCACGCAGCACCCGGAAATACGGCGGGTCGCGGAACATCTCCGAGACCTGCACGGTGAAGTACTGCATCGCCTGGGCGAAGGTCTCCGGCTCGTGCAGCAGCCGGTGCTGCAGCGCCCCCATGGTCGGGCAGTCGAAGCGCGCCATGGCATGGCGCATGCGCCGCCGCAGCGATGCCAGCGCATAGTCACGGAAGTCGTAGTGGTAGCGCTGGTAGACCGCCTCCAGCAACAGCTTCAACTCCAGGTCGAACAGCTCCGTTTCATTCATCGGCGCGAGCACCACACCCGGCACAGCGAGACCAGCTTGTCCACATCGATCGGCTTGGCGATGTAGTCATTGGCACCGGCCTGCAGGCAGTGCTCGCGGTCGTCCGGCATCGCCTTGGCGGTCAGCGCGATGATCGGCAGGTCGCGCCAGCGGTTGTCGGCACGGATCTCGCGCATGGCGGTCAGCCCGTCCATCTCCGGCATCATGATGTCCATCAGCACCAGGTCGATTTCCGGGCGCAGCTTCTCCAGCGCCTCGCGGCCGTTGCGGGCGATATCCAGGGTCACGCCCAGCGGCTCGAGCACGCTGGACAGCGCGAAGATGTTGCGCACGTCGTCCTCGGCCAGCAGCACGGTGCGGCCATCCAGCACCGCATCGCGGCGGCGGGCCTCGCGCAGCAGGCGCTGCTGGTCGGTCGGCAGCGAGGCCTCGACACTGTGCAGGAACAGGGTCACCTCATCGAGCAGGCGCTCGGGCGAGCGCGCGCCCTTGATGATGATGCTCTTGGAATAGCGGCGCAGGCGCTGCTCTTCATCGCGGGTCAGCGCGCGGCCGGTATAGACGATCACCGGCGGGAACGCGACGGCGTCATTGCCGGCCATGCGTTCGAGCAGGTCATAACCGGTGCCGTCAGGCAGCGCCAGGTCGGTGACCATGCAATCGAAGGTGGAGCCGGCCAGTTCGGCCATCGCCTCGGTGATGGTGCCGACCGCCGTGATTTCCAGCTGGTCGCGGCCGAGCAGCAGTTGCAGGTTGGAGCGCAGCTCGCTGTCGTCCTCGACGATCAGCAGGCGGCGCATGTCGCGCTGGCTGGTGGCCTCCAGCTGCTGGATCGCGCCGAGCAGGCGCTCGCGCGTGGCCGGCTTGATCACATAGCCGATCGCACCCAGCTCCATCGCCACCTGCGAACGTTCCAGCCCGGACACCACGTGCACCGGGATGTGGCGCGTGGCCGGGTCGCGCTTGAGGCGCTCCAGCACGCTCAGCCCGGAGACATCGGGCAGGCCGATATCGAGCAGGATGCCGTTGGGGCGCAACTCGGCAGCCAGACTCAGCGCTTCCTCGGCGGTGCCGGCGACCACGCAATCAAAGTCCAGTTCATGCGCCATCGAGACCAGCGCGCTGGCGAACGCCGTATCGTCCTCGACCACCAGGATCATGCGGCCCGCGCGGCTGCGGCGGCCCCGGTCATCCATCACCTTGGCCGCGGGTGCGGGTGCGGGTGCGGGGGTGGATTCGGCGTGGGCACGGCCCAGCGAAGCAGCGGCAGGCACGGCCGGTGCTGCCACGGCGGCGGGACGTACGTCGTGCACGACGTTGTGGGCGCTGCCGGTACCGCCACCGGCCAGCAGCGGCAGCTCCAGCGTGAAGCAACTACCCCGGCCCGGCTCGCTGGAGACAGCGATGCTGCCGCCCATCCGGGCAGCCAGATCGCGCGAGATCGACAGTCCCAGCCCGGTGCCCCCATAACGGCGGCGGGTGCTGCCATCGGCCTGGCGGAAGGCTTCGAAGATGACCGCGGTCTGTTCGTCGGGAATGCCGATGCCGGTATCGGACACGGCGAACTGGATCCGCCCTGCCCCGGCACTGCGCACCTTCAACGACACGCTGCCGTGTTCGGTGAACTTGACCGCATTGGCCAGCAGATTCTTCAGGATCTGCTGCAGGCGCTGGCTGTCGGCCAGCAATTGGGCCGGCGCGTCCGGCGCGGCGCTGATCTCCAGGCTCAGGCCCTTCTGCACGGCCATCGGCTCGAAGGTTTCCTTCAGGCGCTGCAATACGCTGGACACCGCGAGATTTTCTTCAACCAGCTCGACATGGCCAGCCTCGATCCGCGACAGGTCCAGAATGTCGTTGATCAGCGCCAGCAGGTCGTTGTTGGAGGAATGGATCGCCTGGGCGTACTTGACCTGCTCGGCGGTCAGCGTGCCGTCCTTGTTGTCGGCCAGCAGCTTGGCCAGGATCAGCGAGCTGTTGAGCGGGGTGCGCAGCTCGTGGGACATGTTGGCCAGGAATTCGGATTTGTAGCGCGAACTGGCCTCCAGTTCGGCGCTGTTCTGCACCAGCTGCGCCTGGGCCAGCAGCAGGGCCTGCTGGCGCGACTCCAGCTCATGGGTGCGCTCTTCGAGCTGCACATTGGTCTGTTCCAGCTCGGCCTGCTGCTGCTCCAGGTTGGCCTGGGAATGCAGCAGGCTGCGGCTCTGCTCTTCCAGCTCCTCATTGGCCACGCGCAGTTCTTCCTGCTGGGTCTGCAGCTCTTCGCTCTGGCGCTGGGTTTCCTCCAGCAGTTCCACCAGCTGCGCATTGAGCAGCGCCGCGCGCAGCGCGATGCCGATCGGCTCGGCGCACTGCAGCAGCAGCGCCATCTCCAGGCCACGCGCAGGCGAGACACCTGCCCGGCCCAGCTCGATCACGCCGATCACCACGCCATCGGCGGTGATCGGCCCCA
This sequence comes from Stenotrophomonas sp. IS26, assembly GCF_054188265.1. Lineage (NCBI taxonomy): Bacteria > Pseudomonadati > Pseudomonadota > Gammaproteobacteria > Lysobacterales > Lysobacteraceae > Stenotrophomonas > Stenotrophomonas sp. IS26. Next base: position 74,315 of record NZ_JBSZJV010000008.1, read on the forward strand.
GCAGGCGCTGATGCACGGTAGTGCGGCCCAGGAGGGTATCGATATCCAGCGGGCTGTCACTGTCCTCCAGCCGGCGCGCGCGGCCTTCGCGGATGATCTCGCCCCATTGCCCGGTATGCGCCGGCAGCGTCTCCGGCAGCTGCGAAGGCAGCGCGGCACCACCGACCAGCACCAGCCGCTCGCCCTGCAGGCGATACATGGCGCCGACATCGGCATTGAGCTGCGCGCACAGCGCGCGCATGGCCGCATCGGCCAGTTCACGCGGGGTGGGATCGCCCTGCAGGCTGGTGCCCACCACGTTTTCGCCGGCCTGCAGCCACAGCGCATCGGCCGCTTCACGGCGCGCACTGATGGCCTTCATCACGGTCAGCGCCATCATCAGGAAAGCAACGCCGCCGATGCTGCGGTTGACGAAGGAGAACGCCGAGTTGCTGCTGGACGGGGCCACGTTGTAGCCCACCGCAAGCAGGATGCAGGACCCGATCGCCACCAACAGAGGCACTTCCATGCGGCGCTGGAACAGCGTGATGCCGACCGCCATGAAGTAGGTCAACCAGACCGCGTAGCCCAGCGGCACCACCATCTCCGTGCCCAGCGTGGCGGCCATCAAGGCGGCCGACGCCAGCCAGATCCAACGGTCACGGGCGGTAGGCGCAGAATTCATACCGTGTTCCAGCTCAAAAGGGGCCTGATGGTACCCGAAGCGGTAAACGGGTGTTAAGCGCCAGAAGTCAGCGTGTTTGACGCACGTTCTTGACACTTTCTTCACATGGACGCCCCTACGGTTCGGTCCCTTATCGGGGGAGTCGATAACCGTCGTGGTCCAGGCCGTATCCAGCGTTGCACCGCTCGCCGACGAAAGCCGGCAGCTGAAGCTGTTGATCGACAACGTGAGCGATCACGCGATCTATCTGCTCGATACGCAGGGCAGTATCTGCAGCTGGAACCGTGGCTGCGAACGGGTCAAGGGCTATGCCGCCGAGGCCGTCATCGGCAAGCACGTAAGCCTGTTCTATACCCCCGAAGACCAGCAGCTGGGCGTCCCGGAGCAGGCGCTGGCGTACGCGCGGGACCATGGCCGCTTCGTCGGTGAAGGCTGGCGGGTGCGCTGCAACGGCGAGCGGTTCCGCGCCGGCGAGGTGATCGAACCTGTCCGCGAAGACGGCTGCCTGCTCGGTTTCGTCAAGGTCACCCAGGATGTCACCGAACGCTACCAGGCCCAGCGCCTGCTGCAGGATGCGCAGCGCGCGCACGTGCAGCAGCGCCAACTGGACAATGTGGGCCGGCTGACCCGCGGCCTGGCCCATGAATTCAACAACCTGCTGACCACCATCGGCAACGCCCTGGATCTGATCGCCCTGCGCCCCGGCGCCGACGGGCGTACCCAGGAGCTGGTGGACCTGGCCCATGCCGCCGCCGACCGCGGCTCGCTGCTGACCCGCCAACTCTTGGCCTTCTCCGCTGATCAGACGCTGGTGCGCGAGCCGATCGTGGTGCAGGACTTCCTGCTCGATGCCCTGCCCGTACTGCGCCGCGCCTGCCCGACGGGCATCGAGGTGCAGCTGGATCTGACCTCGGATCTGCCCCCGATCGTCACCGATGGCGTACAGTTGCACAGCGCCGTGTTGAATCTGGTGCTCAATAGCGGCGAAGCGATGCCCCAGGGCGGCACGGTCACGATCACGGCCGAGGTCGAACAGCGGCTGGCGCCGGATCTGTCCCAGCCCATGCGCCGCCACTATGTCGCCATCGCGGTGACCGATCAGGGCAATGGCATGCCCCCGGACATCGCCGAGCGCGCCAGCGAGCCGTTCTTCACCACCAAGGAAATCGGCAAAGGCAGCGGACTGGGGCTGAGCCAGGTGTTCGGCTTCGTTTCCCAGTGCGACGGCTTCGTCGACGTACAAACCGCCCCCGGACGCGGGACCACCGTCCGTCTGTTGTTACCTGTCATTGAGGAAGTCGAGCATGTCTGAGCCCCTACGCGTATTGATGGTCGAAGACCAGCAGGACCTGCGTGAACTGATCGGCCAGGCGCTGCAGGACTTCGGTATCGAAATCCACACCGCCGACGACGGCCCGGCCGCGCTGCGGCTGATGCAGGACCCGGGCGGGTTCGATGTGGTGTTCAGCGATATCAGCATGCCCAACGGCATGAGTGGTGTTGAGTTGAGCGAGCATGTGGCCGATGTACTGCCCAATGCGCGCATCATCCTGGCCTCCGGTTACGCCCGCTCGCAGCTGCCGCCGCTGCCCGAGCATGTCGAATTCCTGCCCAAACCGTATCGTCTTCGCCAGCTGGTGACGTTGCTGCAGTCACCGGTCGCGCCCTGCTGAGCGAGCGCAATGCCGCCAGCGTGAACGCTTCATCCGCGCCGCTCATGCTTCACATCGGTTCTGCATTCCACTGGGGATAGTCGTGGTGTAGTCGGAACAGGGCGCGGTAGATGCTGGACAGAAGTGATGATGTAGATCGGATGGCGCTGATCGAAGCGCTCAACGTGATGGACCCTGCGTTGGGTACTGCGCTGGACCCGATCACCGAACTGGCGGCGTTTACCTTCGGCGTTCCGATCGCGCTGGTGTCCATCTTCGATGCCGAGCACCAGCACATCATCTCGCGCGTCGGGCTGACGCTCACCCGCAACGAACGGCACGCATCGATCTGCGCCTGGGCGTTGGGCGCCAGCGACGTGCTGCAGGTGACGGACCTGCGCCTGGATTCGCGTTTTGCCGACAATGCCCTGGTGACCGGCCCGCAGCAGCTGCGCTTCTACGCCGGCGCCCCGCTGGTTACCAAGGCCGGCATCGCACTTGGCACACTGTGCATCATGGGCCGTGAGCCCCGTCAGTTGTCGGCCGAAGAACAGCTGCAGCTGCAGACGCTGTCACGGGTGGTGGTCGCGCAGATGGAGCTGAAGATGTCGCTGGGCCGGCGCGAGCAGATCAGCGGCCTGCCCAATCGGCAGCAGTTCCAGGCTGACCTCAATGCCCTGTCCCGCCGTGGCCAGGCGCATGCATTCACCGCCGTGCTGCTGGATGTATTCGATCTGCAAAGTGCCAACGAGGCCGGCCAGGCGCTGGGCATGAAGCCGGTGGAAACCTTGCTGCGCCAAGCGGCGCTGCGGGTGCAGGACGTGCTGCGCGATATCGCACAGGTCTATCACGTGGGGGTGACCCGCTTCGCCTTCCTGCTGCCGGACCACTCGCATCACCAGACCGAAGCACTGCTTGACCGCCTGCGCGTCCGCATGCGCCGGCCGCTGATGGCTGGCCGCATTCCGATGTCGCCGCAGTTCCATGCCGGTGTATGCGACTTCCTCCCCGTACCGGGCCAGACCGCGGATCTGGTCCGCAAATGCCTGGTCGCCATGCACCACGCCATCCAGACCGATGCCTGCCTGTGCTGGTACTCGCAGGAACGCGACGATGCCCTGCGCCGGCGTTACCGCTTGGCCTCCGACGCCGGGCGCGGGCTGGCCCAGCACCAGTTCAGCCTGGTGTACCAGCCACGCTTCGATCTGCTCGACGGGCTGCCGGTATCGGCCGAGGCGCTGCTGCGCTGGACCCACCCGATGCTCGGCCCGATCAGCCCCGGCGAATTCATCCCGGTGCTCGAGCGCACCGCGCTGATGCCCGCGATCAGCCGCTGGGTCATCGATCACGCCCTGGCCCAGGCCGCGCAATGGCAGGAGCGCGTGCCCGGCTTCAGCCTCTCCATCAATCTTTCCCCGCGCGACTTCGATGATCAGTGTGTATGGAGCGTGCTGTCCGAGCGACTGCACGCCTACGGGCTCGCCCCCGGCCTGATCGAGATCGAGATCACCGAAGGCCAATGGCTCAATCACCACCCCGCGGCGTTGCCGCAACTGCGCGACATGGCGGCGGCCGGCGTGCCCATCGCGATTGACGACTTCGGCAGCGGCTACAGCAATTTCGGCTACCTCAGCGAGGTGCCGATCAGCCACATCAAGATCGACCAGACGCTGGTCACCGGGCTGGCGCACTCACGCACCGCGCGGCTGAAAGTGGAGGCCATCATCAAGCTCGCGCGGCAGCTCGGGTATCGCACGGTGGCCGAAGGCGTGGAGAACGAAGCCGAACTCTCGCTGCTGCGGCTGTGGGGCTGCGACGAAGCACAGGGCTATCACCTCGCGCGCCCCATGCACCCTGACGCGGTGCTGCAGCTGGTCAGTGGCTGCCGCGCGGGTCCCTTGCCGGATGCCGGCTGAGACCCCGCGACGCGATCGGCAGCCCGGGCGATAATGGCCAGCCCGCCTGCCTCGCTGCCAGACCATGACCGATCTCACCCCGCTGCCCACCCTGCCGCTCGGCCATTACCGCCATTTCAAAGGCGGCAACTACGAGGTCATCGGTATCGTCCGCCATAGCGAAACGCTGGCGCCGATGGTGCTCTACCGGCCGCTGGATTCGCAGGTCGGCCTGTGGGTGCGCCCGTACGAGATGTTCGTGGCACAGGTGGAGGTGGAGGGGCAGTGGCGTGCGCGTTTCGCGCGGGTTGAAGCAAAGGACTGAAAGGCGACCGGTTCGCCCATACCGTGCGATCAGCTCAACGCGGCCCCACGCCCATCCACCAGTTCACGCAACCGCGCCGTCACCGCGCGGAACTGCGCCGGCAGCGTCGCGGCATCCAGTGCATCGACCTGGCGCGACAGCAGCGACAGCGCCTCGGCCATGCTGACCACCGCCTGCCCTGCCTCACCCTGCGCCTCCGGGACATCCAGGTGCGCGCCGATCACACCGGCCAGCACCTCGAAGGCTTTCACCGTAGCGCCATCGAGCCTGGAGGGATTCGGATCGAGCGCGCACAGGGTGCCGTGAAAACCGCCGTCGCGGCGGAACATCGGCACCGAAATGTAGCTTTCGAACCCGTACAGCGCCGGCGTGGGATGGCTCGAGAACACCGGGTGGGTGCTGGCCTGATCGAACTGCACCAGATGGCGATGTTCGCGGATCTCATCGCAGATGGTGGTTTCCAGCACGAGGTCATCGCCGGGTCGCAAGCCAAAATCAAGACGATCATGCACGGCGCAGGCGGTCCAGCGGTCTGCAGTGACGCGCGCCACCGCGACGAAGCGCATGCCGGTCATCGCACTGGCCAGTTCCAGCATGCCCGGCACCGCCGGCATGGCCATCAAAGCGGCCACGTCATCCAGGCGCGGATCCGTGGAATGGGCAAGCGATGCCGCCGGCGCCATGCCGGGACCATCATCGTCCAACGGGTTGTCCAGCGCGGCAAGCCGACGGTTGAGCACCTTCGCGTTGACCTCGTTGAACAGGCCGCGCACGGCGGCCGACAACGCCCTGGCATCGGCAATGGCACCGACGAAATGGATACCCTCCCCGACCAGGCGGATCTGCTCCACGCCGTGATCCACCCGCAGCAATGGCCAGGCCAGACGATGCAGCATTCGCATCCAGTCATTGCGTGGGGTGTCATCCAGCAGCGCGGTCACAATCACGCGCTGCGGCGCCGTGCCCGCTTGCGGACCGGGCAGATCAAAACCGATGAGGGCGGGAAAGCCCGGACGGGTGGACATCGCAACAACCTCTCTGGCGGCACTGCGCAGCCATCGAAGGGGTGGCTTTGGAGCGAAATTGTCGCATGAATGGGCGAGACCGGCCGTGATCGGCTGCCGATCCGGCCCGGAGGCGGACCGCTGACGCTCTCATCCAACGGACGCCCCCTCCAACCACAAGGACGTTTCGATAGGGGCCTGCTTGGGGTGTTGTGGATCGTCGTTCCGTTCGCCATCTTCGGGATCAAGGCGCTGCTGCGGCAGCTCGTGGCGGAGCAGCGATGGACCAATGAGATTCTCAGCCGCGTCCACGGCGACCGTATTCCGCCACCCGCGCCCGAACCGCAACCGTTCAGGGTCGCGCCGTATCCGTGAATGGGAGCGATAAGCAGCGTCCGCCTGGGATACACGGGGGCATCGGCGGTGCGACCAGCGGGGGTGCGAATCCAGCGTTCCATGCGCCCCACTGATTAATGTTGCGCCGCAGCAGTACAATGCCGCGCTTCCCCGATCGACGCCGCCGCCTGCATGAGCTCCTCCTCCGTCCCTCTGGCCGCCCGGCTCTCGCCGCGCGAGCGCACTCTGATCCTGCTGGCCTTGTCGCTGGGCGGCTTCGCCATCGGCACCAGCGAGTTCGCCAGCATGGGGCTGATGCTGGAAATCAGCCGCGGACTGTCCATCAGCGAGACCCAGGTCGGCCACCTGATCAGTGCCTACGCCGTCGGCGTGGTGGTCGGCGCACCGGTGCTGGCCTTCGCCGGTGCCGGCTTCGCCCGCCGCAACCTGCTGCTGGCACTGATGGGGTTCTATGCCATCGGCAACCTGGCCAGCGCGCTGGCGCCGAACTACGGCACGATGCTGCTGGCCCGCTTCGTCGCCGGTCTGCCGCATGGCGCGTATTTCGGCGTAGCAATGCTGGTGGCTGCGGCGATCAGTCCCCCGGCCCAACGCGGCGCGGCGGTATCGAAGGTGCTGCTCGGCTTGTCCGTTGCCATCCTGGTCGGCAACCCACTGACCACGTGGCTCGGCCAGCAGCTCAGCTGGCGCACTGCGTTCGCGGTGGTCAGCGTGCTGGCGATCGCCACCGTGGTGATGATCGCGCGCTTCCTGCTGCCCGATCCGGATGAAGTCCGCACCTCGCCGATGCGCGAACTGCGCGCCTTCAACCGCACCCAGGTGTGGCTGGCGCTGGCGATCGGTTCGGTCGGTTTTGCCGGCATGTTCTGCGTGTTCACTTACCTCGCCCCGACCCTGGTGCAGGTCACCGGCCTGGCCGAATCGTGGATGCCGCTGGCCGTGGGCATCTTCGGTATCGGCGCGATCATCGGCAACGTAGCCGGTGGCTGGCTGGTGGACCGCTTCCAGTTCCGCGCTGCGGCGGTAGTGCTGGTGTGGTCGATCCTGGTGCTGCTCGCCTTCCCGCTGGCCGCGCAGTCGGTGTGGAGCGTGTTCCCGATGATCATCGCCGTCGGCACCATGGGCGCCCTGGCGGCCGTACTGCAGACCCGCCTGATGGATGTGGCCGGCGAAGCGCAGACGCTGGCGGCCGCCTCCAACCACGCGGCGTTCAACACCGCCAACGCACTGGGCCCGTGGTTCGGCGGCATGGCGATCGGCGCCGGCTTCAGCCCGGCGGTGACCGGTTACGTCGGCGCCGCCACCGCGCTGGGCGGCCTGCTGCTATGGGGCGTGGCGATGCTGGTGGACCGCCGCTCGCGCAGCGTGCCGGTGCTGCAGCAGTAAGCGCACCGCCAGCCCCGTCGGCCAATTCGAATCCCTGCCCAGGCAGGGATTTTTTTTATTTCCCCTATCATGGGCATCCGATCAAACCGCGCCACCCGTGCTGTTCCGGCCACGGCCGCAACGATGGCCGCACCTGGATACACCGATGACGTACGAATGGGCCCCGAGCGACTGGGGTCAACGCCTCACGCGATCACCGCACTGGCACCTGCGCCTGGAAGACGACCAGCTGGTCCTGACCGTTGACGGTCGCCCCTGCCCCGCGCCGCTGGAGGCACTGCAGGTGCACCCGCGCCTGCCCTGGGCACGGCTTACCCTGCACCGCGACGGGCATGCCCCGCTGACGCTTGGCGGCTTGAACACGGCTGCGGCTCGACAGTTGGCCTGCACCTTGGCCGAGCTGCGCGGTGAACAGCGCCAGCGCGACCATGTCGCTCTGTTCCAGCAGGCCCACGCCGCGATCCAGCGCTGGCTTGGCCAGGTGCAGACCGCCACCGAACGGGCCGACGAGGAAGCGCTGTGGCTGACCCACGAGCAGCAGCAGGCGCTGCTGCAGGCGCGCCCCACCCTGCCACTCGAGGAAGAGGCGCTGTGGGCGGTGTTCGACAACGCCGCACTGCGCAGCCAACTCGACGGTGATCCCGCTGCGATCGAAGCAACCTTGATGCGGTGGCTGGCCGACTGGCCAGCGACGTGGGCGCGCCGCAATGAGGCGCATCAGGTGCGCGAGCGGATGGCCAGCCGTGCGCTGCTGGATCACGTGGAAAGCCGCCCGCTCACCGATGAGCAGGCCCGCGCGGTGATCTGCTTCGACAACCGCGTCCAGGTGGTGGCCGCAGCGGGTTCGGGCAAGACCTCGACGATGGTGGCCAAGGCGGCGTACGCGATCGAACGCGGGCTGGTCGCGCCCGAGCGCATCGTCATGCTCGCCTTCAACAAGGAGGCCGCCACGGAACTGCAGGCACGCGCCGATCGCGCGTTCCATCGCCTCGGCCTGGGCGAGGTCCGGGTGGAGGCGCGTACGTTCCACGCGCTGGGCCGGCACATCATCGCCCAGGCCACGGGGCGGATGCCGCAGGTGCCGGAGTGGGCCGTGGATGCCACGCAGGGCTTCCACCGGCTGGCCGAGATCATCGACCAGCTCAAGGATCGCTCCCTCCATTTCCGTACCCAGTGGGACCTGTTCCGGCTGGTGTTCGGCCGTGATCTGCCCGTTGCCGGCGGGCCGCTGGAGGCAGAGGAATGGGACAAGGATGGGCAGGTCTACGTGCGTACGCTTCAGGGCGAGCGCGTGCGCAGCATCGAAGAATGCGTGATCGCGGACTGGCTGTTCTACAACGGCGTGGATTACGCCTATGCCCGGCGGCACGCCTTCGATGCCGGCACGGACGAATACCGCCAGTACCGGCCGGATTTCTGCTACCCCGGCATTGCGCTGAACCACGACCACCTCGCCCCGGAGGGACACGGCCAATCGCCGGCGCCTCCAGCTGGCCATCAGCGCTCCCACGGCACCGACCGGATCGAGACCACCTCGCACGAACTGCGCACGGGCGAACTGTTCCTGCGGCTGGGCGATGCGCTGTCGCAGCGCGGTCTCGAACTCGACCCGAATCCCGACCGCGAACTGCCCGAGGGCGGCGCGACACCGATGCCGGATACCGACCTGATCGGCCTGGTCCGGACCTTCATCAGCCACGCCAAGAGCAACGGCCTGCACGTGCAGGACATGGTCGAGCGGCTGCGTCGGCTGCCCGAGGATCACTTCAAGCACCGTTACCGCCTGTTTCTCGAGCTGATCATTCCGATCCTGGACGGCTGGGACGATGCGCTGGTCGCCGAGGGCGGCATCGACTTCGAGGACATGCTCAACCAGGCTGCCGAGCACCTGGAACAGGGCCGCTATGTCGCCCCGTTCGATCTGGTGATGGCCGACGAATTCCAGGATGCCTCGCGCGCCCGGGCCCGTCTGTGCCGCGCGCTGGTGCAGGCGCCTGGCAAGCATCTGTTCGCGGTCGGCGACGACTGGCAGTCGATCAACCGGTTTGCCGGCGCGGACGTCTCGGTGATGACCGGCTTCCTGGACTGGTTCGGCCCGGGCCAGGTGCTCAAGCTTGAACAGACGTTCCGCTGCCCGCAGGCGCTGTGCGATGTTTCCAGTGCGTTCGTGTCACGCAATCCAGCGCAGATACCCAAGCAGGTCCACTCGCTCACCCCGGCGTATGGCGCGGTGCTGCAGGCCTTCCAGGTGGCCTCGCGCGACCGGCTGGCCGGCGCGGTCGAGCAGTATCTGGCCCAGTTGCACCAGCAGTTGCTGACAGGTCAGGTGCCACCAGGCCATGACGGCAAGGTCACGGTATTCGTACTCGGCCGTTACAACGCAGACCGCGCGATGCTGCCGACCACATGGCGGGCACGCCATGGGCAGCACATGGAGGTGAGCTTCCTCACCGTACACCGGTCCAAGGGCATGGAGGCGGACTACGTGATCCTGCCCGGCATGCTGGATCGCCGCTTCCCCAATGCCCGCGCGGATGACCCCGTACTGGCGCTGGCGATGCCGGACGGCGATGCGTACCCGCTGGGTGAGGAACGCCGATTGTTTTACGTCGCGCTGACGCGCGCGCGCCGTTCGGTGGCGATGTTCACCGTGCAGGGCAAACGCTCGGCGTTCCTGACCGAACTGGTCAACGACGGCGCGGTACGCGTGACATCCATGGCCGGTGAAACGATCCACGAACAGGCCTGCCCTGCCTGCAAGGTGGGCGTGATCGTGCCGCGCACCGGGCCGTATGGCGCGTTCCAGTCCTGCTCGGCGTATCCACGCTGCGAATACAAGCCGCCGAAGACAGGGGGCCATGCCGGCTTGCGTACGGTCGCGGGAGCCTGAGCGATGCGCTACCGCTGCATGCGCAGCGCCTCGACCACCAGCGCGAAGGCGGGAGAATGCTGGCGGCGGCTGGGGTAATACAGGTGGTAGCCCGGGAACGGCGGGCACCAGTCCTCCAGCACGCGCACCAGGCGCCCCTGCGCCAGGTGGGGGGCGAACTCGTCTTCCGGCAGGAAGGCGATGCCCAGGCCGTCCAGCGCGGCCAGCACCATGTGCGGCGAGGTGTTGAAGGTCAGCTGTCCATCCACACGCACGTTGACCGCACGCCCCCGGCGTTCGAATTCCCAGGCATACAGCCCGCCACGGGTCGGGAACCGCATGTTGATGCAGCGGTGCGCCGTCAGTTCGGCCGGCACCGTGGGCACGGGCCGGGAGGCGAAATAGGCTGGAGAGGCCGCCGCCGCCATCCGCAGCGGCGGGCCGATCGGTACGGCGATCATGTCTTTGTCGATGCTCTCGCCCAGGCGCACGCCGGCATCGAAACGGTCGGCAACGATATCCCGGAGCCCATAGCTGACATCGAACTCGATGCCGATGTCCGGGTAGTCCTGCAGCAGCGGCGTCAGCCTCGGCAGCAGAAGGGTCTTCAACGGAAAATCGCCACTGGTCAGCCGCACCAGGCCCGCGGGTTTGTCGCGCAGCTCGGTCAGGGCATCCAGCTCAGCCTCGATCTCATCGAACCGGTTGCCGATCGCCGCCAGCAATCGCTCCCCGGCGGCGGTGGCTGACACGCTGCGCGTGGTGCGGGTGAGCAGGCGTATCTCAAGCCGTTCTTCCAGGGCCTTGAGGGCTTGGCTCAGTGCCGAGGGAGTCACCCCGAGCACACTGGCCGCCCGCGTGAAACTGCCCTCCCGGGCGACCGTGACGAAGGCGAGCAGATCATTGAGGTTGCGGCGTGCCATGGGCGCAGTCTGCCACGGCGGATTGATTAGTAAAGCTGCATACCCCCTTCTTCATTCGTTATCTAATCAACGCCCTGCCGCCCCGGCAGACTGGTCCGGCCTCCCCACCTCTCTCTGGACGCCGATGAACAAGACCCTGGCGCTGTTGGCGCTGCTGATCCTTCCCTTGCTTGCCTCAGGAGCCGACATGTCCCACGGCGCAGACAACTTCTACACCAGTGACCAGGTGACCGTGCAGAAGGTCACGTTCAAAAACCAGTACCGCATGCAGGTCGCCGGCAATCTGTTCGTGCCCAAGGCACTGGACCGTTCCACCCGGCACGCCGCGATTGTCGTCGGTCACCCGATGGGTGCGGTAAAGGAACAGAGCGCCAACCTCTATGCCACCCGCATGGCCGAGCAGGGCTTCATTACCTTGTCGCTGGATCTGTCGTTCTGGGGCGAAAGCGAAGGTGAACCGCGCAATGCAGTGTCGCCCGACATCTATGCCGAAGACTTCAGCGCCGCCGTCGATTTCCTGCGCGCGCAATCGTTCGTGGACAAAGACCGCATCGGTGCCATCGGCATCTGTGGCAGCGGCAGCTTCGTGATCAGTGCCGCCAAGATCGACCCGCGGATCCAGGCCATCGCCACGATCAGCATGTATGACATGGGCGGCGCCAACCGCAATGGATTGGGCCATGCCGTCACCGTGGAACAGCGCAAAGCCGCCATCGCCGCTGCCGTCGCCCATCGCGATGCCGAATTCGCCGGCCAGCCGCCCCGTTACACCAGCGGCTCGGTGCATCGGATCGATGCGGATTCCTCGCCGATCGAACGCGAGTTCTACGATTTCTACCGCACGCCGCGGGGTGAGTACACGCCGGCCGGTTCGTCGCCCGAGCTGACCACGCACCCTACCCTCACCAGCAACCTGAAATTCCTGAACTTCCATCCGTTCGCAGATATCGAGACGATCTCGCCGCGCCCGATGCTGTTCGTCACCGGTGAGACCGCCCATTCGCGGGAGTTCAGTGAAGAGGCCTACCGCCTGGCCGGGCAGCCCAAGCAGCTTGTCGTGGTGCCGGGCGCCGGCCATGTGGACCTGTACGACCGGGTGGACCTGATCCCGTTCGATACGTTGACGCAGTTCTTCCGCGCCAACCTGCATTGAACCGGCATCAGGACGTGCTCGTGCCCTCACCGCCGGTGAATGCCACCGCCCGCCAATGGGGCGGCGTGCTGGCGATGTCCCTCGGTGCGTTTGCCCTCGTGGCCGCCGAGTTCATGCCGGTGAGCCTGCTCACTCCGCTGGCGCGCGATCTGCACGTCAGCGAGGGGCAGGCCGGTCAGGCCGTCGCCGTCTCCGGCGCCTTCGCACTGGTCACCAGCCTGATCATCGCGCCTCTCGCCGGCGGGGTCGATCGCAAGCGGCTGCTGCTCGCGCTTACCGTGACCATGATGCTGTCGGCGACGCTCGCCGCATTGGCCCCCGACTTCACCACCTTCATGGTCGGGCGCGCGTTGATCGGCATCGCGATCGGTGGCTTCTGGTCGATGTCGGCGGCCACTGCCATGCGCCTGGTACCACCACACCAGGTGCCGCGCGCGCTGGCGCTGGTCAATGGCGGCAGTGCCCTGGCCATGGTGGTGGCGGCACCGCTGGGAAGCTACTTCGGTGCCGTGGTCGGCTGGCGCGGCGCGTTCTTCCTGCTGGTGCCCGTGGCCTTTGCCGCCCTGCTGTGGAAGATGGCGACACTGCCGCGCATGGAGGCAACCGGTGCGCCCGCCTCATGGAACGTGCTCGGGCTGCTCCGGCACCGCGTTGTGGCGCTGGGGATGCTCGCCACCTGTCTGTTCTTCATGGGGCAGTTCGCACTATTCACCTACCTGCGGCCCTATCTGGAGACAGTGGGCGGCATCACCGTCTCGACGCTGTCGCTGATCCTGCTGATGATCGGCGGTGCCGGGGTGATCGGCACCGTGTTGATCGAGCCGTTCGTGAAGAACTGGCTGTATGTCACCTTGATTGTGCTTCCGTTGCTGATGGCGGCGTTGGCCCTGGCCCTGGCATTGGCGGACCCGGCGCTGCCGCTGACGGCGATACTGCTTGGCCTGTGGGGTCTGTTCGGCACCTCGGCACCGGTTGCGTGGTGGACCTGGCTGGCCAGGACGCTGCCACGCGATGGAGAAGCCGCCGGTGGGCTGATGGTGGCCGTTGTACAGATGGCGATCGCGCTGGGCGCCACCCTGGGCGGCGTGCTGTTTGACGGGCTCGGCTATCGCGCCACGTTCATCGCCAGCGCCGGGGTGTTGATGGCTTCGATGTGGGTCGCGGTGCTTGCCCGGCACGCCAGTCACCGCGGTGCCGCACTGGCGACATGATCATTGTCGTGGCGCCGGCGGCCACCGCTCAGCCGCGCGCAGCGGCCAGTGCAGCATCGATCTGCGCAAGCAACCCACGCCGTTCCGGCACGCCCGGCATCACCCGCACCAGGTTGCGGACCATCCGCAGGTCCTGTTGCCTGCCAAGCTGATCACCCAGCGCATGCAGCGCGCGCGCCTGGTGGCCCGGTCCTGTCCGTTTGACCGAGGCCACGAGCGCACTGTCCAGTGCGGGCATCGCCTCCAGCTGCATCCGCAGGCGACGCACTCTGCGCCGCCAGCGATGCAGGTCCTGCGGATCTGCGGTGCGGGCGGCGCGCTTCTCCGCCTTGGCAGTACGGCGTTCGCTGCGGGCCAGACCCTTGCGGAGATCGCGCGCACTCAGCGCGTCCCATGGCTGCGCCTGGAGTTCACCGGCGATACGCAGCAGCGCCGCGTGACGACGTGCAAACGCCGGGTCGCGCGCCAGCGCCCGGGCGAGCAATACGTCGCGCCGCGCCATCAACCGCCTGCACACCTCTGACCACGGCGGGGCGGGCTGCTGCGCGGCGAGGTGCTGGCAGGTCTCCACCACCACATGGGCATCGCGCAAGGCCGACAACCCGTGGCCGAGCCGGCGCAGGGCCGCGTCAGTCCGGGCGGTCTCAAGGTCGCTGCTCTCCAGCACGGCGAGCAGCGCGCGAAGGCGGCGTATCGTCTTGCGCGCCCGATGCACGGCATCGTGGACATCGGGCTGGAGCGCCAGCGCAGCGGCGATGGCCCTGCACTCACGGTCTGCCAGTGCGCGGGCGGCAGGGCCGATGGCGGGTGGCGACATGGCGGTTTCCCCCGGAGGCGTCGGGGGATTGTACCCATGCCGGCGGTCCGCCAGCTCAGCCCGGGTTGAACATCTGCCGCACGCCCCGAAGCAGCTCGTTCACGCTGAACGGCTTGGGCAGCAACGACATGCCCTGCCCCAGGAACTCATTGCGGACGGCCGCACTCTCTGTGTAACCGGTGACGAACAGCACCGGCAAATGCGGGCGCAATACCCGTGCTGCGTCGGCAAGCTCACGGCCGTTCATGCCCGGCAGCCCCACATCGGACAGCAGCAGGTCCAGCTCGCGGTCCGAATGCAGTTCCAACAGGGCCTGCTGTGCATTGATGGCCTCAACGACCTGATAACCGGCCTCCACCAGCATCTCCCGGACCATCATGCGGACCGAATCGGTATCGTCCACCAGCAGAATCCGCTCGGCGCTGCCACGGGTCAGCTGTGCGGGTGCCAATGTGTCGTGGGCCGCAGACTGGAGCTGCCCCTCGGGCAGCAGCAGCTCGATCTCGGTGCCCTCGCCCCGTTCGCTGGCGATGCGCGCACTGCCGCCGGATTGGCGCGCGAACCCATAGGTCATCGACAGCCCCAGCCCGGTCCCCTCGCCCTGCGGCTTGGTGGTGAAGAAGGGCTCGAATACCTTGGTCAACAGCTCCGCGGGTATGCCGACGCCATTGTCGAGCACGGTCACGGTGATGTAGTGGCCAGGCGCAAGCTCATGGTCGCGCTCGATCTGGGCACGTCCGGCGCGGATGCGGATCAGCCCCTGGCCCGCCAGTGCATCGCGGGCGTTGATGACCAGGTTGAGGATCACGTTCTCGAACTGGTTCGGGTCGGCGACCGCGATCAGCGGTTCAACGCCCAGTTCCAGCTCGATTTCGATGTTCTCACCGATCGATCGCTGCAGCATGTCTTCCAGCGAGCGCACCCGCGCCACGACATCGAAGGTCTGCGGATCGAGCGGCTGTTTGCGGGCAAACGCCAGCATGCGCTGGGTCAGCGCGGCGGCACGGTGTGCCGAGCCCGTCGCGATCTCGACATAGCGCGAAGCCTTGTCCCATTTACCGCTGGAGGCGGCGATCTCGATCATGTCCAGCCCGGAGATGATCGTGGTCAGCAGGTTGTTGAAATCGTGCGCGATGCCGCCGGTGAGCTGGCCCAGCGCGTCCATCTTCTGCGCCTGCATCAACTCGATCTCGGTGCGCTCGCGCTCGGCGATCTGGAAGGCAAGCTCAGAGGTTGCGCTCTCCAGTTCCTGGCGCTGCTCGTTGGCACGCGCATGGTGTTCGGTGGTGTCTTCGATCAGCACCAGGCCCTGCCCTGCGGCCTGGTACGGGGTCACCCGCCACTCGGTCATGCGCACGGCACCGCCGACCCGAAGGCTGAAGGTTCCCTGCCACCGTTCGCCTTCGGCCAGCGCGACTTTCAACGCACTGAGCGGGACGACCTGATCCTGCAGCAGCTGATCGAGTTGACCTGGCCCTGCCTGCTGGCCCAGCAGACGGGTGAACGCATCGTTGGCATCGTGTGCGTTCAGTGACGCATCCAGTACCGCGATCGGGGCATTGATATGGCGGAAAATCTCGCGGAACCGCGCCTCGGTCTCGCGCAGCGCCTCTTCGGCCCGGCGGGCGCGAAGCAGGCTGCGCAGCGTGGCCAACAACACATCCGGATCGACCGGATGGATCAGATAGGCATCGGCGCCGGCGTTCAGGCCGGTGATCATGTCACCGGTGGCGATGGATGCGGCCGAGACGTGCACGACCGGAAGCAACTGCAGCCGCGCGTCCTCACGCAGCTGGCGCACCACATCGAAGCCGCTCATGTCCGGCAGGTTCACATCCAGCACCAGCGCGCCGAAATCATGTTCGGCCAGGCGTGTGAGTCCCTCACCGCCGGTGCCCGCTTCCTCGACATGGAACCCGTGGTGCTCAAGTACGCGGCGCACCGCGTAACGGGTCGCCACATTGTCATCCACCACCAGGATGCGATCAGGACTGGGCATGCGTGGCCTCCGTGGCCAGTGTCAGCGGCAGTACGACATAGAAGTCCGAGCCTTTGCCGATGTCACTCTCAACCCCGACATGCCCACCCAGCAGCTCGGCAAATCGCTTGCACAGGGACAAACCAAGGCCGGTTCCGCGCAGGCGCTTCTGCAGCGGTGTATCCACCTGCACGAAATCCTCGAACAGGGTCGACTGGAGTTCGGCGGGGATACCGATGCCGGTGTCGCGCACGCTGAAGCGCACGGCGCTCTCACCTTCCAGCCGGGTGGATACCACCACCTGGCCATTGGGCGTGAACTTCAATGCGTTGGAAATGAAGTTGCGCAGGATCTGCGCCAGCTTCTTGTCGTCGGTATAGAGCAGCGGCATGACCGGCGGGTCTTCGAATACCAGGTCCACCTGATTGCCCTCCACCAGCGGGCGGAACATGCCACGCAGCGCAGAGAACAGATCCATCAGGTCGAACCAGGCCGGCGAAATGGTGATCCGCCCCGCCTCGATCTTGGCCAGATCCAGCAGGTCGTCCACCATCTCGCGCAGTTCACTGGTCGAGGCGCTGATGAAGCGCACCTGCCGACGCTGCTCCTCGGTCAGCGGGCCATCCATGCCGTCCTCCAACAGGCGCGTCATGCTCAGGATCGAGCCCAGCGGCGTGCGGAACTCATGGCTCATGTACGACAGGAACCGGCTCTTCAGCTCGGACACCTCGCGCAGTTGCTCGGCCTGCTCGTCCAGCTCGGCATACAAGGCGAGCACCCCCTGATTGGTTTCATCCAACTCAGCGCGCAGCGCATCGGCTTCCAGACGCAGCCGTTGCAGCTCCTGATCATCGGGTGAAGCGCTCAATGCAGATCTCCAAGACGCAGGGCAACAATGCCGGCGTCATCCCGGCCACGATCGAAATCACGCTGCAGCACCGCCACGATCAATGCCGGGTGGCGGTGCAGCAGACCGGGGTAGTCACGCAGGCTCCAGCGCGCCTGCAGGCCATCACTATGCATGACCAGCAGCGTGCCTGCCGCGGCGTGAAAATGGAATGGTTGTGCCTTGCGGTACTGCACGCCCACGATACCCGGGTGTGAGGCCAACCCACGCGAACCGGTGGGCTCGCACAGGCTCGCGGCGATATTGCCGATACCGGCAAACTCCACCTGCAGGGTGGCCACGTCCACGCAGGCAACGGCTGCTGCACCGCCCCGGGTGCCGGACATGCCCGCGTGCAGGACGCCGATCAACGCGGCTGCGCCGCCCGCGGCCGTGTGCGCGACCGCCTCCACGCCGGCCCGCGACGCATCGGCGGCGGGCAGTCCATGGCCGAGGCCATCGATCACGGTCACCGCGACGGTCTGTCCGTCGGCGCGGATATGCCATGCATCGCCGCACGCCAGCTCGTGCCGCATCGGAATGCGCAGCGCGCCGTAGGCCACATCGATATCGCGTGGCGCGCGGCTGGCGTAGATCCGCGCCACCACCACCGCCCCCTTGGCATCGGACCAGGCATCCAGCACGGTGGCCTGGCGCTGGATCGCACCGAGCCCCAGCCCTTGGGTGCCCCCGGTCGAGTAGCCGTCTGGAAGACACTCGGCCAGGGAAAAGCCCGGACCGGTGTCCACGGTGCACAGCTCCACACCGTTGCCGCCGCGGCCACAGACCACGGACAGATACATGCGTCCGCCGCGCCCATGCTTGAGCACGTTGGTCGCCATCTCCGTGGCCACCAACGCCGCGCGGCCGGCGTCCATTTCGTCCAGGCCGACATGATCGGCCAGCGCCAGCGCTTCGCGCCGGGCCTGTCCGACCTGGGAGGTTTCTTCGACCAGCACGACCCGCGTTACCTGGCCGGCGAAGTTCAGCTCCATTTGGTGATCGTGATGCGGGTGCCCTGCCCCGGCGCACTCTCCAGTTCGAATTCATCCACCAGGCGGCGCGAACCGGACAACCCCAGGCCCATGCCCGAGCCGGATGACCAGCCATCGGTAAGGGCCTGCGCGACATCAGGGATGCCGGGCCCGTTGTCGGCGAAGACCAGCCGGACGCCTTTGCGCAGGCCTTTCTCCACGACCTCCCAATCCATGGTTCCGCCGCCGCCGTAGATCACGGCGTTGCGGGCCAGCTCGCTGGCGGCCGTGACCAGCTTGGTCTGGTCGATCAGACGCAGCTTGCAGGCCACGCAGATCTGGCGCGCGGCCTGGCGGGCCAGTACGACATCCTGCTCGATGCGGATCGGCAGCGAACCACTGGACGCACTCATGAGGCAGCTTCGTCTTCGTCGGTACGCTGCAGCAGCTTCATGCCCCGCTCCACATTGAGCGCGGTGCGCACGCCACTGAGGGTAAGGCCCAGCTCCACCAGCGTGATCGCCACGGCCGGCTGCATGCCCACCACGACCGTGGTGGCATCCATGATCCGGGCCAGCGACGAAATGGTGGCGATCATGCGGCCGATGAACGAATCGACGATATCCAGTGCGGAAATGTCGATCAGCACACCGCGCGCGGAGGTGCTGCGGATCTTCTCGGTGAGGTCGTCCTGCAGCGTCAGCGCGAGCTGATCATGCATGTCCACCTGGATCGTCACCAGCAGCAGATCGCCCATCTGCAGGATCGGGATGCGCTCCATTTCAGCGGGCGGTCCGGGTGACGGTCTGGCCGGTGCGCTTGAGCGCCAGCGCCAGTGCGTCGGCCAGATTGGCCTTGGTCACGATGCCCTGCAGGTCCAGCCCGAGGTGCACGATGGTCTGGGCGATCTGCGGTCGCACGCCGCTGATGATCGCATCGGCGCCCATCAGGCGGATGGCGGTGACGGTCTTCAGCAGATGCTGGGCCACCAGCGTATCCACGGTCGGCACGCCGGTGATATCGATGATGGCGATTTCAGAACCGGTATCCACGATGCGCTGCAGCAGCGACTCCATCACCACCTGGGTGCGCTGCGAATCCAGCGTGCCGATCATCGGCAGCGCCAGCACACCGTCCCACAGCTTCACCACGGGCGTGGACAGCTCGAGCATTTCTTCCTGCTGGCGCTGGATCACGTCTTCGCGGGTTTTCTGGAACACGCTGACCGTGTGCAGCCCCAGCTGATCGATCAGCTCGGAGATCGCCCACAGCTGGTCGCCCAGCTGCGCCGGGTCATTGGCATACCCCTGCTGGATCACGTCGAACAGCGGTCGCTTGAGCGAGAAGATGAAGCTCGCGGTCTCCGACGAGTTGAATCCCTTCAGCACGCGCTCGCGGGAAAGTTCTTCCAGGAAGCGGCGGATGTCCTGCCACTCCACGCGTGCAATCGAGCTGACGTCGGTGGCCGACACCGCATCGAGGAACAGGCGCCAGAATTCGCGGACCTGGCTGTCCAGCTCGCGGGACGACAGCCGGCCGTCCTGCGCCTGGCTGGAACCGGCCAGATTGCCGGCCCATGCGGCCAGCAGGGGCTCCTGATGGCTGCGGATGAGATCGATCGTGCGCTGCTGCAAAGCCGCCATGGAAAGGGTCCTGAAAGAAGGGATACACCGGGTGGGCTGGCGACCCATCACCGATATGAATGGGGGTCGCAATCTTCAAAGCTTAAATGACTTCAGGAAGATTGGGCATGACGGCAGATGCCGATGGCGTGAAGGTTCCGTGCACCTCCCTGACTCATTCAGATTGTTGCGATAGGCGGTGCGCGTAGCGCCCCTCCATGGGCAGCCCGCCATAACGCATCAGGCCGCCCTAAGGCGGCCTGATGGTGGAGCGGTCAGCGCAGCAGCGCGAACAGGAGCAGCAGCGGAATCGGAATGCCGAGCATCCACAGCAGAATGTACTTCATGGTGTTTCCTTTCTTTGGATGATCAGGTTCACAGGTCGCGGCGACGGCCGCCCCAGGTGGCACTCAGGCTGGCAATGAAGGCACCGATGAGCAGCGTGATGAACAGCCACAGCGCAGCGTAAGCGGTGGCCTTGCGGGCATCGTCCGCCGCCTGCTTGGCCTGCTGCTTGGCGTTGTCCAGGGCCGCACGCAGGCGGGTCTGCACATCGGTCACGCGGGCCTGGGCTTCGGCCTGACTCATGCCCGTCTGTGCCGCCACCAGCTGACCCAGGTACTGCGTATCGGCAGGGTCCATGGTGTCGGACTTGAGGCTGTTGACGATGATGCGGTTGACCTCGGTGCGCACCTCACGACTGTCCGGACGGCGGTCTGCACCCGGCATCGGGCGCGGCGGCGGCGGTGCGCCATTGACTGGCGGTGCCGACAGTGCCGCTGCATCGGCCGGGCCGGCCGGCGGCGCGGGCTGCGCCGCGGTCGGGTTGGCGCGGAACAGCGAATCCACCCAGTACTGCACGTCCCCCTGGTCACTGCCCATCGCGGCCGAGCCCGCACCCGCGGCGGCGATACCACCCGCAGTGGAGGCTGCCGCACCTGCGGTAGCACCAGCCACCTTGGCACCGGCACCGAGAATGCCGCCGATCGCAGAGGTCAGCAGCGCGGCCGTCAGCAGCGTGGCCACGGCCCACGACACGAAACCATGCGCGGTATCGCGGAAGTAGGTTTCATCGCCGTGTAGGTTGCTCCACTTCGTGCGCAGGCGACCGGCCAGATAGCCACCCAGACCGGAGGCTGCGATGGCGGTGAAGGTCAACCAGGCTATGCTGGACCAGCCAAACGTCTCGGCCGTCACGCCTTCAAACGACCACGGCGAGACGGACGACAGGCCCAGGCCCACGCCGAGAATCACCAGGATCAACGAAAGCGCGGCCGCAGCAATCGCACCGGCCAGGATCGCACCCCATGACACGGCGCTGTCGCGCGGAAGATCCACCACCGGCGGTGGGGTGACCACGGCCACGGTCGCCGCAGCGACGGGCTCGGGGTGGGCGTAATCGCCTCGGGTATTCATAGCGTATGGCACTCCTTTTCATGCGCTGCGGACGCAGCTCGCATCGGCAGGCTGCGCTTCAGCTCGTGAAATATGCGAGACGCTGAAAACAAGACGGTGTGGACACCAGGCCTGATCAGACCCGGCGACCGAGCAGCATGATCACACCGACCAGCCCACCCAGCGCACCGACAGCCGCCAGTTCGATGGACGGCTCACGCAGCCGCAATGCCATCACCATGCACAGCGCGCCCAATCCGATGATCACCGCGCCGATGGCGGCCGCACGCGCGGAGCCATAGAAGTGCGTGCGGCGGATCGGCTCGCTGACCGCTGGCTGCTGGCGTTGCCAGGTCGACAGCGCCTGGTCGAATTCGCGCAGCAAGCGATCACGGCTCTGCAGATCGGCCGCACTCACCATCAGTGTCGCCCGGCCCGGCCGCACCAGTTTCAGATAGTCATCGGTGCCCCAGCTGGACAGCTCATCGAAGGGCACCGCATCGCGCCGCGAGAACATCAAACCGTCGGGCAGGACCATCACTTCGTTGCGCGTCGGGAACCCCTGGAAGGCCAGCAGCGGTGGCAGCACCAGGCATAGCATCGCCACCAGGATGGCGACGCCCACCGGGCCGCGATTGAGCACGATGAACATGAAACTGCCCGCCGCCAACGCGAATGCGAGCGGCACTGCCAGCTGGTGCCAGCGGGTGTAGACCGAGACTTGGATACCTTCCCTTGGCGTCACGATGACCTCCCTCCTTTATCGGCCCGCGGCCGAACAGCTCAGGCCACCATGGTCTTCGATGTCGTGCACAGCGGCAAATCCGCTGATATCAAAACGGTTATCAGCCTGCCATCGTCGCGCCTGTGAATATGCTGATGAACATGCGTACCAAGCGGCGATGAACTTTTACGACATTCACGTGGCAATAATCCAGTCACGCCAGGGATGGCACGTGACCGGCCAGGGATGGCCTTTCAGCGGATGCAGTGGAACGGGGGCTGCATCGCCGGCGACTTGGCGCGTCCAAGGGGATTATCTGGAAGCACTCTCATGACACTGGCATTATCCGGTCGCGTTGTCGCGACCCTGTTCCTGGCCTCAAGCCTGTCCTTCGCCGCATCGGCGGCGACCAAGGCACCCTTTCCTGCCGAAGGCGTCTGGCGCGGCGAATTCACCATCGATGGCGACCCCATCCCCTTCAATTTCGAAGTGAAGGGCAAGCGCGCGCAGGACGCGACCTTCACCCTGCTCAACGGCACGCGCACGGACAAATTCAAGGTCACCCCGCGCGATGACGGGACGTTCTCGGTGAGGATGAACACCTACGACGCCGTCCTGGAAGGCAAGGTCTCCGAGGATGGCAAACACCTCGTGGGCCAGTACAAGGACCTGGTGCCCAGCCGCAACGGGGCGCGCAACCTGGCCTTCACCGCCGAACAGGGCGCGGCATGGCGCTTCGTCAAGCCCGGCCAGGACGAGGCGCCGGCGGCGGACCTCAGCGGCAAGTGGGCCGTGCAGACCATCGACAAGGCTGCCCGCCAGGACAAGCGCAACCAGGTGGCCCTGCTCAAGCAGGAAGGAAACCGCCTCTCGGGCGTGTTCATGACCGTCGTCGGCGATACCCGCGAGCTGGAAGGCACCGTACAGGGCAACCGCTTCTATCTGTCCGGCTTCAGCGGGCCGAGCCCGTTGCTGATCCGCGGCACGATCGATGAAGACGGCAACATCCAGGGCGCGTTCGGCAGCGGCATCTACAACGTGGTCAAGTTCGAGGCCGAGAAGAGCGACAAGGTGGAGCTGCCCGATCCGTACAAGCTCACCTTCCTCAAGGATGGCCAGGACCGCATAGATTTCAGCTTCCCCGATCTGCAGGGCAAGCAGGTCACGCTGCAGGACGACAAGTACCGCGGCAAGGTGGTGATCGTTGAAGTGATCGGCACCTGGTGCCCCAACTGCACCGACCAGACCTACTTCCTGGCGCCGTGGTTCAAGCAGAACCATCACCGTGGGGTGGAAGCGGTGGCCGTTGCCTTCGAGCAGGAAGACAACTTCGATTATTTCCAGAAGACCCTGACCACCTTCAAGGATTATTTCGACATCCGTTACGACATCGTGTTCGGTGGTATCGCCGACAAGAAAGTCGCCACCGAAAAACTGAAGGGGCTCAATTACATGGCCGCCTTCCCGACCACGATCATCATCGGCCGCGACGGCAAGGTCCGCGAGATCTATACCGGCTACACCGGCACGGTCACCGGTGAGTATCACCGGGATTACGTGACCCGCTTCAACAGCCTGCTTGACGGACTGATCGCCGAACCGGATCCGTACGCGGCCAGCGCCGCTGCTCCCGCCGCCCCGGCGACGACCGCATCACTGGCGGTCGCCCCGTAACCCGCTGCAGCGGCCAGCGCGTCTGGCCGTTGCTCACCCGCTCCTGCGCTGCCTGCCCGGCACGGCCTCTTCGTGATGCCGCGGGCGACTGCGCGCCACTGCCCAGAGAACTTCACATGCGTACTCCCCTGATACTCGCACTGCTTGCCCTTTCCAGCGCACCCGCCGTGGCGACCGCCGCGCCAGTGACCTATCAGCTCGACCCCACCCACACCGATGTGCTGTTCACCTGGAACCACAACGGTTTCTCCTTCCCGACCGGCCGCGCGGCGATCAGCAGCGGCACGCTCATCTACGATGCGGCCAAGCCCGCTGCGTCGCAGGTGCAGGTGGAGCTGCCACTGGCCGAGCTGGCCACCCACGTCCCGAAACTGGACGAGATCGTCAAGGGCGACAAGCTGTTCGATGTGGCCAAGCACCCGCAGGCCAGCTTCCGCAGTACCTCGGTGGTGTCGCAAGGCACCGGCCGCCTGAAAATCACCGGTGAGCTGACGCTGCATGGGGTGACCCGCCCGGTCGTGCTTGAGGCCACGCTCAACAAAGTGGGCGAACACCCGAGCCGCAAGGTGCCCACGATCGGCTTCAACGCCACGGCCGTCATCCGCCGCAGTGAGTTCGGCCTGACCGGGTTCCTGCCCAACATCGCCGACGAGGTGCAGCTGCGCATCACCACCGAGGGCCAGGGGGCGAAGGAGTGAGTCGCAGCCTTGCCCCGTGGGTTGCCGCGTTGCTGCTCATCCCGTTCGGCGCGGCCGCCGCCGATACCCCGAAGGTCGCACTCGATCCGCGCTTGGAAGCGCGCACCGACGGCACCCGTGAGCTGGTGATCGACGCCCGCATCGAACCCGGTTGGATTCTTTATGCCTCGGATTTCGAGCAACCGCAGATCGGCCCACGGGCAGCGCGGGTGACCCTGGCCGGTGGCGAACATGCGCAGGGACCGCTGCACTCGGTCGCGCCGCGCGAAGGGCACGGCCGCAGTTTCGCCGGCGAGTATCGCTACACCTACTTCAGTGAACGCGGTCAGCTGCGCCTGCCGGTCGCCGCCGGCACCGGACCGGTGAACGGCACCCTGCGTGCCCAGGTGTGCTTCGAGGAGAGTGGGCTGTGCGAGCTGGTCCAGCAGGAGATCGCCGCGCGTTGAGCGCGGCACCGCCATGTCCCGCCCTGTCCGCTCCCTTGCCCTGCTGGCCGCGCTGATCGGCGTGGCGGTACTGGCGCCGGTGTTCTCCGCCGATGCCCCGACCTACGACGGCGATCTCTCCGACAACCCACGCGCCCAGCTGGGCCGCCAGTTGTTCTTCGATCCCATCCTGTCGCGCGACCGTACGGTGTCGTGCGCCAGCTGCCACCAGCCTGCCCGCGCATTCGCCGATGACCGTGCGCTCAGCCTGGGCGTGGAAGGCCGTGTGGGCACCCGCAACACCCCCAGCGTGATGAACAGTGCCGGGCGCACCCGTTTCTTCTGGGATGGCCGCAGCGAAACCCTGGAAGAGCAGGCCCTGGCGCCGATCGCCAACCCGCTGGAAATGGACCTGCCGGTGGACCAGGCAGTGGCCCGGCTGCTTGCAGACCCGGCGTGGGTCGCGCGCTTCCAGGCGACCTACAACGCCGCACCCAGCCCGCGCACGCTGGGCCGGGCGCTGGGCGCCTACCAGAAGACCCTCAATACCGTGGACAGTCCCTACGACCGTTATGCACTCGGCCAGGAAGACGCGATCAGCGACGCGGCCAAGCGCGGCCGCCTGCTGTTCATCACCAAGGCCCAGTGCGTGAGCTGCCACGCCGGCGAGGATTTCACCTCGGACCGTTTCAAGAACATCGGCATCTACAACGGCCGCGAGTTCAATGACGAGGGCCGCGGCGGCATCACCGGCGATCCCACGCAGAAGGGCGAGTTCAAGGTGCCCGGCCTGCGCAACGTCGCACTGACCGCGCCGTACATGCACAACGGCATGTTCAAGACCCTGCGCGAGGTGATCGTGTACTACGACGACCCCGGCAAGGTGATCCCCGATTCGATCGGCCGCGATGCACAGCTGCGCGATCCGCTGCACCTGACCGAAGCGGAGATCGACGATATCGAACAGTTCCTGCACACCTTGACCGATGACCGCTTCGCGTCGCGTGCGACGTCTTCGATGGCCTCCCCTCCATGACCTCTCCTGCTTCGCATCTGCCGGCGCTGCTGGCCGGCGTACTGATGCTCGCGCTGCCCCTGGCATCGCACGCAGCCCCGCCAACACCCCACGCATCCGCCGGCCAGGCCGCGCCCGCCCTGCACTGGACCGATCTGGACGGCGCCCCGGCGGCGCTGGCGCAATGGCGCGGCCGCCCGGTGCTGCTCAACTACTGGGCCAGCTGGTGTGGGCCCTGCCTGAAGGAGCTGCCGGACCTGCAGCATTTCTCGCAGGCGCAGGCACCGCTGCCGAACGGCGTGCAGGTGGTCGGCATCGCACTGGACGACATCGAGGCTGCCAACGCCCTGCGCGACCAGCTTCAGCTCACCTATCGGCAACTGGTGGAGAGCGACGGCCCGCCCGGCAGCGCCGCCACGTTCGGCAACCGCATCGGGACACTGCCCTTCTCGGTGTTGATCGATGCGCAGGGCACGGTCCTGCAGGTCCACAACGGACCGCTGCATCCGGCCGATCTCGAGCGCTGGGCCGCTGCCGCGAGGGGGGCGCCGTGATCCACGCCCGGCACATCGCCGCCGCGGCCGAACGCTGTTGTCCGGGTGCGCTGCCTCACCGCGCCTGATCCGGCGCTACCGCCGTTGCCCGCCCGCCGCATGCCCCTGCGCATCGGCCTTTCTTCTCCCTGGGGATCCTCCATGCTGTCCACGCACCATCGCCTGCCGTTGGCCCTGGCCATCGTTTCCGCGCTCTCCCTGCCCCTTGCCGCCCACGCAGCGCCGGAGACGACTGCCAGTGCCATCACCGCTACCAGCACCGCCACGCTCGATACGGTCACCGTGACCGGCACCCGCGCCCAAGGCCGCACCGTGCGCGAAAGCGCGGCACCGATCGATGTGCTGTCGGCCGAAGACATCCGCGCGGCCAACGCGACCAGCCTGCTGGATGTGCTCAACACCACCGTGCCCAGCTTCAACCTGCCGCTGGAAACCGGCGATCTGAACAGCATGGTGCGCGCCGGACAGCTGCGTGGCCTCAACGCCAGCCACGTGCTGGTGCTGGTGGATGGCAAACGCCGCCACGCCACCGCACTGCTGGGCGCCGGTGGTTTCGGCGGCGCCGCACCGGCCGATCTCGCCCTGATCCCCACCGGTGCGATCGAGCGCATCGAAGTGCTGCGCGATGGCGCCTCGGCGATCTACGGCTCGGATGCCATCGCCGGGGTGATCAATATCGTCACCAACAAGGCGGCGCGTGGCGGCAACGTCTCCTACCGCGATGGCACCTACTTCGCCGGCGATGGCCGTTCGCGCGTGGTGCAGGCCGATGTCGGCTTCGGCATCGGCGATGGCGGCTATCTGCATCTGGCCGCACAGCTGGATGATCAGCACGCCACCGACTACACCAGCCCCGCACGCGATACCTTCCTGTATTACTTCCCGCGCAACGCGGCCGGCACGGCGATCCGGCCCGGTGGCAATCAGGCCAGCAACCCGACGCTACCCGCCGGTGCCACGCCGGATCCGCGCGAAGCCACCCGCGACAACAACGCCTGGCGCAACCGCGGCATCCGCGCGTTCCGCACCAAGACCGCCACCGCCAATGCCAGCCTGCCCCTGGCGGCGACGGTAGAGGCCTACGGGCTGCTGACGCTGGCCCAGCGCGATGCATGGGCACCGCAGAACTTCCGCCAGCCGCTTCGCAACGAAGTGGTGCGGGCCATCGATCCGGATGGCTTCGCACCCACCGAGCACATCGACGAGAACGATGCCGCGCTGACGCTGGGCGTCCGCGGCCAAGCCGGCGAGTGGGATTGGGACCTCAGCAGCGGCTACGGGCGCGATGCGATGGACATCAACCTGCACAACAGCATCAACCCCACTTATGGGCTGGACAGCCAGACCGACTTCTATATCGGCGACCTGCGCTACAGCGCCTGGACCCACAACCTGGATGTGCGCCGCCGGCTGCAGACCGCGTGGCTGGCCGCGCCACTGGAGCTCAGCGCGGGTGCGGAGTACCGCGACGAGCGCTACCGGATCGGCGCCGGCGACGTGCAGTCCTATACCCATGGCGGGCAGCGGGTGCTGGAGGGTCCGTATGCCGGCACCGTACTGGGCATCGGCCTGGGCGGCTCGCAGGCCCTGCCCGGCTACCGGCCGGAAGATGCGGTGGATGTCAGCCGCAACAGCGGCGCGGTGTACGTGGGTGTCGCTGCCGACCTGGGCGCACGCTGGCGGGTGGACCTGGCCGGCCGGCATGAGCGTTACTCGGATTTCGGCAGCGAGACCACCGGTCGCCTGTCCACCCGCTTTGCCCTGCATCCCCGGCTCGCCCTGCGCGGCACGATCAGCAACGGCTTCCAGGCCCCTTCGCTGGCTGCGCAGGCGTACCGCAACACCTCCAATGGCAATTTCTACACCGACCACATCCTGCAGGCCGGCTCGCCGCAGGCCATCGCGCTGGGCGCGCAGCCGTTGCGCCCGGAAACCTCGCGCAGCCTCAGCCTGGGCGTCGTGGCCGAGCCCTGGCCGGGCGCGTCGCTGACCGTGGATGCCTACCGCATCGATGTGGATGACCGCATCGCACTGTCCACCACCTTCCGCGAGGGGCTGTATCCCGGCTCCGGTGCGCTGGTCACCGCGGTGGGCCTCGGCGCGCAGGATGGGGTGCGCTACTTCATCAATGCCGCCGATACGCGCACCGAAGGTGTGGAGGCCACGCTCGAAGGCCGCTTCGATCTTGGTCGCGGCGGCGCCCTGCGCCGGACCCTGGCCAGCAGCCACACCCGCGCGGAGATCACCGGGCTGGCCCCCACACCCGCGGTGCTGGCCGCCTTCAATGTGCCGGTGTTCAGCACCGGATCGCAGAACGAGTTGCTTTACAAGGCGCCGAAGTCCCGGCAGGTGCTGGGCCTTGACTGGAGCTTGGGCCGCTACCGCGTCGGCCTGCGCCAGAGCCGCTACGGGGACATCCAACGCTATGGATCGCCGACCACGGTGGCCAGCAGTGGGCCTTATGCGGGCCAGGCCGAGATCGCCTACGACATCGGCGGCCTCTGGATCACCGATCTGCAACTGGGCGCCACCCTGCCCGGCGGCTGGGACGTGGCACTGAACGCCAACAACGTGTTCGACCGCAAGGTCACGAAACTGCCCGAGCCGCTGCTGGCGGCGAACGAGTACTACCGCTACGCCAATGGGGGTCCGATCGATGGCTCCGGTGGGCTCTGGTCAGCCACCCTCAGTTACCGCTGGGACTGATCCGCGCGCAGCGCAAGGAACACCGTCGCATCCTCACAAATCAGGACGATCGCCTATGCAAAAATAAGGGAACTGTGGCACACCGCGTCGCAGGTGACGGTGTGTGCTCCTGAAAGACCAGGTGCCGCCGTGCCCTTTGGGCGGTGTCCAGCACTGGTAAAGATCAGGAGTCAATGAATGTCCTCGAGGAATTCCGGCGCAAGCGCCTTGGATCTGTCCAGCTGTGCGCGTGAGCCGATCCGTACCCCCGGCGCGATCCAGCCCTACGGATTGATCTTGGTCCTCGACCACCCGACATTGACCGTCAACGCCCGCGCCGTCGCGCGGCCGGAGCTCATCGAGACGCTCGGCGATCCGCTCGGGCAATCCCTTGACACCGTGCTCGGCGGCACGCTGGCCCACTGCAGGCCGCTGCTGGTGGCACTGGAGCAAGGTGCTTCGCACTTCCTCGGCGCGCTTCCGGTCGGCATGGCCGGCCACCACCCTACGGTGGCGCACCGCATCGGGGATGACGTCATCATCGAGCTGGAAGCCCCGGTGCCGGGCGAGCCAGGCTCGCTGGAAGACCTCTATCCCTCGATCCGCCGCTTCATGGCCGCGATCGAGCGGGCGCCCACCACGCAGGCCCTAAGTGAGATCGCCGCGGTGCATATCCGCGAGCTGACCGGCTTCGACCGCACGATGATCTACCAGTTCGACCCGGACTGGAACGGCGCGGTCGTGGCCGAGGACCGCAACAGCGTGTTGCCCTCCTACCTGGATCTGCGCTTCCCGGAATCGGACATTCCCGCGCAGGCGCGTGAGCTGTACCGGCAGAACCGGATCCGGCTGATCGCTG
Source organism: Stenotrophomonas sp. IS26 (assembly GCF_054188265.1). Classification (NCBI taxonomy): domain Bacteria; kingdom Pseudomonadati; phylum Pseudomonadota; class Gammaproteobacteria; order Lysobacterales; family Lysobacteraceae; genus Stenotrophomonas; species Stenotrophomonas sp. IS26. Next base: position 104,060 of record NZ_JBSZJV010000008.1, read on the forward strand.
ACAGCCACTACACCCCGGTACCGCTGGTGCGCGTGCCCGCGATCGCCGAGGCGCCGCCCACCGACCTCGGCCCGGCCATGCTGCGCAGCGTCTCCCCGGTGCACCTGCAGTACATGCGCAACATGGGCACCGGTGCATCGATGTCGGTCTCGGTGCTGTGCGAGGGCGAACTGTGGGGCCTGATCTCCTGCCATAACCGGCGCGCGCGCCGGGTGCCGTACCACGTGCGCACGGCCTGCGAGTTCATTGGCCAGATCCTGTCGCTGCAGATTTCGCTGAAGCAGCGCGCGGTGCAGGTCGAAGAACGCATTGCACGCCGCGCCATCCAGGTGCGGCTGCTCGGCCGGATGGCCGGCGATACCGACTTCATGGCCGCGCTGGGCCGCGATCAACGCAGCCTGCTCGCGCTGACCCAATCGGCCGGTGCGGCGATCGTGCACCGTGGCGAATGCATCCTGCACGGCGACTGCCCGAGCCAGCGCCAGGTGATGCAGCTGGTCCAGTGGTTGACCGCCCAGCCTATCGAGGGCGACATCTTCTGCACCGACACGCTCCCGCAGCAATGGAAGCACGCCGAAGCCTTCGCCGGCGTCGCCAGTGGCGTGCTGGCCATCTCCATCTCGCAGATCCACGACAGCTTCGTGATCTGGTTCCGGCCGGAGGTGGTCCGCACCGTCCGCTGGGGCGGTGATCCGCGCAAGGAAGAAAGCGAGCAGCCACTGTCGCCGCGCACCTCCTTCGAAGGCTGGAAGCAGACGGTGCGCGAGCAGTCGCTGCCCTGGAACGAGGTCGACCGTGATGCCGCGCTGGAACTGCGCACCGCGATCGTGGACATCGTGCTGCGCAAGGCCGAGGAGATGGCGGCGTTGAATGAACAGTTGCTTCGCAGCAACAAGGAGCTCGAAGCGTTCTCCTATTCGGTCAGTCATGACCTGCGCGCACCATTCCGCCACATCGTGGGCTACTCCGAACTGCTGTGGTCGTCGGCCGGCGAGCGATTGAACGATTCAGAAAAGAGATTCCTCGAGACCATCGTGGAGTCGGCAAAATCGGCAGGGACGCTGGTGGATGATCTGCTCAGCTTCTCGCAGATGGGCCGCTCCACGATGGGCCAGATCGCGATGGACATGACCGCCTTGGCCGACGACGTGCGCCACAAGCTGGACATGGAATACACCGGCCGTGCCATCGCCTGGGAGATCAGGACGCTGCCCAGGGTACTGGCCGACCCCGGCATGCTGCGGCTGGTCTGGCAGAACCTGCTGTCCAACGCGATCAAGTTCACCCGTGACACGCCCGAGCCACGCATCGAGGTGGGCCACCAACGCAATGACACGGAGGACATCTTCTTCGTGAAAGACAACGGCTGCGGTTTCGACATGCGCTATGTGGACAAGCTGTTCGGCGTGTTCCAGCGGCTGCATCACGTCGATGAGTACGAAGGCACCGGCATCGGCCTGGCCAACGTGCACCGCATCATCACCCGCCATGGCGGCCGCACCTGGGCCGAAGGCCAGGTCGGCGCCGGCGCCACCTTCTATTTCACCATTCCCTTTGCTGATGGAGACCACCTATGAGAGATCTGCGACCGATCCTGCTCGTAGAAGACAACCCGAAAGACGCCGAATTGACGATGGCGGCGCTTGCGCGCTGCCAGCTGCTCAACGATGTGACTCATGTGCGCGACGGCGTGGAAGCGCTGGAGTATCTCCGCTGCCAGGGTCCCTATGCAGGCGCCATGCACGGCGGCCCGGTGGTGGTGCTGCTGGATTTGAAACTGCCCAAGCTCAACGGCCTGGAAGTCCTCAAGGAAATCCGCAACGACCGCGCCCTGAGCAGCACCCCGGTGGTGATGCTGACCTCCTCGCGGGAAGAACAGGATCTGATCCGCAGCTACGAACTGGGCGTGAACGCCTTTGTGGTCAAGCCGGTGGATTTCAAGGAGTTCCTCGAGGCGATCCAGGGGCTGGGCATGTTCTGGGGCATCACCAATCAGCCGCCACCGCACGGCACCCTGTTCGGTGGGAAGAGTACAAACGATGGCTGAGGCCGCCACAACAAAGACCATCAGGATCCTGATGGTCGAAGACAGTGCACTGGATGCAGAGCTGATCACCGCGCAGCTGCGCCGCGCCGGGCTCCCGTTCACGGCCGAACGCACCTGGTCGCACCAGGGCATGCTCGATGCCCTGACCACCGCCTCGTTCGATGTGATCCTGGCCGACCACGTGCTGCCAGGCTTCGATGGCGACGCTGCCCTCGCCCTGGCCAGCGAGATCGCCCCCGGGATTCCTTTCATCTTCGTTTCCGGCACGCTTACCGAAGAACTCGCCGTGCAGGCGCTCAAGCGCGGCGCGCGCGACTATGTAGTCAAATCGCGCCTGCAGCGCCTGCCCGATGCCGTGGTCCGGGGCATCCATGAAGCCCAGGAGCGCCGCCGGCTGCTGCGTATCGAGGCCGAACTGCACGACAGCCACCAGCGGCTGAAGCTGATCACCGATTCGCTGCCCGCGCTGATCGCCTACTTCGGCCATGACCACCGCTACCGTTTCGCCAACAACGCCTATGTCGAGTGGCACGGCCGCACGCCGGAGAGCCTGATCGGCCGACATACCCGCGAGGTCGTCGGCGAGGACACCTTCAACAGCATCCAGCAGCACCTGGAGCGGGTCCTGCTCGGCGAAAAGGTGAGCTTCGACCTGCTCTCGCTGCGCAGCGACGGTACGCCCCGCCACGCACAGGTGGACTGCGTGCCCGAGCTGGCGCCGGATGGCGCGGTGCTGGGCTATTACGCCATGGCGCGCGACATCAGCGAGCTCAAGCATGCGCAGTCGCTGCTCAAGGCCAGCAACGAATCCCTGGAACGCCAGGTGGATGAGCGGACCTCGGCACTGCACCGGAGCGAAAGCCGGCTGCAGGCGCTGTTCGAATCCAGTTTCCAGCACCAGAACCTGCTGACCCTGGATGGCCACATCATCGACACCAATTCGGCCTCGCTGGCCGCCATCCTGGCGGACAAGCAGGACGTGCGTGGCAACCTGTACTGCGAATCGGCCTGGTTCGCCGACACGCCCGGCGTTCCCGGCGTGGTCTGCACGGCCATCCTGGAGGCTGCGGCGGGCACGGCGTCGCGCCACGAACTGGAACTGCGCCTGCCAACCGGCAAGCGCACGTTCGATTTCTCCTTCCGCCCCCTGTTCGACCATCAGGCACGGATCACCGCCGTCGTCTCCGAGGCCGTGGAAACCACCGCGCGGCGGCAGGCTGAAGAAGCGCTGCGGCACAGCCAGAAAATCGAGGCGGTGGGCCAGCTGACCGGTGGCATCGCGCATGATTTCAACAACATCCTGACCGTCATCGCCGGCAACATCGAGTACGCCAAGATGCTGACCGACCGGCTCGGCGACACGGCAGGCAATTCCTCACGCGCGCTCGACAACGCGATGAAGGGCGTCATGCGTGCGGCCAACGTCACCCAGCGCCTGCTCGCCTTCTCGCGTCGGCAGCCGCTGAAGAACCTGCCGGTGGATCTGAACGAAGAAATGCGCGGCATGCAGGACATGCTCAAACGGTCGCTGGGCGAGCTGGTGCAGATCGACATGGTGCACAGCCCGGATATCTGGTGCGTGGAGATCGATCCGAGCCAGCTGGAAGCCTCGATCCTCAACCTGGCGGTGAATGCACGCGATGCCATGCCCGAGGGCGGCCGCCTGACCATCGAGATGGACAACATCCACCTGGACAAGGATTACGCGGCGCAGCACCCGGACGTTCCGCCCGGCCAGTACGCCATGGTGCGCGTCCGCGACAGCGGCCAGGGCATGCCGCCGGAGGTCATGGCGCGGGTGTTCGAGCCGTTCTTCACCACCAAGGAGGTTGGCCGTGGCACCGGGTTGGGCCTGTCGATGGTGTATGGCTTCGCCAAGCAATCCGGCGGGCACGTTCTGCTCGATTCCACCGAGGGCAGCGGCACCACGATCACGCTGCTGTTCCCGCGCTCAGCCTCCGCCCTGCCGAGCGTGCGCCCGGCCGATGCACAGGCGCTGGACGCCTTCGAGGTCGAGGCGGAAACGACCGTACTGGTCGCCGAGGACAACGACGATGTGCGCGCTTACACCGTCGATACCCTGCGCCAGCTGGGCTATCGCGTGCTCGAGGCGCATGACGGCCCCTCGGCGCTGCGGTTGCTGGATCGCACCGACGTCAGCGTGGACCTGCTGTTCTCCGACATCGTGATGCCGGGCATGTCCGGCTGGGCCCTGGCCAAGCAGGCACTGGTCCGCAAGCCCGGCCTGCGGGTGCTGTTCACCTCGGGTTATCCGCGCGATATCGACGCAAGCGGCACCATCGCCCTGTTGGCCAAGCCCTTCACCCGCAGCGATCTGGCGCGGTCCATCCGCACTGCCCTGTTGGATGAAAGCCCCACCCAGAGCGGCAGCGCCTTGAACTGAGGCCATGCCAGGCGGTGCCGTGACGGGCACCCGCCCCCGGTCAAGACATGGGGCTGGCACGCGATGCACGGCCGGCTAACACGCACCGGCGCTAAGGTGGAGATCCGCACCGGTGGCGGCACGCCACGAGGATCTCCGCCCGCGATGACTGCCGCACGAACCCACCCACGATGCCGCGTGCTTCTCGTCGAAGACGATGCGCCCATCCGGGAGATGACCAAGGACATCCTCAACGACGATGGCTTCGATGTCCTCGACGTCGGCGATGCCGAGGCCGCGCTGGGTTGCCTCAGGCACGACGGCCCGTTCGACCTGCTGGTGTCCGATGTCGGCCTGCCCGGCATGGACGGTCGCGATCTGGCCACGATCGCCACGACCCTGCACCCGGCAATGCCGATCCTGCTGGTGACCGGCTACGCGGGGCCCGCCGGGGCCCGGCCCGACTTCCGCGGCGAGGAGATCAAACTGCTGCGCAAGCCATTCACGCTCAAGCAACTGGTGACCTCGGTCAGGTCCCTGCTCTGACAGCAGCTGGCCCGGCTACGACGGGTTCCTGATCGCCAACAGCGCGCGGGCACGTCGCTCCAGTTCAGCGGTCGTGAAGGGCTTGGTCAGCACTTCCATGCCGTCCTCCAGCTGGCCCGCGCCCACCGCTGCCGAGGCCGCGTAGCCGGTGATGAACAACACCGGCAACGCGGGACGCACCTGGCGGCCGGCGTCAGCGACCTGGCGGCCATTGAGCCCACCGGTCAGCCCCACATCGGTGATCAGCAGGTCGATCGTCTCATCGGAGCGCAGCAGGTCGATGGCCTGGCCTCCTTCCGGCGCCTGCAACACCCTATAACCCGCGCCGCCAAGCACCTCGGTCAACAGCGCGCGGATCGCTTCCTCGTCTTCCACCACCAGAATGGTGCCGACGCTGGGCGCTGAACGCGCCGGCAGATCCTGTGAGGGTTCTTGGGCGGCGTCCGCAGGGGTCTCGCCGACGAAGCGCGGCAAGTAGAGTTCCACCGTGGTGCCGTGGCCAACCTGGGAATCGATCCGCACCTGCCCGCCGGATTGGCGGGTGAAGCCATAGATCATCGACAGCCCCAGGCCGGTCCCCTGCCCGATCGGCTTGGTGGTGAAGAACGGCTCGAATACTTTTTCGATCACCGCCGCCTCCATGCCGGTCCCCGCGTCCTTGACGGCCAGCCGGACGTAATCGCCCGGCGGCGTATCCAGCGCCGCCGCGCCCTCGCCACGCAGGCTCACGTTGGCCGCGCTGATCAGCAGCGGGCCACCCTGAGGCATCGCGTCGCGGGCATTGATGCACAGATTCAGCAGCGCATTTTCCATCTGCGGCACATCCACCAGTACCGCCCAGGGATCGGACGCCAACTGCGTGGAGATCGCGATCGAAGGCCCCAGCGTGCGCGAAATGATATCCAGCATGCCGCGCACCATCGCATCAGCCACCACCGGCGTGGGCGCGAGCGTCTGCCGGCGGGAGAACGCCAGCAAGCGCTGGGTGAGCGCCGTGGCACGCGACGCGCTGGACTGCGCCATCTCCAGGTAGCGGCCGATGTCGTCATACCGCCCCTGATCGATCCGCAGCTCCAGCAGCTCCAGCCCCACCGAGATGGCGGTCAGCAGGTTGTTGAAGTCATGCGCCAGGCCACCGGTCAACTGACCCACGGCCTCCATCTTCTGACTCTGCCGCAGCCGCTCCTCGGCCACCTGCAACGCGGCGCTGCGGGTCTGCACGCGCTCTTCCAGGGTCAAGGTCAACTCGCGCAGCTGCTCTTCGGCCTGACGCCGCTCGGTCACATCCGAGGCGGTGCCGAACCACTCGGTGATCTCACCGGCGCTGTCCAGCAAGGGCACCGCACGCATCTGCACCCAACGCACACTGCCATCGGCCAGCAGGCTGCGGTGCTCCAGTTCCAGCGGCAGCCGCTGCGCCATCGCACGCGCAATGGCCTGCTCAAGCAGGGCACGATCATCGGGGTGTACGTAGCGTTCTCGCCAGTCGGTGACCGCAGGCAGGCTCTCGTCCGGTGCCACCGGCCCGGTCGCCAGGATCTGACGCATCTCGCGCCAGTCCGCGGTGACCGCATACAGCGACTGCGAGGAGGCGCTCACCAGCGCGCCGAGGCGGCGCTCGCTATGGGCCAGTGCATCGCTGGCGCGGCGCTCCTGGGTGCGGTCGCCCAGTACCTTGACGAAGCCCAGCACGGCGCCATCTTCATCGCGCAGCACGGTCATCGCCCCGCTGGCCCAGAAGCGCTCGCCGGACCTGCGCGCCAGCCAGCGCTCACCACTGACCCCACCCGAGGCCATCGAGACGCCCTGGTTGTGCCGCAACCGCTTGGCCTGGATATCGTCAGCGGTGTAGATCACCTCCACGTTCTGACCCAGCATCTCCGCCTCGGTCCAGCCGAAGATGTGCTCGGCCCCGGCATTCCACAGGGTCACCTTGCCCTGCAGGTCCGAGGCGACGATCGCGTAATCGCTGGCACTGTCGATGATCTGGCGATTGCGCGCCTCCACCTGCCGCATCGTGCGCTGCAGCTCGATGTGGGAGGTGACATCCAGGCCCTGAACGAATACGCCTGCCGTGCTGCCATCCTCACCGGCCACAGGCTGGAAGACGATATCCAGCATGCGCCGGGCCGAGGACGGATCGGACGGGAACGGCGCGTCGTACACCACCTCGCTGCCGATATACGGTGTGCCGGTGCGGTACACCTCATCCAACAGCGGCATGAAACCCTGGTCGACGATTTCCGGCAGCGCCTCCCGGATCGACTTGCCCAGCACATGGCGATTGCCCACCAGCCGTTGGTAACCCGGATTGGCCAGCTCGACCCGATGCTCAGGCCCGCTGAGGAAGGCCATGAACATCGGCGACTTGTCGAACAGCGCGATGAGCCGCTCGTTCTCCTTGGCCAGGCGCTGCTGGGCCACGATGATGCTGGTCACCTCGTTGGTCACGCAGAACGCGCCACCGACCCTGCCATCGTCGAGGAAGATCGGCGAAAACGAGAACGTCCACCAGGTCTCTTCAGGCACGCCCTGACGGCTCATCGCCACCGGCAGGTTCTCGTAGCGGGAGGATTCACCGGCAAAGGCGTTCTCGATCGGCGCGCGTACGGCATCCCAGGCATCGGCCCACAGCTCCCTCAACGGTGCGCCCAGCGCGCCCTCCAGGCGGGGCCCCAGAATCGGGCTGTAGGCATCGTTGAAGAAGAACGTCAGGTCATCGCCCCAGACCACGTACATGCTTTCGGGCGAGGCCAGGATCAGATTGACCGCATTGCGCAGCGCGCCCGGCCAGGTCTCGATCGGCCCCACCGGGGTCGCCTGCCAATCCAGTGCACGGACCTGCTCGGCCATCGGCCCGGTGCTGCCGGGAAAGCGCCCCGCCACTGCGCTCATGCGCACCGCTCCAGAACCACCGGGGGGCGCGTGCCGCGCAGCTGCGCGGCAGACCAGGGAAGGACGGACATCATCGGGGCACCGAACCTTGAACTGAAGGCATTGCAGGAGCTGGGGGAACGGCAGGCAGCGGGGGCCAGCCGGAAGGCGGAAAGCAATGTAAGCCAAGCGGGGCAAATCCATGTCAAGGCCGGCAGACGGTGCCAGCGCCTGGATCGATGTGCACGCGCCCGGGACGCACCGTTGGCGATGATGCGCGCACCTCCCCACCCCACCACTGCCATGGCCAAGCCAACGGGCTCCCGTCTCGTCATCTATGCCGCCCTCGCCGGCAACCTGGCCATTGCCATCGCCAAGTTCGTCGCCGCCGGCATCTCCGGCAGCTCGGCCATGCTCAGCGAGGGCGTCCACTCGCTGGTGGACACCATCAACGAGTTGCTGCTGTTGTACGGCCTGCGCCGTGCCGAGCAGAAGCCGGATACGCTCCATCCCTTCGGCTACGGGCGCGAGCTGTACTTCTGGAGTTTCATCGTGGCGCTGCTGGTGTTCGCCGCCGGTGCCGGTGTATCGGCCTATGAAGGCATCCAGCACATCCGCACCCCCGAGCCGGCCACCAACCACCTGATCAGTTACGTGGTGCTGGGCATCTCCTTTGTGTTCGAAGGCACCTCATGGTGGATCGCGCTGCGCGAATTCCGCGCCACCAAGGGGGCGATGGGTTACTTCGAGGCGTTCCGCCGCAGCAAGGACCCCTCCACCTTCACCGTGCTGCTGGAAGACAGCGCCGCCCTGCTCGGCCTGGGTTTTGCGCTGGTCGGCCTGCTTGCCGCGCAGTTGCTGGACATGCCGGTCCTGGATGGCGTGGCGTCGCTGTGCATCGCCGGCGTGCTGGCGGTCACCGCCTTCCTGCTCGCCCGCGAGACCAAGGGCCTGCTGGTCGGTGAGCCCGCGCACCCGGCCGTCGCCAAACGTATTCTTGCCGTCGCCACCCACGATGCGGACCTGCGCCGCGCCAATGGCGTGACCACGATGCAGATGGGCCCGGACCAGGTGGTCGCGATGCTGAGTGCGGAGTTCGAGGATGATCGCACCACCCCGCAGATCGAGGCCTGCATCACGCGCATTGAAAAGGCGGTGAAAGCCGAGTACCCGGAGCTGGTCGCGCTGTTCGTGAAACCGCAGACGCCGGAGGTGTTCCAGGCGCGGCGGGCAGCGTTGGGGGAACCCCATCCCGACACGTGACTCCCTTGCAACGCGTGCAACATCGCAGGCGCTGCGCACGATGCCGTCACGGATGCCGTTGGATGCTCAGCTGCCATGCGCCGCTTCGCACAAGCCATCGCTGATAGCGAGTCACTCCCCGCCGGCCTTCCTGCTGAGTTGGCGCGGACGCTGGCGGCCGCGCCGGACCACTACAACATCGCCAAGGGTGGCGTGGCCACGGTGCTCGCGCGCGACCATGACGGCTCCATCGCCGTGGCCGACATGGTGTGGGGCCTGGTGCCGCGTTGGTCCAAGGAGCCGGCCACGCCGTATACCACGGTGACCGCACGGCTTGACCGCGCGCCACGCAGCCGCATCTACGCGCAGGCCTGGGCGCAGCGCCCGTGCGTGCTGCCCATGACCGGCTACTACAAATGGGATCGCGAGCGCCGCCCCCCCTGGCCCCTGTTCGTGCAGCGCACGGATGGCCTTGCCCTGCTCGCAGCCGGCTTGTGGGAGCACTGGGAAAGCGACGACGGCCAGCAGCTGGACAGCTTCACCGTATTGACCGGCCCCAACAGTGCGATCCCTTCCCCACTCACACCGGACGGGCCGATCTTCATCGCGCCGGCCACCGCCCTGGACTGGTTGAGTGGCGCCTTCCAGACGCCTGCGGCATTGCGTGCCCGCGCCTCCACCGCGGCGTTGGAGGCCTATCCGGTCAGCCGCGCGTTTCGTGATCCTTCGCGTGACGATTACACCCTGTTGGAGCCTGTCGATCCGGATACCACCGTAGCCAGCACCGAACCGCAGCCATGGGATGGCGATGGATGGGATGAACGCGATGCGGATGAGTGACGTGCAGCGCACGTGAGCATCAACCTTTCCGGCGCTTGAACGGATTCCGGGCCCGCGCGCAGATTTCACCTTCGCGCCACCGCGTTCCCGTCAGGGTGGAGATGCCCAGCAACACGGGCCCTCTCTCTAACCAATTGTGGAGTCAACCATGGACAAGAATCGCACTGAAGGCGCCAAGAACCAGGTCAAGGGCACCGTAAAGGAAGTCGTGGGCAAGGTCACCGGCGACAAGACGAAAGAAGTGGAAGGCAAGATCCAGAAGGGTGTTGGCGAAGTCCAAAGCGACGTGGGCAAGGCGCGCGACGACGCTCGCCGCTGAGTCTTGACCCCACCGCTCTCTGACCCACATCGGGCAGAGAGCAGTGGGAGGCTAGCCGTGTGCATCGCCGGCGTACGCCACCCAACCTCTGAACGAAAGCGCGGCATAGAACAGACTCGGCCGCTCGAATCCTGCCTCCTCCAGCAGCTCGACTTCTTCCTCCGGCGACAGGGTGGGCAATCGGTTGGCGATCGTATCGGCTCGTACAGCGGCCGTCTCACCGCCCAGTCCACGCGCTGTCACGAACGCCGCCCAGCGCTGGAACCACCGGCGTTTCCCTGCCGGATCGCCCGGCACGCTATGGTGCGCAATGATCAGCGGTGCACCAGGCGCGAGCCGACGCCGTAGTGCACGCAGCGTACGCAGGCGCTCTTCGGCCGAGAGAAAATGCAGCGTCAGCAAGCAGGTGGCGCCATCGAATGCGATAACTGGCGCACTGTCGATATAGCCTGCGATGAGTTCCACCTGGGCCGACAGCGCATCCCCGAGCACGCGCTTGGCGAGCCCCAGCATCTCGGCGGAAGGATCCACGCCGGTGAAGTGCCAGGCAGGACTCGCCTCGGCAAAGGCCTTCAACTCCATGCCACCGCCAGCCCCGAGCACCAATACGCGCCCATGTGGCGGTACGTGTTCGGCCAGCAGAACGTGGGCCATCTGATGCAACGCCTGGACGCCCGGTACCTGGCGGACCAGGTTGTCGGTGTACTGGGCGACGGCATCGGGATCGGAGAAGGACATGCAGGCCACCTTGTTCACAGTGGCGCATAATGTAACCTTATTGGTTACATTAAAGATCGCATCACTCCAGCAACCCCATCAATGCGTGGTGTACCGCCACCCCCGCCAGCGCGCCCTCACCCACTGCCAGCGCGATGCTGCCCGCCATCCGGGCCGCATCGCCGCAGGCGAAGACACCCGGCACCGTGGTCTGCTTGGCCGAATCGGTGGTGATGCAGCCGCCGCCCTTCAGCTCACAGCCCAATTGCTCGGCCAGATCACTGGACAGCCGCGAGTGCGGCGAGATGAACAGCGCATCCACCGCCACGTGCCGCCCATCGGCGAGCACCACTGTGGCGGTGTCTTCCACGCGCTGCACCTGGGCCGACTCGATCACGACGCCGCACGCCTCCAGTCGTGCACGCTGCTCGGCATCGATGCTGGCGGATGCCTCGCTGCAGAACAGCGTGATCTGCCCCCAATCGCACAGCAGCAGCGCCTGGGCCGCACCGCCATCCTTCGCACAGCCAATCACCCCGATGCGCCCCTCAAACACCTCGTAGCCGTGGCAGTACGGGCAATGAAAAACGCTTCGGCCCCAGCGCTCGCCGATGCCTTCGATGTCGGGCAGGTCGTCGGTTACCCCGTGGGCCAGGATCACTCGATCCGCCACGAATGTCTGGCCGTCTTCGACCGTGACCTGGAAGCTTCCGCCGTCATCGATCGGCTGCGCCGCCACCGCCGTACCGGTGAGCCAGGTCAGGGTGGGATAGCGCAGCAGCTCGTCACGCGCCTGGGAGGCGATGTCCGCCGGCGGCAGGCCTTCCCTGCCAAGAAACCCATGGGCGACGCGGGCATTGCGGTTGCGTGGCTTTCCCCCGTCGATGATCAGCACGTTGCGCCGGGCGCGCACCAGCTGCAGCGCTGCGGACATGCCGGCGTAGCTGCCGCCGATGATGATCACGTCGTACTTTCCGTTCTCTGGCGCGGGAGTGGACATGGGGCTTCCAAGGCTGGGCTGAGGGCATCATGCGCCCGCCCATCGGCTACAGCCTGTGAGGCAGCAGGATTCGACGCGCATGCCCCTGACGGCGGGATGAGGGCTTGAACTCCCTGGCAGGTAGCGGCTACGTTTCCTGTACGCCCTGCGTGGAAGAACTGCGATGCGTTCAAGGTTGATACGCTCCTACCCGGCAACCCGTGCAGCAACGCTGACTGTCGCCCTGTTCGCAGCCGCCGCGGCAACCGCCGCTGAGCCGCCCAGCTTCTTCTCCGCGCTGGATCACTACGGCAACGAGGACTACGCCGCCTGCAGCACCACCTTGGGTGAGCTGTACCGCCAGGACCTCCCCTTCCCCGACGGCGGCGAACTCCTGTTGATCGAATGCACAGCCGCTGCGGGCGATCATGCTGCGGCGTTTGCATACGTTGATGCCCTGCTCGCGAGCGGTCGCCTGCCGCTGGGCGACCTGCGCACGAAACAACGGCCCGGGCTGGACGCACTGCGTGCCGATCCGGCGTGGCCGGCGGTGCTGCAGCGCGTGGTCGCCGAAGAGAAGAAGCGCGAGACGCTGCGCGATGCGCCCCTGCGACTTGAACTGTTGGCGCGTGAGGCCAAGGATCAGGCAGCACAACATGCCGCCATCGCGGCAGGCGGCGGAGATGCGTGGGGGCAGACCGCGCCGGTGAAGGAAGCCAATGCGACCTGGCTGAAGGGCATCATCGCCGAGAAGGGCTGGCCGGGTATCGCGCGCGTCGACCGCGATGGGGCCAAGGCCGCATGGGTGATCGTGCAGCATGCCGATCATGATCCCGCGTTCCAGGCGCAGGCACTGGCCTTGATGCAGAAAGCCGCTGAAGCCGGCGATGCCGATGCCGCTGACGTGGCGCTGCTTACGGATCGCGTGTTGCTGGCGCAGGGGAAGCCGCAGCGTTACGGAACGCAGTTCGGGGATGCTGCCGATGGCGCGATGGAACTGCGGCCCACCGAGGATATGGAAACGCTGGATGCACGGCGGCGTGCGGTGGGCTTGCAGCCGTTGGCGGCGTACAAGGCGATGCTGTCGGAGATGTATGGCAAGGCGGTCAGATAGGAGGCTGCCGTTCTCTGCGCTGGCGGGCGTGTGTCCCGATGCCGGTACTGGTCATACACCTTCAACGCGACAGTGGCATCCTGCATGTTCGTACGGGAGCCCAATGATGCGGACAACGGGAAATCTTCTTGCAGCAGGTGCTGTCACGCTGAAGGTCGGCGTGGTGTTCTGGGTACTGGTGGCTTGGCGGACGCCCGGCGGCGAGCCCTGGGACGCGCCTGCGTTCTGGACCGTCGTCTATCCCCTCGCACTGGCCATTGCCGCAGTGCTAGGCGCGTGTTTTCCCCGTAAGGCCTGGCTATGGGGACTGTTGCTCATGGTGCTGCAGGTGCCGGTGGTGGCCGTGATGTCGGGCGTTGGCCCGTTGTTGCTGGCCGGGCTGGTATATGCCCTGGTGCTGGCGTTGCCTGCGATGGCTATCGCGGCAGTGGCGGGCGCGCTGCGTCGCCGCCTGTATGGGAGGGTTTGAGACGCTCAGCGCTTCGCCGGCTGCCACCCTGCGCGCATGGCATCCGCAGGGTGGCAGAACATGCGCTCGCCGTGGCTCAGGTCGATGCGCGTGCGCTCGTAGTCCCGCTGGCCGGGCACATGGTAGATCTTCCTGCCCTCGCGGGAGATGTTGCCCTTGATGCGGCACCCGCCCGACGACGACTGAGCGGCCACCGGGGCTTGTCGTGCCGTCTGGTCACGCTTGCTGCGCCGATAGTCAGCTGGCATCTGGAATGGCCCCTGCCAGAGGTTCCGCTGGTGCTGGCGCGCGTCGGCTTCGTCCGCGATGAATGCCGTGGCGTACTGGCGATACGCGACCGCCCAACCGGAGCGCACCATCCACCGATTGACCGACGCCCCCTGGACAAAGCACTCCGCCACCACCCGGCCGTAGCGGTCGGTGTCCTTGGGCTGGCAACGAACGGTCTTGTCCAGCAGATACTCATCCAGCACGGCGGCTGACCGCCGGCCACAGGGCCAGGGACGTCCGTCTTTGGCGGTGCATTGCTGGGCGCTTTCCGGCGCATCGATGCCCCAGAGGCGGATGCGCTGCTTCGCCACGGTGAGAGTGTCCCCATCCGTGACCGTCGCGCGGCCAACCAGCTCTGCTGCCATGCCAGGAACCGAAGCAAAAACCAACAACAACACCACCAGACCTTTCAACATCATCAACAACAACGTCCTCTAAGCGCATGCTCGTATGCGGGCGCCAGTTCAAACAGGGCTGAACATTTTAGCGGAGGTGGAGAAAGGACGCCGACCACATCGACGGCCCTTCAATTCGGACGTGTTTTCCTGGTGGGGTCGTCACATATGAAACGCCGGGCCTGCCGAGAACGTCGGCGAGTTCACCCTGACCCGCAACGCAATGAGCAGACTGGCGAGGAGCATCACCGCTGCAGCCACAGTGAGGACTGCGACGATGCCGCCCAATCCGAACACCAGGCCGCCCAAGGCAGCGCCCGCGGCGATGGAGGACTGCACCGCTGCAACCACCATCCCGCCCGCACTCTCGGCCTGATCGGGCACCGCACGTGCGACCCAGCTCGACCACGCCACCGGCACGCCACCGAAGGCCAGGCCCCAGAGCGCGACCAGGAGTGACAGCCCGCCAGCGCCCACCGGCAACAGGAGCATGCCCAGAGCAGCTACGCCAACCACGGCAGGCATGATCACCAACGTGACCTTCATACTGCGCTCCATGAGCCAGCCGGCCAGCAGTGTGCCGACAAAGTTCGCCACACCAAAGCCGAGCAGAATCAGCGCCAGGCCATCAGCGCTCATCTGCCCCAAGCTCTCCAACGCTGGGCGGATATAGGTAAAGAGCGAGTACTGACCGGTGTGTGCCAGAACGCAACCGAGCATTCCGACTGCAACACCCGGCCGGCGTAGGAGCCCCACCACCGACTCAGGGGTCGCCGCCTTGCGCGGCGCCATTCGGGGCAGCGTGAACCACTGGAACGCAAACGTGAGTCCCCCTACCGCCGTCGCCGCCCAGAAGGCGCTGCGCCAGCCCAGCAACCCGCCGAGGTAGCTCCCCAAAGGAACCGACACCACCGTGCCGACCGCAATCCCGCTGAAGATGATGGACAGCGCGCGAGGCACGCGCTGTGACGGCACCAACCGCATGGCCACGGCCGCTGCCATGCTCCAGAAACCGCCCAGCGCAATGCCCAGAAGCACGCGCATCAGCAGCAGGACCCCCATGCTGGATGACAACGCCACCAAGGCGTTGGAGAGGATCATCAGAGCCGTGAAACCCAGCAGCACCCGCCGCCTGTCTATCGAACGGGTCAGCCGCGGCACAAGCAGGCCAGCAAACAGCGCCACAACTGCGGTGACCGTCACCGCTTGGCCGGCCAGCGCCTCCGACACCCCGAGGTCCGCCGCCATCGGCGTCAACAGACTGGCCGGTAGATATTCCGCCGTGAGCAGCCCGAAGACCCCCATGGCCAGCGAAAACACCGCCACCCATGCCGATGAAGAAGGCTCCCCGCTCCCCCTGTCCACAGAATCAGGCGTGTTCGCGGCATCAACTACGTTATTGCTCATCACAGATCCCAGTACATTCGTGCAGCCGAGAGTCTAGGGAGGCAGGGCAGGATGATCTATGATTGTCCAACCTATATTTTTGATCGAAGCCCCGGTCCGCTCAATGATCCACGCTCCACACCAGTCCCAGCCCACCGACCTGATCAGCGAGCTGCTCACCGGCATGCGGCTGCATGGCGTCCAATACCGACGCATCCAGACCGGGCCGACCTTTGGACTTGGATTTCCGCCGAAGCCAGGCCATGCCTACTTCCATTACCTGGCCGTACGCAGTGCGATCCTTCGAGGCGCGGACGGAAGCCAACACGTTCTCTCCGCCGGGGATGTCGTGCTTCTTCCCCGCGGAGAAGGCCACGCACTGGTGTCGGGCGAGGACCATCCCGTCCAGAGCCTGGAAACGATAGACGCCGCCCCACTGGGTGACACGGTGAGCGGGATAGACACGTGCCCGAGTACACATGCCGTGCCAAGCGCAGTGCTTTTCCACGGATGCATGCTGTTCGATCTCGGTGGCATGCAAGGGTTGAGCAAATTGATGCCGGCCGTGATGTTGGCCGATGGCAACGCCACTGCGTTCCCTGGGCTGTTGCCGATGGTCGACGCGATGAAGCGCGAGGTGTGCTCCGGACGTATTGGCTATGCAGGCATACTCGCCCGGCTGGCGGATGCCGTCGCCGCCATGATCGTGCGTGACTGGGTCGAGCGCGGTTGCGACGGAGCCTCCGGCCTGGTCATGGCCATGCGCGACCCTCGCCTGTCGCTGTCGTTGCTTGCCCTGCACAGAGACCCCGGGCGTGACTGGACCGTCGAAGCGCTGGCTGCAGAATCCAACATCTCACGCTCTGTCTTTGCGGACCGGTTCCAGAGTGTGATTGGAACCGCGCCCCTGCGATACGTGACTGAGCTGCGAATGCAATTGGCGAGTCAATGGCTGAGCCAGCAAAGCCTATCCATCGAGGTAGTGGCAGAGCGTCTTGGCTACGCGTCGCAGGCTGCCTTTAGTCGCGCGTACAAGCGGGTCATGGGGCACTCGCCTGGCGCGACTCGGCGGGGACATCGCTTGGCCTTGGCATAGCGGGCAGTTTGGTCAGTGACTCAAGCTGCCTGAGCTTCGTGAACGGGCTGCAATTGGTTGGCGATCGCATCGGAACGCGCCACCGCTGGTCGAATGCGATCAGCGGTGGTGTGTCACGCCCCCTTCGGGGCGCTTTGTGCTGATAGCGATCGGTGGCCTGGGATTGTTGGGTGCATCCATGCACCCAACCCTTCCGCGCTGCTCGCTCCAGGGCCAGCCGTTCGGCTGTCCGGATTCGCTCCCGGCGAATCCGTCGAACCCGCGCGGCGTCGGCACCCTTTTCTCTCCGCCAGATACGCAAAACGCCCCTTTCGGGGCGCTCCGTGCTGATAGCGATCGGTGGCCAGGGATTGTTGGGTGCATCCATGCACCCAACCCTTCCGCGCTGCGCGCTCCAGGGCCAGCCGTTCGGCTGTCCGGATTCGCTCCCGGCGAATCCGTCGAACCCGCGCGGCGTCGGCACCCTTTTCTCTCCGCCAGATACGCAAAACGCCCCTTTCGGGGCGCTCCGTGCTGATAGCGATCGGTGGCCAGGGATTGTTGGGTGCATCCATGCACCCAATCCTTCCGCGCTGCGCGCTCCAGGGCCAGCCGTCCGGCTGTCCGGATTCGCTCCCGGCGAATCCGTCGAACCCGCGCGGCCTCGGCACCCTTTTCTCTCCGCCAGATACGCAAAACGCCCCTTTCGGGGCGCTTTGCGCTGATAGCGATCGGTGGCCAGGGATTGTTGGGTGCATCCATGCACCCAACCCTTCCGCGCTGCGCGCTCCAGGGCCAGCCATTCGGCTGTCCGGATTCGCTCCCGGCGAATCCGTCGAACCCGCGTGGCCTCGGCACCCTTTTCTCTCCGCCAGATACGCAAAACGCCCCTTTCGGGGCGCTTTGCGTATCTGGCGGAGAGAGTGGGATCGGATCACCACGGATCTAACCAATTCTCTCCGTTGCAGAAAGCCTGTTTGACAGGTTTCCTTTGGATGTTTCCTCGATCATAGCCAGTCTTGGGTACGGTTGGTACTGCTTCCCCGGATGACCAGGCCTCCCACCGATGGAGGAGCGGTCGGCTAGCAAACCAGCCAACCAAGGCGGCCCGATGGCCGCAGGGGCGGAGATACATCTAAGGATGAGATCTATGGTCGAATTGGATGTTCAGATATGTGAAATTTCTCTCATTTCTCATTTGGCGACTATGGGCATGGGTGCTTGGATAGGCTTTCTACCAACGAAAGGAAGGCCCTATGCGCCACGACACACAGCTCCACATCGCCAGCCAATTGCTCAGCGCCCTCATGGTCAGCACCCCGAGTCGGGACATTGACGATCGCGACGTAGATGTTCGGCATGCTTTGGATGTCGCCGCCGAACTGATTAGGCAGTGGGGACCGACTACGCCCCCTGGGGGCTTTACTCCCCCGCCCGCAGCCGGCACATCGCTGAGAATGCCCGTTGACCGCTCACTCCCACCACCGGAAATGCCGGAATCAATGGAGCAATGGCGGAGCAGCAGGATCAACACGCCGATGCCCGGTCCGAAGCCAAAACTGGGCAGACGACCTGGTCTGCACTGAGTAAGAAGAGGCCCCGCAACTGCGGGGCCTCTCGCTTTATGGATTCGGCGCCGAAGGACGCGATGTCGGACCAGGCCGAGGCACCAGCGGGTCCTTGCGCACCGACGGCGACACGAATGGGGGGAACTCATCGCAAGACTGAGCCAACTCCGACGCTTGTTGAAGGATGTCGCTTTCGGCGGCGTCCAGCGCCGGCTGAGTCGCCATCTCTTGGGCCTTAGCCAACTCGATTGACCGCATCTCGAGCACAGCCAGACGCCTCTCTCGGCGTTTGGCCCATTCCTTGGGCGACCACTGGCTCCCTTCTCGTGGGTGGTCCGCGTTGAAGCTCTCCCACTGCTGCTGCGCCATGTGGTGAAGACGGTCTGCTCGCCGGACCGCGCTCTCCCTCCGCCCCCTTCTCAGCAACGCCTGCTTGAGCGAGCGGATCTTGACCGCAACAGGTGCGACCAACGGGTGTGCCTGGGCGGTGTCACCAAAGCGGACCACGTGACGGCGCACACCTGCAAGCCACTCCCTAACAACGCCCAAAGCCAAATCAGCGCGGGCCTGGGTGATCTCCCACAGGTCTCTCAGTGCAACATCAATCCACTCGAGGCAGTTCCACTGCCTCGGGGGGCGCTCTGGCCTCAAGACACCGTTCTCAATGGGAGGTAGGCGAATGCCCATCACTCCCTCAATCCTGAGATCGCCGACCGCGAGGAACGGCGCGGCAGACTTCTGCTTGGCTCGCTCAGCGAGGGCAGCCCGGTGATCGTGCGTGGGAGGAAGTCCAATGGCACGCCCCTCAGCCACAGCGTCTTGGATCAGCGATTCGAACTCTTGGTCGTTTTCCTGCTGAATCGACAGGTTGGTCTCTTCGACGTGGGTGGCCTGACCTCTCCTGGCAAGCGCCGTCGCGACCTTTCCTTGATGCCGGGTAGGCTCCCTAGATAGCAGCGTTGCCCGAATCGGATCACCGTCCAACAATGCTGTCTGGGACTGCTCCTCCAAGCTGCGATGGTCCACCCGGGAACGGATGCCAGCCGCCTCCAGATGCGAGTTGATCGTGGACGCCACGGCCTCGCGAACCCACTCCACCTCGATACGCCCCGTCGGACCACCATCCAGCTCTGTGGTCTTGTCACCAAACCTCTCTCCGGTGATCCGTCGTGTGCTTGCCAGGATGTGGACGTGGTGGTTCACACCGTCAGTGGTTGGCGGCGAATGGATGCTTGCTTGGACGACGAACCCATAGCGGGCTACCAACACGTCAGCAATCGCCCAAGCAAGTTCACTGCGCTGTTCGGCATCGAGCTCGTGTGGCAGCGACACTTCGAACTCGCGTGCAATCGTTGCGTCTTTGCGACGCTCGGCCGCTTCGACCGCGGGCCAGAGTTCGCCTGGAATTAGGGCCCATGGCGGCGCTCCTGGAGGGCCCAGGCAGCTGCTTGCGACGACGCCACCGCGGCGCCGATAGTCGTGCACTTGTCCTGTCTGAAAGTCTTTAAGGCGCAGGCCGCCGCGATAGGCGGCCGCTGCGACGGCGGACTGGCCTCGCGCACGGCTGAAGGTTTTGACGCTGGTGTGGTAGATAGCCATTGAGATCTCCGTGATTGGTCGGAGTCTTTATGCTTTTGTTTTTTCTCTTCGCAAGCGGGAATCCGCTTGGGGTCCAAGGGGCGAAGCCCTTTGCGCACGTGTAACGGAGTTACACCTAAGTGCGCTCTTGCACTGTTCTTTTAAGCATGTTTTTTGAGCGCTCATTGAGCGTTGCACGTTCGTACATTTTCAGATGCGAGCGATCTTGACGGCATCAACTTCTTTGGTTGACTGGTTTCAACCTCATGAAGGAATTCACCATGACCGCAACCAATCACTACCATGAGCGCATCCAGAGGGCCACCGAGCGGCTCGCCCAGCTTCAGGCGCGCGAGCTGTTGGCATCACAACGTCAAGCGAGCAAAGCCAAGCAAGCCCAACGTCAGGAAGAAGCGCGCCGCCGCCGCCGTGTCGCAGCGCTGGTTTACTTGGCTGCTGCAGAAACACTGGATGACGCAGAACTCTTGGGCGCGCTTTTGATCCACCAGCAGAGCCGCATCGATGATGAAATCCGAAAGGATGCCCGCGTCGTCGGCAAAGCGAAGCTGCACGACTCGGCTGCTCTACATTGAAGCGTTCGATCTGAGTGCTGGCTGCCAAAAAGCTGAGCGGCCAGCCATTCTGTCAACTCTCTCTACGTTTCATGTGGAATGACTGAGTCCGGACCCGGGCAGGGCTTTCCTATATGGCCCAAGCTACTACGACCTTCCCGAGGCCCACCGCTGATCCCAATCCCCCGAGTATGAGAAAAGCTGCGGGCACGCAACAACCCAAGGCCTTCCCCATTTTTCGCTGGCGTCCCGCACGCGTGAGCGGCACACCGATCTGTCTGGACAACTTGGATTTTGCCGCTGACAAGCCGCTTGCTCGTTTCCAAGAAAAGCCTGGTATTCCTCTCCGCCTTCCCATTGCATCCTCCTTGAGCAGCACTTCGTCGACTTGTGTCCCAGACTACTTTAACGCAACGTCCACTGAGGTCCTGGGGCGCCAACCAGCGGAAATCCTACATGTTTTCCGCATGAGCCCAAATCGATGGCTCGCTGAATTGGCAAACTAGGTCGAGGGCTTCCCGAATCAAATCCGTCCCTATAGAGTCTTCGGTCCAGCTCCGTGAAGAGTCTGAGCCCGCATTCAGCGGCCTCCAAGAATCGCCTCTCGGACCAAACTCGCTGGAGATCAGGTGGCTCAGCCGGCTCTACCCTGAAACGCAAGCCGGGCATCGGTCCCGCCTCTGGCGTTACTATGGCCTTAAAGGAAGCGCCGTAGGCAGGGGGCCACGTGGCGAGAAAAAGGAAGCAATCCGCCGCCGGCTGGATCGTCGGTGTATTGGTCGTTATTTGGCTGATTCCAAAAGAGATTTGGATCGGTCTCGGCATCGCCACACTTATAGGATTTGCCCTATGGGTCTGGCTCAGATGGCGGGCTGAGAGGAAGGTCGCCCCAGCCACAGCACCGGTGTCAGAACCCACTCTGGCAGAGCTCATCCAATCCTCAGCGCCCAGGGCAGTGCCCAAGGAGCCCGTCAGGCGGCCGACGTCGATTCGCGACGAGGCAGCTATTCCTGTCGGGCCATCTAAGGGTTCTGGCCCGCCCGCCCTCCACTCTTCCGGCTTGGGTGGCTCACCGTCCCAAGTGCCCGGCCCGGTTTCTCACGGGGCGGCGGCCGGCGGCCCAAGCACAATTGAAATGGCCCTTTCGCCTCCAGACGCGGGGACTTCCCCGGGGGTTCTTACCAGTGCCGCCCTTGCCATGGCCGATGAGCACGACCTAGGCCCGGACTTTTCGGTCTCACAGCTAGAGCCAAGCAACCAGAGCCTGGAGACCTCCACTCATTCCGCCCCCCGTAAGAAAGCTGGAAATCTGGCAGAGGCAATGAAGGCCGTAGCCGAACGCTCTGCTGCAGGAAAGGCTGCCCAGACCTTTGCGGAACAGGTGCAGGTCCAAATTCCCGGAGCAGCAGACGTAGCTCAAAGGCTCGCAGCATCTTTGACGGCCCATGGGGCCCAGGTGACTGGCGCAAGCCGGCCCGGGAACTTGAAGGAAGTGAAAGCACATATTGCCGAGCATGGAGCTTCCTACACGGACCCCACCCAAGTTGAGACGGAACTGAGGACCAGCGCTGACGATGATCGCGGACCGTCTCAAGGTCAGCAGGCGCCGCCTGCCATCGCCAGAGCTGTCCCTCCACCATTGCCGTCAGCAACGGGGCCCGCTACCGGAATGGAAGAACTGCATCGCGTCGTCATCGCTTCTGACACTCCCTCAAAGGAGTTCATCGTCCCTCGCCCGCCCGAAGGCTGGGCGAAGACCCGATGGCTAGGCGCCGATGAGACGATCGAGATCGGGGGCGTAGCCATTCAAGGCGGCCTCTTCTACACGGGCGTCAAGCTCGACTCCCCCAATGGCGACACCGAGCCCAGCTTGGTCAACAGCGTCTTGGCCGTCGCTCCATATGGCGATTACAGAGGCTCCACCAACTACTGGCTGGCCTACGCTCAGCTGTCACCCAGCGAGCGGCGGGCCTACCTGACCTGGTTGGCATCGGACCGAACCGACAGCAATTGCTCAATCAGCTACGTCCGTCTCTACTTCTTCGGCCTAGAGCGCCGCGTCCTGCTTGATTCGGTGACCGACCCAGAATCGAGAAAAGACTGGCCTGCTATCAAGCAGGCCCTCCGAAAGCTGGGCTCCACCTATGGAGAGATCTATGGTCCTATCCGTGGATATACCAACAGCTTGCTGGACTGGATGGAGCTGGATTCGGTCGAAGAGAAGCTCTACTCAAAGCCAGTTCCCCTGTTTGATCGCTCCTACGAACTCCCCTTCTACGTCCGCTTGGCGCTGGGCCAGTGTTCGCTTGACCGGGCACCCATCCCTGCTCAATTGGCTCTGGCCTGGATTCGGCTAAACCCGGAGGTTTCGCTGCGAACCGCGGCAGTCCGGTGCGCCGATGAGTTCGATCGCCTGTTTATCGAGCGCTATCACGAGCTGTTTGGCAGCGGCATGGTGCTTCCCAAGAACCGCACCAAGCTGAAGTTCGCACGGCAACCAGCTTCGCCCGCCCTGTATGGCGTCTCCCTCAAGCCCAAGACGTTCGGAGACGTTCCTGACGTCACGGCCCTTCGTGCCCCACTGAAGGGCCTGCTCGAGGTTGTTCAGCAGTGTACCGACGAGCTCGGCCCCTACAGCCGATTGGTTGGAAGATCTTCCGTTTCAAAGGATGCGCTGGAAGCGCTGCTTTTGCTGCCGCCCAGCATTTGGCCTGAGAGCCAAAGAAGCACCCTCCGTTCAATTGCAGAGGACGTCCAAGCAGGCAACATGACGATCCAGTTGGAAGAGCTGAGCGCTCGGTTCGGCCCAAGCCTCGGCCCTCTCGGCCGGGAAAGGGTTCGCGATCTAGCCCGGGTATTGGAAAGCATGAATGTCGGGATGGAGCCAAATGTCTTGGAGGGAGCACGTGCACCTTCTGAAGCCGATCCGATCGTGATCTTTGCGCTTCTACCTGGTCAGTCGCACAAAACAGATGCCGCAGCGTATCAAACAGCCATCCTTACCCTGCAGCTCGCCTCGGCGGTTGCCCAATCAGACGGCTCCTTCAGCGCGCAGGAGCTGGCGCATCTCTCCCTAGAGATCGACGGCTGGTCTCACCTTAGCGTGGCAGATCACGGTCGACTGCGTGCTCACCTGGACTTGCTTGTCGCGTCGCCCATTTCCCTGCCATCACTGCGGAAAAAGCTCGATCCGCTGGACAGTGCCACCAAAGAGGCGATTGCGGCTTCCATGGCAACTCTCGCCCAAGTGGACGGAATGGTGTCGCCGGAGGAGGTGCGCTTTCTAGAGAAGGTCTACAAGGCCCTAGGTGTCGAACCCAAGCGGATCTTCAGCGACATCCATGCGCCGAGGCCGGGCAAAACCCAGTCCCAGTCCACTCAGTCCGCTTCGTTGCAGCTGGATCCCGAGCGCATCGCCGCGCTGCAGCGCGACACGGCCAAGGTGTCCGCCCTCCTTGCGACCATCTTCACGGAGGACGAGCCCAACTTCAGCCACGAAGATGCTCCTTCTGCATCTCTGGAGGAAACGCCTGAGGTCGGCAACGGCCTACTTGGCCTGGATGAGTCTCACAGCGCATTGCTCCGGCTGATGCTTTCTCGCCCGAGCTGGACGCGTGCCGAGCTCGAGGACGGCGCTGCAGACCTTGAGTTGATGCTGGATGGTGCGCTGGAGCAGATCAATGATGCCTCCTTCGACGCCTATGACATCCCCTTCTCCGACGGCGATGACCCGTTGGAGATCAATCCCGAGTTCATTGAGAAGATCGAGCAATGAGTAACCCTATTCGAACTAAAGACCGCGACGCGGTCGTCCAGTCTCTTCGCGCTGGCGTTGTCCCCCGCGCAGGACAGCACCTGATACAAGTTGGCCGCGCTCGCGAGGTGGAGACGCTGGTCGGCGACATCGACCGGCTCGCCGATGGTGGGTCCTCCTTCCGCTTAGTGATCGGAGAATACGGCTCCGGCAAGACGTTCTTCCTCAACCTGGTTCGCGCCATTGCCATGGAGCGAAAGCTGGTCGTAGCCAGTGCGGACCTGAACCCGGATCGCAGGCTTCATGCATCAGGCGGACAAGCCCGTTCGCTGTATGCGGAACTGATGCGGAATCTGGCGACGCGAACGAAGCCAGAAGGCGGCGCATTGCCCGCAGTGGTCGAGAAGTTCATCGCTACTGCAAAATCCGAATCCAAGGCAAAAGGTGTCCCTACCGAACAAGTCATCCGCGCCAAGCTGGAACAACTGACGGAGCTGGTCAACGGCTACGATTTTGCGGACGTCATTGCGGCTTACTGGCGCGGGTTCGAGGAAGGAAATGAACAGCTGAAATCCGATGCCATCCGGTGGCTTCGTGGTGAGTTCACGACCCGTACGGATGCCAAGGCCGCGCTCGGCGTGCGCACAATCGTTGACGACGCATCCGTCTATGACCAGCTCAAACTCATGGGCAGGTTCATCCACCTCGCCGGCTACAGCGGGTTGCTCGTATGCCTAGATGAGTTGGTCAACCTGTACAAGCTGGCCAACGCTCAGGCACGAAATTCCAACTACGAGCAGCTCCTGCGCATGCTCAACGACTCGCTCCAAGGAACGGCAGTTGGCTTAGGCTTCGTGTTGGGCGGAACTCCTGATTTCCTGATGGACACTCGCCGCGGTGTCTACAGCTACCAAGCGCTGCAAAGCCGCCTCGCACAGAACACCTTTGCCACGAACGGCCTGGTCGACTTCAGCGGACCTGTGGTCCGCCTCTCCAGCCTTACTGCAGAAGACTTCTACGTTCTTTTGACCAAGATCCGCCACGTCTATGCCGGCGGCGACCAGGCCAAGTATCTCCTTCCTGACGAGGCCGTTCATCAGTTCATGGAGCATTGCGCCAACCGCATCGGCGACAGCTTCTTCCGCACCCCTCGGACCACCATCACCGCCTTCATCAATCTGCTTGCTGTGCTTGAGCAAAATCTTGGCACCGACTGGCAGTCCTTGATCGGCGCGGTCGAGGTCAAGCCTGACCTTGGCGGCCAGGGCGACCTTGATGTGGTCGAAGATGACGAACTGACCTCTTTCAAGCTGTGAGCACATGAGCACCTCCAGCGCCTTCCATTCGCTTCATCCCGGCGTCCAGCGCTACCTATGGGCGGAGCAATGGGAAGCATTGCGGGAGGTGCAGGAAATGGCCATTCCGGTCATCCTGCCGGCAGATCGCGATGTCGTCATCGCAGCCAGCACCGCATCAGGAAAGACCGAAGCAGCGTTCCTTCCGGCCCTAACCCACCTTCTGAACGGCGATACAGATGGACTGATCGTCTACATCAGCCCCCTCAAGGCACTGATCAATGACCAGTTCGGGCGGCTGGATCGCCTATGCGAAGATCTGGATATCCCCGTTTGGCCGTGGCACGGAGACATCGGCTCAACTACAAAGCAGCGCTTCTTCAGGAAGCCAACGGGCGTCTTGTTGATCACCCCCGAATCCCTGGAGGCGATGCTGTGCAATCGCGGCACGTCTGTGGCGGGCATCTTCAAGGAAACAGCCTTCGTCATTGTCGATGAGCTCCATGCGTTCATTGGAAGTGAGAGAGGAAAGCAACTCCAGTCGCTCATGCATCGTGTGGAGGTCGTCCTGGGACGGAGAGTCCCTCGGATTGGGCTGTCGGCAACTCTAGGAGACATGCAGGCTGCGGCGTCCTTCCTCCGCTCAGACGGCAGGGCCGCAATCGTCGATGCCCCGTCGGGCAACAACGAACTCCAGCTGATACTTAAGGGGTTTGAAGAGCCTCCTGCCCCCCAAGATGCCAAGCACGAAGAAGTGGCACCGCTAGCCGTTGCCAAGCATCTGCATGAGGTGCTTTGCGGCACGAACAATCTGATTTTTCCCAACAGCAGACGCGAGGTAGAGCGCTACACCCACCTCCTGAACGAGATCAGCGAGCAGGCCAATCGCCCGCGGGAGTTCTGGCCGCACCACGGCAATCTTTCCAAGGAGATTCGCTCAGACACGGAAGCTGCGCTCAAGCAGAAGGAGCGCCCAGCAACCGCAATCTGCACGAATACGCTAGAACTGGGGATCGACATAGGCGCCGTGAAGAGCGTGGCTCAGATCGGGACGCCGCCTTCCGTCGCCAGCCTGCGGCAGCGCATGGGTCGATCAGGTCGCCGCAAAGGCGAGCCGGCTATCCTCCGCGGATACGTCATCGAGGATGCGATCGACTCCAACTCCGATCTGAAGACCCGCCTGAGGCTGGACACCGTTCAGTCCATCGCTTCTGCATTGCTCCTCATCGACAAGTGGTTCGAACCACCCGTCGCCGGCGGCGCTCATCTGTCGACACTGGTGCAGCAGCTTTTGTCTGCAATCGCCCAGTATGGCGGGCTGCGCGCCCCTCAAGCGTATCAGCTGCTGTGCGCGTCCGGCGCGCCGTTCCAAGGGCTCTCAAGCGAATCGTTCGTAGAACTCCTGCGCCATCTTGGGAAGCAGGACGTGCTCACCCAGGACAGCTCCGGGTTACTCCTCCACGGGCTGATCGGCGACAAGCTGGTCAATCACTACTCCTTCTACGCTGCTTTCGTGGCGGACGAGGAGTTCCGCATTGTCGCGGCGGGGAAAACCCTGGGAACCTTGCCAATCACGCAAATGCTCGCGGCCGGCCAGCGCATCCTCTTTGGTGGACGCACCTGGCTAGTGGAGCAGGTCGATGAGGCACAGAAGACGATTTACGTCTTGGCAGCCAAAGGTGGAAGCCCCCCGATCTTTAACGGAAGCGGAGGGCGTGTGCATACCCGTATACGTCAGACGATGCGTGCGCTCTATCGCGGTGAACTACGTCCAACATTTCTGGACGCTACGGCGAGCCGCTTCTTGGAGGAAGGCAAGAGCGCCTATGAGCACCTGGGGCTCGACGAGAACGTCCTACTGGACCAAGGAAGCCATTTCCTCCTCCTCACATGGGCTGGGGACGCTGCCAACGAAGCCATTGCGTGCCTCCTCGGCGCGAGAGACGTCAACGCACAGGCCGGCCGGCTCGGCGTTGAGGTCACCAAAGGCTCGCAGACCCGCAACCATCTGCTGGAAGAAATCGCAGCAATCGCGTCACAGCCTGCACCAATGAGCGAGGAGCTGCTGGTCAAAGCCAAGAACCTCGCCAGCCAAAAATGGGACGGCCTGCTGCCCCCGCGCCTTCTCAAGCACTCCTACGCTTCGCTGCGCTTGGATGTAGCTGAGGGCATGGACTGGCTGAGGGCATATCAGACTGTCAGTCAGACCGGACCTTGAGGCGCAACCTCAAAGGCCCGTCCAGCCACCTAAAGCGTGGAGGGCTCAGTAGAAGAATGCCCGAAACGGGATCTGCGGGTGGCGCTTTGGGCGCGTGAAAGACCTGCGGAGTTCGCTCCCAGCTCCTCCGCCCCATCGTGGGGCGGACGAGCTCGCCTGCTGAAACGTCGATACTTCTGACCCTTCAACTTGTCATATCACTGATCATCATCCGTTGCCCGACTCCCGGTAGGCGGATCTTTTGGCCTAAACCTGCCAGGCCTCTCAGTTCGCCTGACAGCCTTGAGGACCAGGTCCCTGAGGTCTTCAGACAGGTTCGGAACCTTCCTTAGGGCGTCGCGAAACATTGGCGACGCAAAGAATTCGGCATAAGGGCTCCCGTGGTCAGTCTCTGCCATGAAACGCAACGGCTCTTGATCAAGGTGGCGAAGCGCAGACCCAAATAGGTCTTTTTCAAAGTCCGGGTCGATACGTGAAGCCTCGCGCCGATAGCCCTCGTAGGCTGTCGCCAAGGATGCTTTAAATGAATAGTCCTCGGCTAGACGGAATCGCTGAGCTATCTGACGGGTCGCCAGCCACGCTACCCACAGCGGCGCAGCAAGGGAAAGCGTCCCAAGGGCGACTTGAACCCAAAGCAATGACATGAACTGCTGGGCCGTCGGGTCCTTCGTCAGTTCGGAGATTGCTTGGACTCTCAGGTAGCCAAGATAGGCACCGGCGCCGAGCGCGCCGATCAAAAGCCCAACCCACCATCTGACCGATACCCGGAGGGCGTTTGCCCGACTATTGAAAGCCTCAGCGAGCGCATGGCTGGTCGTGGCGCGATACACGGCCTCGATCCCGTCCAGCACCTTTTTGGCCTCGACCTCCAATGCCTCCATCCGAGTGAACGACGACGCAGCATCATCTGCTGCAACCTTAGACTTCGACGCAGCTTCAACTGCAGACTGATGTGCTGCGGCAACGTCCTTGCGTGCATTTGCAATCATTTCAGCATCGACCGGAAGGTCGCCGATCAGCTGTGCGCCCTGCTTGATTTCGGCCAACTGGGCTTCGAGGGCCTCTCGATCCACAACAATGGCATCCAATGCCTTCCTGGTTAGCTTCAGTTGACGCCGCAACCTACCCGGCAGCGTCTCTGGGTCCGGCTCGGCCCAAGCCCCATTTGGGAACAGAGTGCGCTCCCACTGATTGAACGTCTCAAAATACGCCCAACCTCCCTGACCTATGTTACCGCTCGTTAGATTGCCCAAATTCCCAGTAAGCATGCTGAGCTGGGCCGGAAGGCTGGCGATCAAGACCGCTTGATCTTGCTCGTCACCATCACTGGAATCGAAGCTAAGATCGGCATCCCTAATCCGCTGGGCCAATCGTGCCGGAACAGCGGCAACTTCTTGGGGCGTCAGCGCAGGCGCCATCCAACCAATCTGCTGTTGAAGGGGGTTGGTCACCCCACTAAACGTCCGCTCCACCGCGGATGCAAAATCATCCAACGCACTGCACGCCGCTTCGACCTGCTCATCCATAGATAGCCCCCCCGTCGTCAGCGCATTGTAGGGGCAGATGCCGCCTCAGGCGCAACCCGGCGTCATGCCAACTCGAAAGGAGATACTGGCCCAAAGCCACTCGGCCAGGCGCCCGTCGCTTGGTTAGGCAGGCGCATTCAGCTTCTATCGTCATTACGATAGAACCTGGCTCGGGAAATCAATTGGCTTAAAGTGACCAACTTCTGCCCAGCACACGGTCCACCGAGGATCAGACTCCCTAGCCACCAAAAGGACGCCGGCAAACGGCTTGACATCCTTTGATATCGCCATATGGTCTGCCGGCCGGAGACCACTATGCGCGCCCCATCGATTCGATACACCGTCCGCTATTTCACCTCTTTGGGCTACACCATCGAGCAAACAGACCCCAAGTTTGGCCTAGGGGATTGGAAGATCAGCGGCGCCGGATTGCCCCTAGATGGCCGCACCTTCAGCACTAGGGTCTTGCTCTGGGTTGAGTGGATGGATTACGTCGCCGAACGGATCTATGAAGACTTCGTAATCAAAGAGATTCAGACCCATTGGATCAATGCCAATCACGCAGACAGGGTGGCGTTTTCCGCAGAACTCAGAGAATGGGGCCGTGGGGTACTTTCACCCAGATTGGAGCAAATTGTCAGTAGCGCACCAGGGTGGAACACCGACAAGCTGCCTCCCGACTGGAAGAAACGGATTAGAAAACTGCTTGGCAGCGACCAAACCTATCGACCCCTCTGGCTCGTGCTTTGGGAGCTAGACGGACAAGTTGTCGGCAGCAGTTTATCGGACGGATAATGGCGCCACTCTTCCTGGGAGACGGCTGTGCCAAATATTCTCCATGCTTCACTTGAGCTAGCCACAGCGCTCATTTCGGCAATGAGCAAGTCCCAGCGCGAGCATGAGGAAACGCTCACCGGCACGCTGCTTGGATCCCTGCTGAGCTCCAACACCCTGCTCAGCCTTGTCTCCGCTCATTTAGACATCATGCCCACGAAGTGCTGGTGGGGCTCTTACAGCAAGTACCAATCAAAGGAGCAGGATGAAACCGAAGCAGGCAGTGGCGCCGATTTCGCACTTCTGACGCTGCTCGAAAGCGGCGGAGCGCGCCTCGCGATATTTCAGGCTAAGCGTGGCGAACTCAAAGATGGAGGCTGGGTGTTCGACGCAAATCGAGTACCCCAGAAGCGAAAAAAGCCTGGCGCCAAGGACCGCCGGTCGCAGATGATCGTTCTGACTGAGACAGCAAAGCGTTTGGCGACTCTAGCCCCACTCACAATAGACGAGGCGTCTCAGCTTTTGCCAACGGCGCCGAGTGAGCCTACTCCGCAAGAACTGGCTCAGACAGATCTGAGCGAATTTGACTGGATCCATTACCTCATCTACACATCCGGCGGCACCGAGTCCATTGCGTTGCGTCACCTCAGCGAAGCCTACCTGAAGGAGGTTGGAGGCCAGAGGTCGCCAACCACCGTGCACTTAGATAGGCGAATCGTTCCGTTTGTGAAGGTTGTTAGTAATGGTTGCGGGATCGAGGGAACTCATTGGTTGAATTTCAAGGATGCTGGGACCGCAATCATGGCGCTGCCCGCCCTATTGCCACTCGTCCCTGTGGTGGTAGGAGATTCGACCGGTTCGCATGGTCCCATGCTAGAGGCGGCGCTTGGCCTAGCCCCGCTTTCCCTCGATCTCAGCGGCGGCGAAGTGGAAGCGCTGATCGCGGCACTGAACGCTGCGCCAGGGGAACCCGAGTGGATACCTCGAACGCCAAGCTGACCTGACCAGCAGGCACCACCACGGCAGTCGAAGGGCCTCGGAATGCCGTCCGCAACCATTGGAGCCCATTTGCTGCGCTGGCAACGCTGACCCGAGTCTCAAACGGGGCAAAGCGCTTGCTGACTCTCTCCTCCTACGCCTGGACAGATAATTCGAGCAAGTGCCGCAAAGCGCCTGCTCGATCTTCCCAGTGGTCGACGTTCCAGGACGGGTGGTAAACCCAAGTCATCCACGCCGCCCCACCTTCGTACTTCAACCTCCATACTTCGCGTTCCTCCACGTAGCGGCGCTTGCGAGCGCCTTGATTGACACGCGCGGCACGAAAGAGAGGAATACGCTGTGCGACCTCACCATGGCGGAACTGGCGCCATGCAGTCCGACCGAGCACAAGAATGACGGTGGGACGCAAGACGGGAAGCACCGTCTTCACCAAGACGTCCCCACCTAGGCGCAACTGCTCGTTGCGAGGCCTGTGACCCGCGTGAGACCCGGCGAAGGCCTGCGAGAGATTTAAGAAGCTTACGTGTCTCCAGGCATCAGCCGCTATCTCAACAGGAGGCAACTCCTGGCAAGTGACGATGCGATCCAACTCATCGAAGAACTTTCCGCCGCCTTTCCGCTGACATGTTGCCATGTCATTAAAGGTGCCGCGGGTGAATCCACGAGTGACCGCAGGGTCATCAGTCGAGCCTTCGCAGCGGTAGTGCGACTCGCCCAAAAGAAGCACACGGTGTCCTCGAGGACCAGCCATGTAGTGCTTTCCGACGTACGGCAGAAAGGCGACAGACTCCGGCCAGGCCTCTTCTTGCAGCGCGAATGGATCGATCATTTAACTATCCCCAGCAGTGGCCATGACTCATGGAGGCGGTAGCTCGATCGCACGATCGTCGCCGAATCAGAAGGGGTTCTTACTGGCCTCCACAGTAAAGACGCTGATGCTCGCCAGCACCTTGCGGCGTTCGTTGTATCGACGCCCCAGACACCCGTCCAGCACATAAGTGCCGACGTTCGTGCGCACCACCTTATTGCCCTTGTCCTGATTCCAGATGTTGTAGAGCGAGCCGCTCCGGACTTCTTCCGTTCCGCCGGCGTAGCTGGGACATCTCTCCACGGTCCGACTGTCTGTGACCTGTGGCGCGCCAAACTTTTCCTCAATTTGTGCGGCCACCGTTTTGACCAGCGCCTCGCTGTCGTCCAGGTTTACATACATGCTAGTCAGCGTACCGCCATTGAACGTCAACGTTGCTTTTAGAGGGCCGTCGCTCCAAGGGGTCTGAATCTTCGTATCAAACCGCTCTTCCCCGGGCTTCAACTCCACCGGCCTGCCACCCGGGCTTTGGTATGGCCCAAGAGGAGCGGCCAAATGAACGCCACTTTCAGGAAGTGCCGTGACCTGCTCGGGCGTCAAGCCTAATTGGAGCGAACCGATGCCAGTCGGCCCCTGCGCCCAAGCGTCCATGCAAACGAATACTGCCAAACAAAGGAGCCAACGACCGATCTTCATTCCATCCCCCTAAAACGTGATTAGTCCGAGCTTAGAAAGCTCAAAAACGTAGTCTTGACTATCCAGAACCATCTGTCATTTGACAAAGAGTACTGAGGCCACTGCCCGAGACCCTTGCAGAAAAAGAGACTAAGAGCCCAACTGCGCGAGCTCGTCGCGCATCACTTCACCTCCCCCAGCGGCAGAAGCCGCTCGACCTCCTCCCGATTCCTTAGAACGATCTGCTGCCTGGTCGCTGGACGAGCACACTCCTCTTCTGCCAGTCCCAACTGCTGCAGAACATAGAAGAGCAGCGATTGCCGACACGTTAGTACGCACTCTCCGTCCGTCATCCCATAGTCGAGCTCGATCACTGCGCGGTGGGCCGCTTCCAGACCAGGGTGAGGGGCCAGAACCAACTGAACCATGGTCGACCACGCTAGGTCCTCCTCTCCCCTGCTGCGATCTACCTCTCTTCCCGATACTTCTAGAATTCGAGACAGCAAGAAGTCCCGAAACTCGCCTTTCTGGTGGCAGTAAGCCCGCATGTGCCACCGATACCCATCACTGGCGAGCGCGTGAGGCGTCAATAGACGCTCGGATGGGACAGGATTCGAAAGAGACTGGTAGCGCACGTTGAGCGCCCGATTCTGCCTAATTGCCTCAACGACACAGATGACAACAGACGCATCCAGTCGCCGCCAAGGCCTCGGCACGACTGCGACTGGCGGATGACCACCAAGAAAACTGCCGTAAGGAAGGTCTGGGCTCACAGCCACCCTGAGCAGATCCTCGAGGTAGCGGACGTGGGAGCTAGAAGGAAAAACCGCGTCAAACGCCGCCGACGTCCGGTAGACCCTGTCGCTGGAGTCGTACTCTAGGTTACCTGGGGCACGGCGCTGATACTCGGCCAGGTCGAGCGATGCTTGGGGCGTAGAAATCCCGAAGAACCCCGTGAGGTCGCTCCTATTCAGCTGCCCACCCCACCTAAGTCTGTAGTCGATGAACTCCAACCGACGCTCCTGGCCCCAGCGAGACCCGGACCTAGCGCCGAGCGCGGGAAGCTTAGGATGCGTTTCTTGGACGTTGCTCATGTGGATCACCCGGACCGGATAAATACTAGACGCGCATAGTATCTATGCGTATAGTTATGCTACGTGAAGAGACCGTGACGTGCAATCCGGCCTCCGATTCGTCTACGCCGTGCCCGAAATGCAAACAACAGAAAAACCTTTGTGAACCATGGATCTGGTGGACGAAGTCGCTCTTTTTTGCGCTGACCGAGATGCCGGACTTCATATAACTATGGAGTAGTAGCCGCATGCCGCTTACCAACACCCAGCTTCTCTACTATGACAGCAACGTGCTGCGCCTTCCCGCGGACAAGCGCACGGAGTACCACCAGCAGGTTGATCGTCTGATCGGCGCCTTGAGCAAGCGGGTGCACGACCAGACGGAGATCAAGATCACGAAAGTCGTGAAGGCTGGCTCCTTCGCCAAGTACACCATCCTACGTAAGACGTCAGAAGATCCGGTGGACGTAGACGTGGTGTTCTACATCTCCGGCCGTTCAGTGGACCAAGAAACCCTGAGCAGCCTGAGCGAGCTGATCTACAAAGCACTTATAGAGCTCTATCCAAACAAGTCGGTCGAAGACTTTGAGATCCAGCGCAAGGCCGCCACCGTAACGTTCATTGGCTCGGGCCTGAGCGTCGACAT
This sequence comes from Stenotrophomonas sp. IS26, assembly GCF_054188265.1. NCBI lineage: Bacteria > Pseudomonadati > Pseudomonadota > Gammaproteobacteria > Lysobacterales > Lysobacteraceae > Stenotrophomonas > Stenotrophomonas sp. IS26. The sequence goes on from NZ_JBSZJV010000008.1 coordinate 138,202, forward strand.
TGTTCCAGTCATCGAGGACTCGTCGAAACCCGGCTTTGGGTGGCAGTTCGACATCCATGACGGGACAAAGATTCAAACCTGCGCTCCCTGCCAAATAAAATTTGTCAGGGACCGGAAGGATGTCGACAAAGACTTCCGAACCTTGGTGCGACTGGCGAAGAAGTGGCGCAACCATGCTTACATCAAACCGCTCAAATCGTTTGCCATCGAACTGATCATGGCTCACGTCCTGGCGAAGTATGGCAAGGATGGAACGATTGAGAAGCGATTTAGGGACTTCCTGCTCTACATTGCACAGTCAGGGCTTAAGGAGAAGATCTCCTTTCCCGAGAACGGCTCCGTTGTTCCCACCTTCGAACATCCCGTAGTCATCCTTGATCCGGTGTGCAGCAGCAACAACGTCGCGAGCAGGATTTCCGAGGCCGAACGCCAAGCAATTGTCGACGCGGCAAGCGAAGCCTGGGAAACCGCAAACTTCGCCTCCGCAGAGAACGACACTGAGATTTGGAAGGAGATTTTTGGACCTCGATTCAAGGTGGAGGACGACGCGTGAGTCAGACCAGCACTTCTACTAATACCTACTCTGTCGCCGACATCGAAGCAGTGATGCGTCGAGTCACAGCAGACTTGGTCATGATCGCCTCGAGCACGGGTGCCATTACGGAAGCGAAGGCTCGCAACTGGGCGCACGACATGGAGCTCTTGGCTAGCAAGGGCTACTTGCGCATGGCTGACCTGACCCTGCTAAGCGGCGGTATTGAGCAAATGGCGACTCGCTTCACTGTCGAAGCAGAGTCTGGAAGCCTCAAAATGAATCGCCCCGGTGGGCTCATGTGGCCGAAGGTGGCCAACCCCGACCTGCGTATCGTGCTTTTCTACAATGACTCTTATGACCAGGCGGCCAGAGAGAAGATGCGAGACAAGCTGAAGGTCGGTTGGGTTACCTCAACCGCAGACACCAGCCATTCGTCCCTCAGCTTGAGTTCGAATCGCAGCTACTCAAGCAACTCATATGGAATGCAGCGCGAGGACTATAGCCGATGAGCCAGGAAAGTGTATTCGATGCAAAGATCGTCCTCCCGGACCCGAAGCTCGCCCTGCGCGAGAAGACGCTGCTGGGATTCAATGATCGATACGACAGGATCCATGATCAGCTTCGGCTGCTTCTCAGCCTGAGCGAGCTCGATGCGTGGAGCAAGAAGCACCACAAGAGCAAGATTGCCCTGTGCGGCCTCGTATCCGAGCAGTACCCCCTGGTCATCTTCCATGGTGACGTAGGGACTGGCAAAACGGCGACCGCCGAGTGTGTCGTTAATCGCTTGGCGAAAGAATCGCGGACCGAGGACTCGCTTCTCTTCAGACTCAGTAATCGAGTTCGCGGCGGCGGCAAGGTCGGTGAAATGGGCACTCTCCTCAATCAAGCGTTTCAAGAGGTATGTCAGTCGGCGGGCAAGGCGCGCCGAGCCTTCCTGATCATTGACGAAGGTGACTCAATCGCAGCATCGCGCTCCCAAGAGAACAGCCACCATGAAGACAAGGTGGCAGTCAACACTCTGATTCAGGGCGTCGATGATCTCCGTCGTTACGGCGGACGGGTCGTTGTGATTCTTTGCACGAACCGACTCTCTGTACTCGATGCGGCCCTGCGCCGTCGGGCCGCAGTGGTTGAAGAGTTTTCCCGTCCCACCGACAGCGAGCGCCGCCAACTTTTGACGATGGATCTGGAAGGGCTCTCACTCACGACGAAGCACATCGAGCAGCTTGTAGCCGCCACTGGGGCGCAAGGTGAACAGCCTGGCTGGACGTACTCGGATATCCGAACGCGCCTTTACCCGACGGCCATGGCTCGCGCCTTTCCTGATCGCCCACTGTCCTTCGAAGACATCCATAGCGCCGCAACTTCACTTCGGCCGTCTCCAGTCATGGAGGACCGGTAATGGCGCCCCCCTCCCTGCTTGGCCGGCGAATCCACATTGCCGGGAGCATCTCCAAAGATTCCTGCACGGCCGCCCCCCAGGAAGTGGAGCGCGCGAGACAGAGCGTCGAGCTCTTGGTCAAGGAGCTGGTGGCCCGCGGTGCAGCATTCGTGGTGCCGATCGACGCCGAGAAGCCCCGTGAAGATGGGTTGCCCATTTGCTTTGACTGGCTAGTCCTAAAGACGATCTTTAACAACTTGGCGTCGCGGCCTGCGAGTGCCACCGGCCCTCTCGTCTTTGCCGTAAAGCACCATAAGAACGAGGATCAAATCCCGGAACAGTACGAAGATCTATGGGCTACGATGCGCTCGTCGGACTTGGTGCAGATTGAGTCTGCTGCGCATTGGAACATGAATGCCAAGCGAATGGAGGCGCAGGCTCGCCATGGCGACATCCTGATTACGTTGGGTGGCGGTGAAGGCGTTCTCTTCTTGGCCAATCTTTACCATGACGCAGGAAAGCCAGTTGTTCCCCTGACGTTCAAGCTGGAATCTGCAACAACGGGCTCGCAGAAGATCTTCGATTTTGCGTCCACCAGCAATAACGCCAAGCGCCTTTTCCTAGTCGAGGGAGCCCCCAATGAGCACGGCTGGCTGAACCGAATCGAGGTCACGTCGCGCAAGGCAGTCGCCGATTGCGTCAAGGATGTGATCGGACTGGTCGAGTCGCTGGTACCTCCACGGGCTTTTGTCGTGCGGCTCCTTAACCCGAGTCACCCGGACTTCGAGAGCGTCGAGAGCTTCTTCGACAACGTCGTCCAGCCTGTGATGGAGAACGAGCTGGGCTACAGACTGACGGTGGTCGATGGCCGCCAGTCATACGACCACGCCCGCATCGACGAGGAGATTTTTGCAAAACTGCATCGCAGTAGGGTCGTTCTGGCCGACATCACAGGTGGACGTCCCAACTGCTTTATCGAACTCGGCTATGCGCTCGGCCGAGGGCTGCCCACGATGTTGATGGCAAAAGAGGGGTCGGATCATCCCTTTGATATCACCACCCTGTCCGGCCATCACTGGAAGCCCACGGGAAGCACGGTAGAACGTCGGAAGGCATTTCTTGAACACTGGAACGCCATCAGGAATCGCCCCTCCCTTGTCCCTACCGAGCCGCTGATTCCATGACAAAGAACCTGGAAGTTTTCATTTCCGTTGACGTCGAAACGGCCGGCCCCATTCCGGGAGAATATGCACTGCTCTCCATTGGCGCTTGCGATGCATATCAGCCAGGACGCACCTTTTCGTGCCAACTCAAGCCCACTACTCGCAAGGCTGATCCTAAGGCGTTGGAAGTGGCCGGGCTTTCATTGGATGAGCTGGATCGGACAGGCCTTGAGCCTGAAGCTGCAATGGGGAATTTCCGTGACTGGGTACTGGAAGTGGCTGGCGCGGAAGCCGATCCAGTCTTTGTAGGCTTCAATGCCGCGTTTGACTGGTCCTTTGTCAACTACTATTTCCACCGATACCTGTCCACTAACCCGTTCGGATTTGCCGCGCTGGACATTAAATCGCTCTACATGGGGGCAACGAATTGCACGTGGGCAGGTACCAAGTCCAGCCACATAGCCAAGGCGCTTCACCCTAAGCTCGAAGGGACACACGATGCCCTTGAAGATGCGCTTTACCAGGCCGAACTCTTCCGTCGAATCCGATCTGTAGAACGGTAGCGACAAGCCACGAGGCGGAGGGGCCCTCCGCCCCGCTTGAGCAATCATCGGCTCCGCCTCTCCTAGACCTCCCCAAGTCTAATGAAGAGATTCAGTTGAGCTCAGCTAGGCGAGCACGGTAGGCGTCACTAACGCACGAACTGTCCCCGCACGCGTCGCGCACCTCCCTTCTCCAGCGTCCTTGGTCCGTGCTTATAGAGCTAGGATCGGCGGAATGGGAACGTGCCACCTTGAAGGCCTCGGCCGTTTCGCTATCTAGCCGGGCCAGCTCACCATCGGCACATATCATTTGCTCCACTGACGATGATGCCCTGGAGCAGTCAAAGCTAGGGCTGGGGGCGCCCAACGACGGCTCGACCTCCTCGACGTCCGTGTAATCATCTGACTTTACCGATGCCAGGTCGTCAAAGTCCTCCTGCGCCGCGGGTGCGGGCTCACTTGCAAGCGGAGCCGCGGCGGGCTCAGGCGCTTTCTGCTTGCTTTGAAGGTTGGAGCGGATCGCAGCTCCGATGCCGATGAGATCACCAGGAAGCACGCGCACCTCCGCCAAGTGGTCCCCGTCGACGACTTGAGAGGTGTACTCGAGCCGAAGTTTGTAGACGTCCTGGCCGGGGTTGTTGAACGGAGCGGTGAGGTCCGCCTCGCAGCTGTAGCGGCTGATTGCCTCGTCAAAGCTGGTGGGGTGCGCCAAGGAAATGGCCAGAACCTCTCGCAGCGCCTTTGCGTCCAGGGAGGCTGCGGAACTGCCCGCGCCCAGCTCCCGCTGGATGATGCTTCTGATCAAATCCAGCGTGCTTTCATCACCGCAAGCCGGAGGCTTGCTCGCGCCGCAACCGGCCAGCAACAGTGGTATCAACGCCACACTAAAACCAACGATCTTTCTCGACGTCCTGTCCTCGCGCATTCTGGCTGGAATAACTTGATGCTCTATCGGCTAAATGCGTCGTTTCTTTAGCTTTCAGAGCCTACAAGCCCCCAGGGGACCCATCCGGGCACTATGCGCCGCCAGTTAAGCCTTAGGAGCTGGGCCACAAATACAGGGCAGCGCGCTCGTCGTCTAAAGCTACACAAGCCCATCAGTCCGATAGGCTCCGAGTCGCCTTACAACCGCTTTGGAACCGGGAGCAACCCAAGAAGGAGCCGTTGCGACCGTTCCGCGACTGAAGCACCCCTTGCTTGCATACGGGGCATTGGGCACCTGCCCGTGTGCTCGCCGGCAGTCGCTGGGTTCGAGGTTTGACCTGGAATTTCAAAGGCGCGTCTTGGTCCGCCTTGAGCTTGAAGGTGCAAGCAGGGAAGCGACTGCATCCGTGAAAGTCGCCGTAAGGTCCCGACCGCAGCTGCAGGATCCCACGCCCACACTGTGGGCACGGCTCCAAGGCCTCACCATCGATGGGTTCGATCTTGAGGTGCCCTTGCTTCACCAACTCCACCAGAAAGCGCGAAGGCTGGCTGAGGGTCGTATACAGCCTAACCTGCTTACGGGCACGGGTCATGGCCACATAGAACAAGCGCCGCTCCTCCGCTACAGGGAAGGGGTCGGGTGCCGGCATGGCTAACTGCAGCGCAGGGTCGTCTTGGATCTGGCTCGGAAACCCTCGGTTGCCCTCCACCACGTTCAGGATGAAGACGTACTCTGACTCCAATCCCTTGGAACCGTGGGCAGTTCGATACTCGATGCTCAGCTTGTCGCCGAAGCGGCGTTGCCACACGTCCAACGCACCCGGCCTGTCATCCCGGTAGCGCCCCAGAAGCATGACGGTGATGTGACGCCCCTTGAGCGGCGTCAGCTTCCCGCTTACAGCCAGGTGGTGCATATGGGCCAATTGCTTCTCCACATGACCCACGATGCTCGCCTGCTCCGCGAACCCGTAGGCAAGGAGTGGGGTCTTGGTCAACGGATTGGTGGTCTTGACATTTTTCTTGATCTGCGCGGGATTGGCCTGGATGAACCGGCTGGAGATATCGCAAAGTTCCGGGGGGCACCGGAACGTGGTGCCCAGGGACAAGCGCGTGGCGTGGGCGAAAGTCTTCTCAAATTCGGTCATCACGGTAATGTCCGATCCAGCGAAGCGATTGATGCCCTGCCAGTCGTCGCCCACCACGCAGAGGTGCGCTGGCGGATCAGATTGGTTCGACAACGCCTTCAACAGCCGAATGCGGGCCCGTGAACTGTCTTGGAACTCATCGGCCAGAATAAGAACGAACGGGCTCTTGTAGGCACCAGACTCCACGTGCCCCGCGGCCAAGATCAGCATGTCCTCGAAGTCAATGAAGTTGCCGCGCTGGAGGCGCCGCTCCCATTCCTCGGCGATCCGCTCGTAGAGCGCCAAATACATGCGTAAGCGTGCACCAAACCCGTCCTGAGACTGGGCTATCAGTGCGGCTTGCAGATCTTGCCGGGTAAGACCGTTGTTCTTGACGTGCTGCTGGAACACCCGGAACGAGCGGGCCAAGTCCTGCGCCTGCACAGGCGACAGTCCTCCCCCCTCCCTGTCAGGCTCAAATACCAGGCGCACACCGCGCGCCAACAGTGCCTTTGCCAAGGTAGGGATGGCCTCGCCGATCAGCAGGCCATGCGATGTGGTCTCAAACAGGGCCGTCCCGAACTTGGCGTGGAGCTCCCGTTTCCACTCGACCCCCGCCAGATAGTCCTTGAAATGCTTGGGCGCATGCCCTTTCCCGTTAAGGGCGAAATGCTCGTGGTACAGCTGAATTTCTGGGTAGTAGAAGTCTGGAAAATACTGCCGGAACTGGTGATCGGCCGTGTCGTGCTCGTAAGCACGCTCATACTCGTAGGTCACGCCGTTGTAGAACAACCAGTCGGCGATCGTACGCTCCTCTTTGCTTTTGACCACCTCACCACGGGCCGTACGGAAGCCACGCACGCCGTTGCCGTAGGCCTCGGGCTCGTCCGGTTGGCCCCATTTGCCAACATCCCGCGCGTATACGGTCCGGAACATGTCCCAGTCACGTTTGAATGCCTTGTCCTGTTCGCACAGCACTTGAATGATGTCGCCCACCTCCCTTACATCAGCGCCGGGGTTACCGGGATCGACCCAAGGGGCAAGGGACGGCTTCTTGCCCGTGGCCTTCGCGATAACGTCAATGCCAAAAGCGTGGAAGGTGCTGGACCGGACACTCTCCACCTGAGGCACCCCCCTCAACTGCTCTGCAATGCGAACGCCCACTTCCTCGGCGGTAGCCTTATTAAAAGCCAGCAGCAATATCTGCTCGGGCTTGGCCAAACCTTGGTGCAAGGCATAGCCAGTCTTGGCCACCATCGTGGAGGTCTTGCCCGACCCAGCCGCGGCGACGACCATCACCGCATCGTCCATGCAGATGCAAGCAAAGATCTGTTCTTCGGTGAGGGGGTTCTTTTCCACCGTCTTGAAGAAGCTATCGCACGCGACCCTCTGGATCTCCATGTGTTCGCTATTCGAATTCCCATAGCGCAGCCGCAGGGTTTCCTCCGGCGATGACTCCCCAACAGCCTGCTTCCAAGTCTTGGTTTGATGCTTGGGGGCTGGGTGGGATGCCAGAAACCGACTCGCCGTCCCCTTCGGGATCCAGCGCCCTTGACCGGCAAAGGCCAGAGCTTCTTCGATCCATCGCTTGAACTTCTCATCGAAGGCGGCCTGCGATTGGGCTGCGTTGACACGAGCTTCCTCCGCCACCTTTGGATCGACCGGGCGAGGCTTAGGCGGCTTCTTGCCGAAGATCGCGCCCAGAAGCCACAGCACCCCAATGAATATTAGAAACTCCACTGCCCCACCCTCGGTCTTTCTGCCCCGCGCCCTGGGGGACCAATGATGCCATGAGGACGCCAATCCACGGCGAATATCGCGCAATCTGACCAGTTATGTATCGAGGCCCACCCGTCCACAAGATTATTGAGGGTGTGCTGTTGTTGAACGAAATCCGGCCAACTGTGCGCCGACCGAGGAGGCTCGGGAGGCCGCGTTCGTCTGGCGAAGCAGCAAGTCATGATTGGCTGAGAGGCAGCGTAATCCGAGGCCAATGCCCCAGTTGACCACGGAATCGGCTCCAACGACAGGCTTGGAGTCCAGCCAACCAGACCCCTAGAATAGGCCCAGAGCCTGTAGGAGCCGCCCTTAGCTTTGCTGGGCTCAGCCTTCCAAGGCCACGACCACACATTCCATCGGAAGACGCGACCAACGCAAGGAAGAACATGCGCACCCCAACCGCACCCACCATCCTTGCACTACTCATGGCGTTGGTCTTGACGGCTTGCGACAGCAGCCGCGGCCTTCGCACAGAAGTGGAAAGGCTTGGCGAACAAGTTACCCGGAGTCGCGAGCAATGCGACCAAGCCCGCGAGCTGGAAACCCGAGACTCCAACGAGGTTCGACAGCGTCTGATACGCATTGGCGAGCTGAAGGCCGACGAGGAGTGGGACAAGTTGGTCAACACAGGAGAAGCCGGCACTACTGAGCTGCTCATCCAGGCAAAGAGGCGGATGTCGGACCCTGATTACCAAGCCAAGCGTGATCGAGAGTTGGCAGACCTCGATCGAGAGATAGCCCTATATAAAGAGGACCAGCCTCGCCGACGCGAAGATCGGCAGAACGCATGCGCGGCGTTGATCGCCAGCAATGAGGCTTATCGGACGGCGAAAGCAAGGCTCACCGATGCCACCGAGAGCTCCAAGTAGACCTGTGTATCGCTCCCTCTTGGACGAGCATTCTCACCGATCTTCCGTTGCGTCGCGCGACTCAATGCGGTCTTGAGCGGCATATGCCCCCTTTCAAAGGTCGGCGCAACCGGCTGAGCCGACATTAGTAGGCTTACCACACCCTGTCGGGGCCTACCAAGGAATGTCGTCGTCGAGTTCGGTGGCAGCTACCGCTCCAGTCTCTTGGCCCGCCGCGGGGGACATAACTTCCAACAACCGCTCACCTTGTGCCAGGAGGTGGTCGTAAGTCATAACGGTGATCCCATGCATACGCCGGTTGAGCCCATGGAGCGCTCGTTGCTGTTCATCGCTCCAATCATGAGAGCGCCCAATGACGATCGTCGCCCGCGGGTGATAGGCCACTACTTCCTTGTGGTCGAGAAGCCCTCTAGCAGCGAACTCGTGAAGCATGTCTAAGTATCGGTGGCATTGCCCCAATGCCTTGGACACATCGGCGGAGAAATAGAAGTTCTTGTGCGCTTTGTCGTAAAGCAGCACGTCCATGTCCGGCCGCTTCAGTTCTACGATGTCCCTGTAGCCTGCGATGACGTTAGGCAACATTAGGTCGATGTTGTCGCCCGTCGTAATCGACCGCACCTCATCCCGGACGACGTAAGCGTTCCCGAAAGCCCAACAATGCTTCTCACACCACGCCTGGTAGACCTGCTCAGCTGATTCTCTACGTCCCAGGCTGGAGCGCAGTTCAGCGACCGCGGATCGCATTTCATTGAGGCGAATGGACCCTCGCAGCGCCACTGTCAGCTCTTGGGTCAGCTCCGTGCTGGCGAGGTGCTCGACCAGCTCAGAGTGCGATAGGACTTTGGTCAGCGCACCAACCAGTGACTGCGGATCATGACCGGTAAGGTCGACTGCCCCGTTCGCCACCTTGATAAGAATGAACTCCCCAGCCTCAGACTGCTGGGCCAAAGGCAGATGGGTCTGAAGGTACTTAAAAAGCTGGAGAGTGGCTTCTTCGGTGAGAGTAAGCGATTTCAGCTTGTCCTCAACCAAGGGGCGTCCTTTCCCGCCCTTGAAGCCCTCCAACTTCACCGAGAACCCAGTGCGATCACTGTGCGGGATGAACCATCCGATTGCTTGAAGGAGGCTTTGACTGGTCTCGTTCAACACAACAGGCGGGACGAAGTCGACCTTACCGCTACTGGCCTGCTTCCTGACCACTTTTGATATCGAGGACGATTTGCTCATCTCGCCAGCTTTTTCCAGTGACAGAATGGCGTGTTGAAAGAAGCCGCAACTGAAGCGGCCAGCTTGAAGTCGAGGGTATCACCCCTACCAAAGAAGAACTCAAGCCTAGATAGACACTCCGGCCCAGACGGATAAGGCATGGGCGTGCGGACCGCAGATGTGGCCCCACCTTGACGAAGCAGCAGCCTGCGCTAACTTGACTAATCCCAGGAGGGCATCATGAACAGCAATGAGAAGCGACCCAAAAAACCAGAGAGACCAAACGCTGACGAGCTAAAGACAGAAACTCGAATCGTCATTGGGATTTTCGTGGTTGGCATAGCAGCGATTTATGCACGCTTCGCCGGGTGGATAAGCTGACGAAGCTAGGAAATTCTAACAAACTGCTCAGCGCAAAGGAGTAGCGTTCCGACGATGATGCCGGCAGAGCCAATGTAGGTGCGCTTAGAAGATCTCAAAAAAGCCTGAGCAATATTCTTCGAACTGATCATCGCTCGGCCAGCGTCTTCAACCTCGGAAGTGCTCCAGCGCCGCTCGATTTCATCCTTCGCTTGGCTCAAGCTCCTCTTCACCTCAAGCTCCGAGATAACTTCTACGATAATGTCCACTACCTCTGATCTCGTTGTATAACGCGTCGGGCTTTGACTCTCATCTGAAATAACCCTTCTTGCATGCGAGATCAGCTGGCTAGGCAATATCACGCCGGATGCAATACAGGCTGTTCCGCCGATAACGCATAGATTCCCGAGCCTGACCAGCAGCCCATTTGTTGGCGGCCAAAATGTCAGGGCGATCAAAAGCATGAAAAGCGCAAGATACACATAGGGGAGGCTGTCATAAACGCACTCACGCCATCCTCTAGTCCCCGCATTTCCCACGCCCTCAGCACTGCTTGATTGGGTGTCCGGTTCCTTCCATGCCATAACTTTCCCTGCGGCTCCTTGAGGCTGGAGGAACTATATCCCATTGGCTGGTTGCAGTAGGCTGCGCCTTGCCTATTTCGAGGATTTCAGCCCCACGCAGCAGCGTAAGATCCGCGAAGCGATCGGACGGAACGTCAGTTCGAAGCCGCCTAAACGAGCCAAGGCCGCCAGGGCTCAAAAGATAGACCTGACGCTCCGGTTCTGGCTGCCCTTCAGCGGTGAGACGTGGTCTGGCCGAGGGCGCCCGCTAAAGGCATTCCTTGCCTGGGAGGGAACCGTCGCACATACCGAGTGGAAGAAGCGACACCCCGGCGAGTGATTTCCCCCTTGCCCGGGGTGAGCCAGGCCGTAGCTGAACTGCTTCGACCCCCCAGCTTATCGACAGCCCCGCTGTCGACACATCTTAGGCAGACCCGCGAGGCCCCGCCCCTCTTGTTATCAAGAGACTTCAGAGCCTTGGAGAGGTGATGAGTCTGGGCGTTGAGCCACGCTGGATCTGGTGGGCTGGGGCCTGAGCTCCGCCCAAACCACAACTCTCACTCCGAATCGCCATTACCACCCAACAAATACCCCACGAAATAACCAAACATTCATCCTAGGTACAGCTTAATTTACTAACTAAAATTGGCTGTTTTGTTAGGAAAGTCATTATTGAACAGTATAGGCGATCTCCAAGATTTGGCCAGCCCGCAGATACTGAATCTACTTAAATATAGAGTCGCAGGCCGCTTTTACACATAAAAAAATGGAGAGCCCTTCGTCCATCGCAGCGTCGCATCCGCCAATCCTAAAGGTGTTATTCCACGTAGGGGACCACAGGCCATCACGCATTGACTTGACAAATAGCTTCCGTATCAAGCTTACATATACCAGCGGAAGCAACGAAAGTGGAAAATGCAAAGACCACACCAAGCCCATCTCAGGCCGATGCTGGCGACAGCACCGTTAAGATTGAGTTTGTAAAAGTCGGAAGGGTTAAGTTCTGCGGCGTAGAAATCAGCAACGCAAAGTCCAGAACACATTTTGAAGAACTTCTTCGCTTCGCCCTAGAGAAGACCGCGCGCCCTGGAGCCCGCAAGAACGGCACAATCTACCCGCCCTCACTGCCCCTAGCCACGCCGGCGGGCTTGTTGTCAGAAGAGATAGCGGACTACCTCCTGCACATGAAGCGGAGGAACATCCGGCCCTCCTCTATCGAAGCATCGGCTCGATCCCTCTCAAATCTTCAGAAGGTTTGTGGAGATATTCGCGTTACACATATCGAAAGGCGTCATATCTACATGCTTTGCGATCTATTGAGGTGGCAGCCACGTTCGCGCACCCATGCGGGTAGGGAGCTGAAGCTTCTATCCGCCGAAGAGCTGATAGAACTAGGCAAGAGCATGGATGTTCCCTCCCCTGCCACTTCTAGTTTTGCGCTTCAGCGAGCACTTCTAAGCGCTTTCTTCAACGCACTGCTCAATGCAAAGGCCATCGCTGCCTCGCCGATGGATGCATTCGGCAAGGTCCGCAAAGATCTTGTCGGCGTGCAGCCGAAGCGCAATCGTTCGCTTGGTGATGTAGAGCTTCAACGCGTCTTCGAACCAGCCAGCTTTGCACCTTGGGCAAAGAAATGGCCGCACCGATGGTGGGGACCGATCCTCGGCCTCTACACTGGCGCACGCATAGGCGAGATTGCTCAGCTGAAGGTCGCGGATATTTCCTTAGAGGAAGACACGTGGTTTATCTACCTCCGCGTCACCGCCGACGATGACCTTGCGCAGGCGAAAGGCGCAAAGAGCAGACAAAGCCTGAAGGGCCCCTCAGCTATACGAAAAATTCCAATTGCACAGCCCCTGCTGGATGCTGGCTTCCTAGAATTCCTGGAGGACATCAAGGAGGCCAAACATCCGCGCCTCTTCCCGCATCTCTCTGCGGGTATCAACCAAAAGACCGGTGAAACAAACGCGCGCTACAGCCAGGCATTGGTGCACCAGTTCGGTGCTTACATGAAAACTCTTGGCTTCTCTAAGGGCACCAGCTTTCACTCATTTCGCCACACGCTGATTAACAGCCTGATCAGCAAGGGATACACAACGTCGCAGATTGCGTTGATCACCGGCCACTCAACGATAGGGCAAGTGAGGGAGGATGAAGCACCTGTTATCAAAGGAGCCTATGAGGGCATGCTGCCGGAACAAGCTCGCCCGCTATCCATGAGGATGCTCGAGGACTTTACGCCTCCAGTCGTTCTGCCAAAGTATGTACGAGGACAGTTCAAGGAGCGACTACGGGACAAGAAGAGCTTCTATCCGTAGGTGAGTCGGGAAGTTCCGATCCCTTTTCTGCCCTAGGCGACACCCGCAAATCGGTCTTGTTGACACCGCTTTTCACTCGGTCCACTATTGGTCCTAACAACACCACTTTTGGAGTCGAGATGGAGACTACCGTCACCACCGCCCGCGCCGCAGAGATAGTAGGCATCGGCTACGAGGGCTTGCGTAGCTACCTCAAGCGGGGGCTCTTGGGCCGCAGCGGGGTTCTAATCCCGATGGTGGGCAAAGACGCTGCCGCCCCGGATCTGAGCACCGTCCGCGCATCTTGGAAGCGATTTGGTTTCACTGATCTCTGCCTGATGCGGCTGGCGAAGCAACTGATAGAAATGGGACTGACCTACGACCAGGCCAACTCGGTAGTGTCCCAAGAGGGTCTGAGGCGGCTGTTCCGGACAGGGGCACCCTCCACCGATGCGGCTTTGGTCTGTTCCCCTCCCTACCACCACTACTGGGTGTTCAAGGGGGACGAGCGAAGGCACCTCCTTGATCGGCTTTCCGAGATTGGGGACGCTGCGATTCTCATCAACCTTGGTGCCACGGCCACCCATGTTTGGCGGCAGCTCTCCGAAGATTTAGACCCCGCCCAATGAGGGGATGCGCGCCGCTAGCTCACCCGCCGAGTCGTACTCCCCTCGGTCCCGCGGCCCGCTCAATGCCGCACCGGTTTCGATCGAGCTGGCAAAGCCACTCGCCACGGCACCTCAATGCGGGCTGCAGGTTGGAGATCAGGCCCACAATGCCTCTTTGATTAGGGCTTGCCGCGACCCGCGCTTACACCGTATAACCCGATTGTCAGTCGCAGAAGCGCAGGCTTGTGCTCGGCCACCTTAGGGGCCGGGCGCCCGAGGTCCACCCAATGGGGGCGCGGGAATCCTTATCGATTCCGGAGTCCACCATGACCAGCAAGACACTTAGAGCTCTCCGCACCCTTGCCTTCCAGGAACAGTCTGGTCGTTGCTACTACTGCGGCATGAAAATGTGGGAAGCCTCCCCGGATGAACTAGGTCTTCGCGCACGTTCGGCTGCTCCGTTCAGATGTACCGCTGAACACCTAGTTGCCAAGCAGGACGGGGGCAAAGACTCCAGGCACAACGTGGTAGCTGCTCACGCTACCTGCAATCACCGCAGGCACAAACGGGCAGCGCCCGCCCCATCTGCAGATGAGTTCAAAGTACTGGTGCTCCGTAGGGTCGCACAGGGAAAATGGTGGCCCTCTGCAAGGATGCCTTGGCATGACATTTGAACCCTCCACCCTGGATCAGATCCGATGGTCTGACCACAACTTCGTTGCCTTCGCTGGCTTAGACATGCATGCACTCACCATGTTCCGCGACGAAGTGGTGGCTCCTTCGCTGGACGCTTTAGAGCACAAGATTTCCGCACTGGAGCAAAGCGAGAACTCGGCCGAAAGAATCTTTGGAGCAGACTCATATGCAGCCCTTCATCACCGGACAGTTGAAGGCTTTCTGTTGACCACTCAATCCATGCATGAGAGAGGGATTCGTAGCCTTCTCCTTGCGATCGCCAAGCACAGGGCCTGGGACGCCCGCGCTCAACGAGGCATTCAACGCAGCGACTGGTCTGAAGATAAGGCGGCCAGCATTCCGGGACACTTCAAGAAGCTGCTCGACGCTCCGATTCAGCTCTTCGGAGACTATCAAGACCTCAAGGTGCTCAGAGTATTGGCTAACGCTCTACGCCATGGGGATGGATCCTCCGCCGAAGAACTCCATACGTTGTGCCCATCGCTCTGGTCCCATTGGCTGGCCCCCGGCACCGTGTTGAGCATCGCCGGCATCGAGATCAGCGTCCCAGCTGGTGCGCCATCCCACCCCATCTTCGCCGCTATTACGCTCCCTCGCAGTTTGTTGGAGCAGATGCTTTTCTCTGTTGTCGCCTTCTGGGAGGACATAGAATTTGTTAGGTGCAACTCTTTCTCCCAGAGGGATGCATCGACCGAGAGCCACATTGCGGCGCTCCGAAATAAGCGTACTCACCGGCACTCGGCTCGCGTATGGAGTCCGGGATGATGTCCGGGAGGCCTGATCGATGAACATGGCAAAGCGCCCCCATGCTTAGGGCGGGCGCACTGGATAACCAAGCCCGACAGCAATCGCCAAGCAAGTAATTGGCCCTGACTAAGACGAGGCGCGATGGGCCTGTTTGACTCAAGGACGTCGGGCCCACAGACCAAACTACCCGACATCCCGCATCCTCGCCGATGGACATTCCACCCGCCGACTGGACGCGCGATGCACCGTCCTCCACAGGGCCTGCATGGGGCTAATTGACATGTGCACCGCTCGCGATAGATTGCGACCGGAGACTGGAAAATGCACCAAAAAAAACACACAAAATACTTTGACTCCTGCGGGTTTCGGCTGACCTCCGGGCGTTCTGCTTACATCCTCGCAGTTTGCGCTGATCGGGAGCCCTCGGATCTGGGGCGTTCGCTGTGCGGAGAATATGACACGCTGGAGGAGGTATGGAATGCATGGCAGGTCGCCACCATACGCGCCCTGCAATACGAGGCGTGTGACCAGTGGATTGACAGATTGATTCAGGAAGGTCGCACCGATGACCACCGACGAGTGATAGAGGCACTTAAATCCGCACCCCGCCTTCCCCGAGATCTACAGGATGAGATGGATATCATGCTGATGAGTCTTCCACATCTCCCGACGAACTGGCACCAAACTGCCAAGCGACTGCTGACCCAACGCTCCGCGCCTTAATGACGTTGCAAGGCGATCTATAAGGCGACATCATCTGGTCATGCTTCCCAATGGATAGGCAGATGATTGCAAGAGGCGAGAACAACAAGAGCTACACAGAGTTGGACATCGCGAAGGCCAAGGAGCTGGCAGAAATGCGCTCGACTGTTCTTCGCAATGAGCAACAACAGATCGTTGTTCCGGTAAACCATCCAACGAGCAAGCACTTCAGGGTCATTGGAAGTGCTCCGGCAGAACGCCTACTTGGCGATGCTCATAACTCGACGCATAACAAATGCATAATCTATTTGAAGCGCATGTTGGAGAAGTCTGGCGATGCATTTCAGATCGTCACTCTGGTTCCGACTTTCAGCGCTTACATCCACCCTAAAAGTGGACGAGTCGCGGCAAAGAAGAATGAGAAGAAGCGGTATGATTTCCAGCCAATCTTCAAGTCACGGGCCGGCAGCGACTACAAATGGTTCACGGGATCGGATGCACGGGTTCGCTATCCAGACGGCAGCTACATTGAATCAGATCTTTGCGGCAAAGCCACATCTTCATTTTGCGCCAGTCACTCTCAACCGGACATTGTTTTGGAGGTCATTCGGAAGCATCCTCCGGACTTCGCCACATTTGAGAAGCTCCTTGAACTATCAAGGAATAATACGTTCGTTCTTTTCTTCATCATTCCGGAAGACGACGTTGAGTCACAGATGAACCGTGCATGGCCGATTCCTCAACTTGACCTCCGCGTGTCCTTTTACCTCAAGGATGGGCTGTTTTATGAGTCGGGCATCCACATCCCAGAGACAGGAGCCACCCGTTTAGAGGCCTACGCACAACTGGTCACCGGGGTTCTGGACAGCACCAAGAAGGAGGTCCTCAGCATCCAGAAATACGAGGCCAGACGCAACAGCGCCCAGACCACTCTTGACTCTGCCGCAGTCCATAAGAAGACATAGCGCCTCCAAAGCACATCGTTAGTGAATCCCGGAACTACGGGCAACAGGGGTTACGAATTTACTGCCTGCGGCCTTGCCGAAGATGCTCCGTTGCACGATAAGCCTGGGCGAGCTTGACCCGCGTGCACCTACAGCCCACCACGGAGGCACTGGAGATAGTGCAGCTTCCGGACTAATCTTGGCCCTCCCATCCCTAGCAAAACTTCTCATGAGCATTGATCTTAGCGGCCTGTCGGCCAAGGACTTGCGCTCCTTAATCACCGCAGCTGAAAAGCAACAGACCAAAGTCCTCACGCGCCCCAAGGCCTCCGCTATGCGCGCCAAGATCAACAAATACGTGCGTGACCATGGCTATACGATTGAAGAGCTATACGGAGCGCCGGCCAACTTGACGGACCCGCCGGCGAAAAAGAAAGGGGGAAGGAAGTCGACAAAGTCGAGTGGCGGCAAGGTGGCTCCTAAATATCGGAACCCCGCCAACGCAAGCGAAACGTGGACCGGCCGCGGCAGGCAACCCCGATGGATGGCAGCCCTAGTAAACAGCGGCAAGTCACCCGCTGATTTCTTGATCAAGTAAGCAAGAGGCCGCTGGCCTGCGTGAAGGCGCCAGCGGGCCCGAACCCAAGCTCTCGGCAGTCCTTTTGCCTCGGACATAACTGTCGCCCTCTAAACGCGACATTTAGACGGGGCGCGACTAGACGTGGGCGACCTGCCTGGTTGAGACCAGGGCGTGGGATCGCCCCCTCACCAAGCCGCGCGTCCGCACCCGTGCTCTGACTGATTAGTGAGACCGCCTACTTGATGAGCCCGGCGCAAGAAAGGCTAAATTGCCCACGCTCAGTTTGCTCCTACGCCGTAGTGGGCTGGAAGCAAGTGGTTCTTGCGTTGTGTGTCCCTCGAACGGGCAACACTACACGCCGTTTGCCAAGGGCGCAGGCGGAGGCAAGCAAGGAGCTAGAGCTCAAGAAGGGCTCGGATGGAGAGCCTAGGCGTACAGTCTCACAGATTTCTAGCTGTCACCCCCCCCCCAAGGCCCCGGTGCGAGGCTATTGAGCTAAGCTCTCGCCATGCCCCTTGGCTTGAATGGCTATGAGAGGCAATGAGGGTTGTCCGGAGGTGTCTGGATGAGTTGGTGCAGAGCCCCGTCGATGGCGCCACCAACGCAGGCCTCGTCCCCCAAGCTTAGCCGACCAGCAATATGACCGGGCGTATAGAGCGCAGCATTCAATGCAATTGGCTTACATGGAGTTTCCGATGAACCCGCATTTCTCGTTCGACGCACCGGAGCGCACCCGCCCGAAGGGACTGTATGCGCAAGTGGATTTTATCGAACCGTTGGGCGAAGGGTTGGCCTTGGTCGGCTTGGACGGGGTGGAGGCGGAGTGGTTCGCCGAATTCAGCGAGCGCTGTGGTCTGAACAACAATGCCGCGAGCGCCGACGCATGCGAGGAGTTCTTTCAAGAGGCACCGCTGTTCCACCTGCAGCTGACCATATTCTTCGACGAGGCGAATCGCCGGTTTAGGCCAAAGGCCAGGCGCTGGATGTTTCTTGAGCTTTCCGATGAGGGCCAACTACTCGGGCAACTGTATCCGAACCTCTTTTCCCCGCCCCAGACTGTGGCATTTGACGCTTTGCGCCTTCCACTGATGCACCGCAGGAGTCAGCAGCTGAACAACCTCATGTTTTTTCCAAGCAAAGCTCTGATGTCCCGCGCAAGGCCCAAGCCCAAGCCCACGGCCCGGCACATTGAGGAGCTAGCGGTGCTCGATGTGGGCCAGGGGTCGGCCAATGCATTGCTGTGCCGCGAAGGCGTTGCGCGCATCTACTTTGACGTGGGCTGCGGCGTATACCGCAATGCTCCCACGCGGCCACCGAACATCAGCTTCTGCCAGTGCGCGGACCCTATTGTTGTCCTTTCCCACTGGGACGCAGACCATTGGGCTGGAGCCACCATTGATACAGGCCTTCTGACGCGCACCTGGATTGCCCCCATCCCAGAGACGATCAAACACATTGTGTTCCTGATGAACATTTGGGCCGCGGGAGGAAGAACGCTTCTGCTCAGCACTTCGGCCACTGTTCGCCTAGGTTCTGGAATCAAGCTCGTTCGTTGCAAAGGGCCTGCAGGTGACCGCAATGAGTCAGGACTGGCGCTGATCGCCGAGCGCAGAGGCAAGCGTTGGCTGTTGCCTGGCGATGCCAGTTACCACAACATTCCAGGGGCCCTAAAACATCCCATTACGGGCTTGGTGGCCACCCACCACGGGGCCCGCGTCCATGGCGCCGGCGCTCCGGTGCCCTTGCCGGCGCTCGACTACGCCCGGTTGGCCTATTCCTTCGGCCCTGGTAACGCGCACGGAAAGTACGGGGTCTCCCACCCTCGCCCTGCGGGAGTGCACGCGTATGATGCAGCCGGCTGGACTCACACTGGCTGGGCCGTTCCCGCGCCTGGCAACGCTAACGTCGGCCCTCCGGGTCACGCCCGAGCAACGGCACACCACCCCACCACTCATTTGGATGGCATCCGCATCGGCTGGACCGTGCCAGCCGGCGCGCTCCCGCACTTGGCCGCCTGCCCAAAGGCAATGGCCCTTACGCAAACGTAGGGGCATCCCGCCATTCCATTCAGCAACGCGCCGGAGCAGTCCCCGTCACGGCGATTGGCTGCTGGGAAGACGATCAAACGCTGTCAAAAGCCTCTCAGCGTATGCGTAGGCCGCGCTCTCGACGCGGCAATGACTGAAGCTGCTACACCACAGGAAGAGCAACACCCCCGAAACCAGCAGTGTCGTGCCGCCCTCAAAGCCTGGGTGCAGCAGCGACGACCAAGTAAAAGCAAGCGGATTGAGGGTCAACGCTCCGGTCATAAGCAGGCCCACGAGCACGCCGGCGGCAGAGGTCGCCACGCCAAATGGGCGCAGCGCCGACATGTTCCGGAAGAAGCCGTAGGAGATGTTCTCCTTAAACACCAACGCTTCCGTGCCGCGAGTCCTCTCCCGCAGCTTGGCAACAGCGTCCTCGTAAGCATGGTCGGCCTTGCCCGGGCTGCCCCTTTCCTTGGCAGCCGACGGAACCTCTGCTTTCAGCTTTTCCTGGATCGCCTTGTGATACCCGGCCTTCGTAACAGGGTTCAGTCGCTCGTTTCGGTGACGAAGAAGAATAGTGGAAGGCATGCCTCCCCACTTCCTGACCAACTTCTCTTCGAGCTTCTTGCCCTGGAAGCGCACCACGCTGGAGAGCAAGAACGGCGCGCAGAAAGTCGCAATGACGGTCGCCACAACCTGCATAGTGTCGAGCTCGTCTCGAAACGCTGCAATGAAGGACACGGTCAGCGGCATCAGCACGATCAGAGCAGGAGCAAGCCTAGCGTTGCGATCATAGGGATCCGATACTTGGGCAAGCAGCTGACCTAGAGCAATAGGATTGGACACGTTGGTCTTCGCTCCCTCAGTCCTGCTCGTAGTCGGGCGGATACGGGGTCTGCTCGATGCTTCCCCAGTTGGCCCGCGAGATGCCGGTGGAGAGCAACACATCCCGACCTTCCGTGGCACAGAAATGTGCACCCCGGTGGATCATCGCGCGCACCACGACTTTCCTAGGGTGCGCCGTGTCGGCCTTGGCGGAACTGCACACCGCATTGAAGTTGTACCCGTCCTCCTGGGACTGTAGCGGCTCGCCCAACCAGCGGTTGAGGACCTCGGTGTTGACGTTTCGACGCCCCCCGTGGTGTGGCACTTGAAATCCCCAGACGCCAGGCAGCGTCCCACCCATCGCCTCCAAGTGGTCGGCGGCTTCAGTGAGGCCGTTACGACCCGTGTCTCCAGTCAGAAGCACGCGCTTGCCATTGATGACGATGGTCTGCACCACGCTCATCTCGTTCTCTTCGCTGGTCCCACCGACTGGGAAGAATTCCTGCCCCCACAAACCCTGTACCAAGTTCTTGGCAGCCTTGGCCAACGCAGCCAAGCCTTCGAGAGACGCCTCGACGAGCGTGCGCTCCCTCGCTGCCTCTGGCGTGCGCTCGGATGCGACCACGAGGTCCAAGTAGCGGGCACGCGTCGGGGCCAGCACCAAAAAATCGCCGATGCAGGCGCCTTGGAACGGGTCGCGGATAGGGATGTTCTTCTCAAGCGCAAGTTCCTCCAGCGCCGCCGGCCCCGGATACAGCTTGCGCAGGCGACTACGCAGAGCATCCACGGAGTTGTAGGTCTCAAACCGGGGGAGAAGCTCTTGCGCATAGAGCCAAGGCCGATGCATCCAAAGCTCCCCCACTTCGCAACGCTCAAGGACCTTGCGCAGGCCGTTTGCGTGATCGCTGTCCGGATGGGTCAGCACCACCGAGTCAACCTTGCCGGTACCGTAGTGCTTGGCGATGTGTTCGACCAGGCGATCACCGGTCTCCAGGTAGCCACCATCCACCACATGGATCCGGGTCTGCCCATTCAACTCGTAACGCACGCCAATGGCGTCACCGCTTTTGGAAGTTTCAACCCCTAAGAAATCCAACTCGATACTATCAGCCACGTTTAGCCCCCTGTTGTCTAAGGTTACTCATCTGAGCAAGGTTGAGACGAAATGCTCCGCCCGTTGGCGGGAACCGCCATCAGAGGAGAATCTTCTATTAAAAAGGCCCTGAATACAGACGGGCCATGCACCACAAAGCCGCCAAGACCTGCCGGCCTAGTTCGCCGCCACTGGCAGCCGCCCGTCCTTGCTTTTCCAGGCATGGGGCAATGCTAGCCGCGCCCGCTACATTCCAACTAAAGCCAGCTTCCAACATGACTTTTCCGTCGTCATGCAATCGTTGACAGGCCTGTGCGGGTCAATAGACCGCCTTCCCCATAGCGACCAAGGCTGCACGCAGCCCATCGGAACCGAACTTCGCCAGCAGCGCGGCGGCCATGTTTGGATCCAGCGCACAGTAGGACATGTAGCCCTTCTCGTTAAGGTAGAGCGCATAGAACCCGCTAAGTTTGGGCTGACCGAGCACCTCGTAGACGCCCTCTTCCAAGATTGGAATGTGGAGATGCTTTGGCGTGCCATCCGTGTGCCTGGACTGCACCTTCTCACTCATCCACTGCCGCCTGCCATCCGGAAAATATCTACGAACCACCGACTTTTTCTCCGACTTGTTGCACTGGAGAAAGATGCCTCGCTGTCCTCCAACCGTGCCCAACGTCAGCTTATCTCTGTACGACACCCTTGACGCCTCCAACTTCTCTGTTAGAAATCCACCAATCCACCGAACGGGCACAGCAACCGATGTACTGGCTTGAAATTTATTCACGGCACGTTGGCACAGCCCGCGTGGAAGGCCTAAGTAAGGCTCAACTCGACGCCATCGCCCCTTTCCTGGGCGGAGCAGGCCTTGCCAGCTCCTTCGGCATTTACCACCCTGATGGAAGCACAGAACTTCTGGGAGGTTGCCTGGCCGCCTCGTTGGAGGAGGACGGCGTGCACTACCTGCACATTGAGACTCCGGATATCACCCATTAAGCACCCGGCCAACATCGTGTTCATACGCATTTTGACCTGAGCCTCGGGTCGCAAGACCCGCTCAGAAAGTGGGCAACTTCTCCAGGTTGTCGCGCGTCGATTCATCCCGCACGGTCTTGAGGTAATCGGTCTTGACCGACATAATCTCCAGCGCCGCACCGAGCCGCCACCCACCGTCCGGCTTCCGGACGATGGTAGTGAAAGTCACATTCTTTTCGACCGACTCGATGACTTGAGGACGCGTCACGTCGCTGTAGCTACCTTCCTTGAAGGTGCCGTTGGTCTTATCAACCCTATGCACACGCAGCTTTGCAATGTGCGAGCCATCGCTGTTGTATTGCACAGCGGAAACATAGAAATCAGGATGCGCCACTTAGACATTTCCTTAACAAAATGCTCGGCGACATTAAACGACTCTTGCTTGCTTTATACAATAGGAAATTCCCTACCCCCGACTAAAGGCGAAAGGAGTCAAGAAAATGACACCCGGCGCTACAAAGGGGCCCACCCAGCAACGCATTGCAGATGACCTACAAATCCGAGCAACTTAATTCGGGCATGCAAACCTGCTCAGCATACCTATATGCCTGGCAAAAGATCGGAGTAGCCGTCAGAATTCTGACTCATTATTTACCTCCGAAAGCGCATTGGACAAGCCTGCTAGATGCGCGCTGTGCCTGTAGAGTCAAGCAGTCCTGATAGCCGCATCG
>NZ_JBSZJV010000009.1:0-158795 GCF_054188265.1 Stenotrophomonas sp. IS26
CCCCATGAAAGACATCACGAACACCGCCCACGGCGACACCATAAATACAACTGTTCAGCGCGAAGCGACCGCTGAGGACGTTATGGCCGTGCTAAAGACTGGCACGCCCGATGACGTAAAAGCTTTCTTTGTTGGTCTGCCAATTGACCAGCAATACAGCTTGAGTGCCTCAACAAGCATCAACGACATTAGCAATATCAGGAGCACCGCCTTGGGCTTGGCGTCTAAAGATCCAGAGGTGTCCAGCGATAATATGCGCGTGCTTCTGGATCTCGGTGCGGAATTGAATCATGAAGTCTCGACATCAGGACTGTACGGCGAATCTGACTTTGATGCATCAACCAGTATTACTGAAGCGGCGTCATCGGCTGAAAAGGCGATGACGCTGGTGAAGGCTGGAGGAGACGCTACAGGAAAGGTTCGCGTCAACATGTGGAGATATGAAGGCGATACAACGGAGTTGGTTGAGCACATGGCTCAGACTGGAGTGAGCTTTTCATCGAAAGACCTTAACCAGACTTCCAACCCGTACACATTGAAAGCGCTCATAGCCCAGGGCGCGGATCCCAATGAAGATAGAAATGGATCGACACCGCTGGCGCATGGTAAAATCGTTTTAAAGAGTTCTCCGGAGTGCCTTGACATCCTGCTGGCGGCTGGGCTCGACACTGCTGTAAAAGATTCCGATGGCCGTACTCTCGCGGACCTTGCAGTTGCAAATTCCAATGTTGACTACTTGAAGTCACTGGTTCGTTTCGGCACCGACATGACAACTGGGGCGCACTTGGCACGGGCCGCCGCGCATATTATTGACGCGGAAGGCGTGTATGAAGAGCGCATCAATATCTTGCTAGATGCTGGGGCTGATCCTAACATTGAGTCCGAGAAAGAATATGGGATGTTCTCACAAAAAAATGCGTTGGCGTTGGTGATAGCGGGGACTTGGAAGCAGGAGATTGCTCGACCAATGGATCCTGCTTCGCAAAATGAGGATGCATCAGTGATCAATGATCGAAAATGTGCGGTTGTTGAGTCCTTGATTAAGAGCGGGGCAGACGTTACGATTCAAGATCATCGTGGAAACACACCTCTGCACTATGCAGTCTCTAGCTCTGCGCCTTTGGTTCAGCTGCTTTTGGACAGTGGTGCGGATCCTTCCGCTGCCAATAATCGTGGTAAAACACCCCTGGAGCGTGCTAGGGAGTATGAAAAAAACGATGTCGTGGCGCTTATGGAACGGTCAACGATAATGAAATCGCTGGGTGAGTCGGGCGAATTGACGACTTCTGTTGAAAGACCCACTCGACAACGCAAGATGTAAACGTCGCAACAATATGGCCAGCGCAAATGCTGGCCTTTTGTTTACTAAGTCTTTCGTAAATACAGACAAAAAAGCCCCGATATCGGGGCTCATTTTTTTCTGGCTTACCACTCTAAGTGTTGGAGGTCGGGATGGGTGGAGGCGTGGCCGAAGATTGAACCTTGGGCTGGCGGCGGCGGCGCGTTGACTCAGGATTGGACCAGGATGCGGCAACCGTATCAACGAGGTCATAGGCTTCGTGTTGGCGCAACGCGTCGCCCTCAATCTGAACTTTCTCTTCAGCGCGCGCGGACACGTAGTCTTGTTGAAATTGCTCCTGTTGCTCAGGCTGCGCCCATTTCAGCTTCAAAGTCTGAATGCTTTGCGAAATGGAAGCGCGGTCCAAGACGATGTCAGCCGCCAAATCACGAAGAACTTCCCGTTTGGACTCGGAGCGACGCAGCTTGCTTTGCAGCTCTTCGATAAGACGCGCTTGCTCCTGGATCTTCCGCACGTTCTCCATCGCGTTGCGGTGTTCAAGTTTGCTCAACCGTTCCTCTTGTTGGTCAAGCTTGATCTTCTTAAGTTCGTTTGCGCCTTCAGCGCGCTGGGTTGCGTCCTTGATTAAATTGGACGTTTCTTGGCCGCTGCTAATGATTGTGCGACCGGTGCTGTCGAGTAAGTTCATGTGCATACCTCCCTGTCACTTTTCACGATTTTTCGATTACTGCTACCCGTGTGCTGTTCTAGGTGTTGGAGATCGGGATGGGTGGGGTGGTAGCCGAAGATAGCGGTTTGGGCTGGCGGCGGCGGCGCACTGACTCAGGATTGGACCAGCTTGCACTTACATTGTCCACCAATTTGTAGGCCTTGTTTTGTCGTTCAACGTCCGAGTTAATTTTATCCTCCTCTTCTTTTTGAACCCTCACAAAGTCGCTGTCAAATTCTTTCTCGCCAGTAGGTCCTGCCACTTGTTTTTTAGGAAATCCAGTGTCCGCATAATGGTTGCGCGGTCCACGACGATATCTGCCGCCAAATCGCGCAGCACGTCCCTCGCGCGTTCTGCGCGGCGCAGCTTGCTTTGCAGCTCTTCAATGAGACGCGCTTGCTCTTGGATCGTCCGCACGTTCTCCATCGCGTTGCGTTGTTCAAGTTTGCTCAACCGTTCCTCTTGTTGGTCAAGCTTGATCTTTTTAAGTTCGTTTGCGCCTCCAGCGCGCTGGGTTGCTTCGTTGATTAAATTGGACGTGTCCTGGCCGCTGCTAATGATTGTACGGCCGGTGCTGTCGAGCAAGTTCATGTGCATACCTCCCTGTCATTTTTCGCGAGCTTACACCAGCTTCGCGCGCCATGTGTGAACTCAAGAAATAACAATTCCTTCGACGCTGTCAAGCTGCTTTCAAATGTGGGCGCTAGCTTGACAGTTGAAGAATATTTGATTAGCTCAATAAATTGTTATTTATCGGGGTGTGCGTATGAAAGGCAAGGTTCAATGTGTTGCTACGAAATCAAAAGAAACCCTTTTGCACTGTCTGGCTCATGACTATGACCCTGCCACTGACCCGCTGCTGGATGGGAGCATGATCGCGGCTGTTTTGGAGGCACTGGACCAATACGCTCCCGACATCTCTTGTCTGCCATTTTGGCGAAGTGATTGCGCGCCATTTGTTGCTGAGCTCAACAATGGTCTGAAGATCACCCCGTACGACGCAGCAGCCGTAGCCCAAACATTTGGTCTCTTTAGTGCAACTATCGCTCAATTGGAAAGCTATGCCGCAATACGCGCCGCTATGCGGTCTAAGCAGGCAATTGGCGCGGAGCTTGATGAAACACACAGCTCGGTTGAGCGTGCAAAGAGCCGTATGTAATACGTCCAGTCAAAGAGCTTGACTCTTGGTTTAATTGAGAGCTAGATCGCTGTCAGGGGTTGACAGTGTTCAAAATACTGTTTTTTTGAAGTCATCTAAAAATGGAGGTAAAGCAATGAAGGTGTTCATTAACGCATTGATTGGGACCGGTTGGATCTGCTTTTATTCGGGAATTCTGGGCTTCCTGGGCGGCGGTTTACTCTGGGGCAGCATGGAGTTGGGCCCGCTGGCCGGGCTGCTCGGCTTTGTGATCTGCGGCGGAATCCCGTTCTTCTTCGGTATGCGCAGCATGATCCGCAGCATCGACAAGTATCAAAAGGAGCAGCGGTGGCGTTCGAGCTACTAGAGGAAGTCTGTCATCAAAAGCATAAGCCCGCATTGCGGGCTTTTTTTGGTCGTACAATTGCAAAATAATTTTGGAGCTTGACAGTTGCGGCCAATTTGTTTAGCTGGGGTAACTAAGCATTTTGGAGTATGTATGGAAATTGATTTATCGTCTGTATGGACAATTGCCGCATTGGCATTTATCGCATTGTGTGTTATCAATCAGATCACGCTGGGTCTCACTTGGCTCGGTGCCCATTCCAACCTGTTCTTTGAGCGAAATATCTTAAGCAAGGTTGATGCGTGTTTTGGTAAAAGAGCGCTGAAAAGCGTGCAGGAGGACTGGCAGCCTGAAGTGGTTGGTGGCCAGCAAGATGATGAGATTCCAGACAACGAGAGTGACTTCAGTCGAGTTTGCAAAGTCATGGACGCTGTAAGCGATTCGGATATTCAGCGCGCTCAGGAACTTATCTTCGCACTTGAGGACCCTGATACTCGCAAGTGGCGGACCTTCAAAGGCGGGAATGATTTGGACCACAATATGACACTTTTACATTACTTCGTCGCCACAGCCAATGAGCCGCTTGCGCGTGCTTTGATTGATGCGGGGGCACAAGTCAATGTGTCTTTGGATGTTTCTTGCGCATACAAAACGGATGTGTTCGCAATCCGGAACGCGACACCGTTGCTCAGTGCGGTATCGCAGCAGAATCTGGCGCTCGTTGAGATGCTGTTGGGTGCTGGCGCGGAAGTGAATGCAGTTGACTTGGAAATGAAAACGCCACTCATGATCGCTGTTGAAATGGATAATAAGGCGCTTGTGGAAGCCCTTATAAAGGGTGGAGCGGATGTAAATTATTCCTTCAATGAAATGTCTGTTTTAGGTGGTGCGCGTTCTCCAATGATGTGCGAGGTACTGCGGAGCTCGGGCGTCGATATTTCTAGAAGTTTGCAAAACGGCGAAACGGTTCTAAACGTGGCAATTCGCAATTTCAATACTCATGTTTTCAACGCTGTTTTCGAATTGAGCGCTTATTATCGCAATGCCAGTCCTTGCCGCAATCCGCTGTTTGCTGCTTACTACGCCAATAATTTATATGCTTTTAACGCCTTGCTTCCTCTGGCTCGTAACCCAGGGCAACTTGTCAATGAAGTTGAATTGACTCTTCTTGAGTGCGCGGTTCGAGATGACGCCATTCCCTACGTCAAGGCGCTTTTGGATGACAAGCGGGTCAAAATCGATCACAACCTATTGTTTCGCGTGTGCTCAAAAGACATGCAGGAGTTGCTTGTCATCCATGGGGCGGATCCCACGGTTAAACGACACGGCAAGACTGCGGATGACTACTTCACTGAGCGTAAGATTGGCGCGTTTCTCTGGGTCGATCTGATCGAGCGTGCGCCGTCAATTCGCCAACGCAATAGTCTGTTGGGAACGCCTGATGCGGATACTGACGGTAACGTTGTTCCCGCACCTCAGCCTCGCCGAATGTGAGGTGAAGTTGTGCGCATTGTCTCCGGATCATTTCAACGAGATGTACTTCAGTACGACACCATGCAAGAGCGTGACACTGAGTTCGCTGACGTTATGGAGATGAAAGTCTTTGAGCGTGAGCTCGAAGTGCACTGGTGTTCACCTCGATTGCGCAATAAAGCAGCCCTCCTTGAGCTTCTCCAAGACCGGTTCATCGTGGAATACTTCAACTTTTGGTTTGATGCCGACAACCCGTCAATGATGACTTGCGAACTTGAAGTGGCGTGCCAGTGGAGGGCTTGGGATTACGCTTATGTTCTTCTTCGTAAGGGAGCCATTGGCTCGCGAGAATGCTGGGAATTGCTGTGCCGCGCAGGTGTAGGATTCACCGATCCGCTGTTCCAGACTGTTCTTAGCACGACGCCAAAGTTGACGCAGCAGGATCTCAACCAGATGCTTCACAGGGCAGCATGGCGAGATGACTTTGCTGGCGTCAGTGCGCTGGTCGCCCTGGGGGCGGATCTAAACAGCCGGCCCATAGCCGACTGCGCGGAAATGCCCTGTCATTCCGAGGAAATGCGTGACCATCTGGACGCCATCGCCTGCATGTTGCAGAAGCGAAAGATACTGACATCCATCAATGCCGGTTGCGGCAGGCCAATGCGTCGCAGAATGTAATTTCGTGCGTTCGTGCTCCGCAACTTCGGCTATGATTGAATCAGCCTATCTCATGGACGAACGAATTGAAGATGACGCCCGAACTTGCTCTTGACCTTGTGCGGCTGCAACCGCTGATGGACAAGGCTAATGATCCTGGGGCTGACGCTCAGACAGTGGCGGCGGCTTTTGCGGCAGGCCAGGTGGTCGTACGAGCCCACAACCAGCAATTTGCCGAGTATTTTGCCGGTCGCTTGAACGGTGTGGCGCTGACCTTCAACCGTGGCGAGTTCAACTATTCGTTCAGGGACGCCGCTGACGCCGCGCAGGCGTTTACCATGTTGTCGATGCAGCAAGGCAATGACTCAAAGTCCGCAGCGATTTCGGGTGCTGTAGTCAACTTGCTTCTCAGAGACATGAAGTACAAATCAAGCTTCGACAGCGATCAGGAATATCTGACGACCATCCTGATGATTGCCCACTCGATGCACGCATTTCGTAGAACGATTTTCAGTCAACTGGTTGCCGAGCAGCAGCTCAAACCCAAGGTCAGCGTTTGGCCATACGTTTTGGCGGGTGCGTGCATCGTCGGCGCAGGCTTTTTTCTTTTGGGTTGATAGGCGCTGGCGTCAGCAACGCGCGTTGTGTTCCAACTGTGTTTTCATGCGTCCATTGCCTCCACCACTGGGCTGGTGATGTCCACGACGCCGGGTTCGTCCAACACGGAACGCCGAAAAAGCAGCGTGTGCGAGTTGGTGTGAGCCGTGAAGCGTCCCAACTGCTTGACCACGTCTAAGGGGATAAGTGCGGCGTACTGCACGACGAGGTTGCTGTCGTAGACCACAGCCGCCAGTTGGTCAAAAGGGTCGCCGCCAAGGTTTCGGATCGCACTCAACTGGGTGCTCTTGTTGGCGGCTGTCAATCTGCGCGCCTTGACTTGGTAGCGGGTCCCGTCCTGGCCCACTGCGTCGTAACCCGCCTGTGAGCCGACGGACAATGCAGCGTTGAGTGCACGGGCAACCAACATCTCTGTGTAGTCCGCCACAGGGTTGTTGGATGAGCGCACCACGCCCCTTTGGCGCAGTGCTTCCATCACTGAGCAGTGGAGTTCTAGAAGCTGCCTGTCGGTGAGTTCGTCTGTGTTGATAGGCACGCACGCATTCCTAAGCAATGGTCCTTCGAGGGCGCTAACCCGCAAAGCCTCAGGCTCCGCGCCTCTATGTTAGTTGTTTCGATACGACTCAGTGTAAGCGTGCTCAAAGTGATGAGCGCAGGCTTGGCATTTATATTTTGCGCGCCAGTATTCCGTTGTTGTGGTCAGCCGGTCGCCCGTTGAGGTTGAGCGTGACTTACGCCTTCTGTTCACGATACGCGAGCCGAGTTTTTCCAGCGCGCCCGCTTCCTTGCACTTTGGGCACTGCTTTTTGATGTCTCGGCGATAGAAGCCAACCGCGCGAAAGCCGACGCCCAGGACAAGGATCGCGCCGATTGCGTAGGTGCTCCAGTGCGTGCTTTTATTTTGGGGTTGCCTGTTCTGTTCCATCGTCGTCGCAGTACTTTCATCCGCTGCAACGGGATCTGATATCAGGTCGTTTTCACTGATGCCTTCGCCTGACGTGTTCAGATCATCTGATGTCTCAGCAACATGCCGATGCTCTGGTTCTGGTTCTGCCACTGGTTCCACTGGCTCAGCGGCAATCTGGATTGCGCCTGGAAGCGACGCGGCGATCTGCGCTTCGTCCTCGTAGCCGCCCACAAGACGCAGCTCGATGACTCGTGCCCGATACACGGCCTCAAGACAAGCTTCTGAGTCACAACTGTTCCGGCGGCTGGCGATCCATTGGCGTTGTTCTGCTCTGAGCAGTGATCCATCGTCCATGACGCGTCCGCGTGCCATTGCGTACGCATCGGCCAATGCTGAATCGAGTTGCGAAAGGAGCTCGCTGCCGCACACCATTTTTTCGACAGGCGTCGATGCTTTCGCGCAATCAAAACTTGCCGCGTGGGCAGTTGTGCCCAACGCCACCATTGCAAAGACTGCAGTGATGTATGGGGTTATTTTGCGCATGAAGCGCAACACGGGGGTCGATTCCATCCTGGATCACCTGATTGGGCCAGTCACGCTGGCAATGAGTTCAGGGCAGCGCGATGCTTCCCTTTAGCGGAAACACTATCGGCCGCATGGTCTTGAACTTGAGGATCCGCGCGTGAGTGCTTCTGCTCCTGCGCGGGTATGGGGCCGCGTTGCAGTCGCTTGAGAGCTCGCAACCCTGCTCTTTGATTGGGTGTCTGCCGACCCCTTTGCGGGGTGCGGCTTCATGTCAAATCATGGGTGTGGACTTACACCTTGCCTGCGCTAGACTCAGCAAAACGGAGGGGGGGCGCAATGACGGAGTTCGTCGGCGTAGTGATTCTTGTGCTTGTTGTACTTGTGCTGTTCCAGGTGGTTGCAGCTCGCGACCGCATTATTTTGGAACTTCGGGAGCGAGCCAGTCAGCAGGGTAGGGACATCGCAGCTTTGCGTGAGCTCACCGATGCAATTGCAGACCGTGTTCTTCTGACCCGCGACCAACGACGGGTGAAGTGGTTTGATGAACTTCCTCCAATCGCGTTGGACGACCTGAAGACCCTTTCTTCGGGCTCCGAGCGTGAATTGATTGTGGCGCTCGGTGGCAGTGACGATGCCGAGGTCGTCGGGCTGCACTACCGCCACGACCGCCTGGAGTTCCGCTCGGACGGCGAAAAAGATGCGGTTGCTCACGGCTTCGCGCGTCAATGGGCAACTATTGAGAACGACAGGCCCGTCAAAATATATGTGAACCAGTACGCGCTCACATCCAAGATTGTGGGCTTGAATCAAGATGGTTTTGTGAAGTTTGCGCCTCACAACGCGCGCCTGCCGGAGTAAGTGAATGTGTAAGTTGGCCTCATGGTGCGCTCTGGAGGTGTCTGAGCAGGCGGCTCTGGTTCAAGCAGTAGGTTCTGTTGGAGCCATCCTGATCGCCGTATTTGTACCACTGTTCATCGAATGGTTGAAATCCCGTAAAGCTAAAGCTGAGCAGCGAGAGCGCATGCTCAACGGGGCCCTCAGGCTTACTGGTCCGCTATCTGCGCTACATACTTCGATGGATTGGCACGTGCTGACCAGTTCCCCTGACTACGACTATGACGATCCCGTGATCAACATCGATCCGTCCGATGGGAATTTCCAGCCGCTGATTTCCTCAGTGCTGTCCAATATCTCATTGGTGCTGAGTGACTTAGGGCCGCTCGCGCCGGATGTACGCGAACTGGCGTTTGAGTTGATGGATCTAGATCGATTTCTTAACTCAATACCGGCCATTGAGCGCAGTGGGTCGCCTGCGTTCTATCGAACAAATCTCCCAGACATATTGGACCGCATTAGCAACGTAAGCGTACGTGCAAGTCATGTACTGACCATCTTGGACTTGACGAGCAAGAAATCGAGTGGACCGTAATCGATTATGAGGTGTCGCGGCTGGCCAGCGAAACGCGGAGGCCCTTTGCAGCTGGATTGGGCATGCAACGTGCGTGCGCCATAAGGTTCCTGACACCAGATGCAGTAATCGCCGCGATGTGAAACCGCTGGTCTTGGGGCTATGATGCGGCCATCGAATAAGGACGTTGTGAACATGCCATCTTCAGCACTGAAACGATCTCGGCACCTTGTCTCTCTCCGTACCGTCTTGATGTCCTCCCTGCTGGCGTTGTCCGTGCCATGCTTCGCGGATGGGCCTTTGGGGATTGGCCCTTTGAAGTTGGGCATGAGCAAAGAAGAGGTTGAGGTGCTTCCGGAGGGTGGCGTGCGCATCGCCGCCCCGCTGACAACCTACCGGCCTCCCGGCAACGCGCCTGCGATCATCAAGATGGGCGAGGAGAAATTTGACACTCTGCTTCATACGCCCTGGAGCGGTACGCCACTCAAGGCGGTGCTGACCTTCCGTCTGGGGAAGCTGCAGGGCGTGTACGTCAGTTGGCATGACGACGGTCCAGCGCTTGAGCCCATTGCCAATCAAGTGGCTGAGAAGTACGGCCCTGCGAAGATTGCGGATCGAACGACCACCGAACGCTGCCCGTCGGCTGGGGGTGGAGTTGTTGAGGTGAAGAACGGGACCTACGAATACTCATGGAGCCAGGACGTGGACAACCGTGAAGTTCGGACGAATATTTCAAGTTACGTGATTGACGGTTGCCTGGGACGCCGCTACAGCCAACGCCGGACGACCTTGAATGGTCTCAGCATCAACTACGTGCAGAAGACATCCAACCCGTTCTAAAATAATTGAAGCGTTCTCTCTAATCAAATCAATCGGGAGTGCAGGACATGGGCGAGTGGTCTGACTATTTTGAGGATTTCCCCGAGGAAAATCCGGCGAACTTTGTTGATGGCCGGTTTGATCCCAAGGGTGCGGCGGAAATGCACGCGCGTCAGATGAGGCTTACGGAACAACAGGCGGCTCTGGACAGCACCGTGGCGCGGATGATTCAAGAAGGAAAAGATCGCCAGCGGGCCAAGTCCGGGAAGTCGTAACGACACCAGCACCATTGCAACACGGTGGCAATCGGGAAGTTCTCGCCGAACTCCGATGGTTTCGGTGCCTTAATTTATTTTATCAGCGAGGCCGTGCCAGCACGTGTTGGTGCGCCCGCTACTTCAGGAGTCATCAGTGTTCAAACGTTTGCTGCTGTTGTGCATCGGCATGGCTGTAATTCCGGCTGCCGCTGGTGCGCCAAAGTCCAGTAGTCAGGAGCCAGCCGGAGGCTACATGCCTTTGACGCAAGGCTGCGTATTGGAAGAGGGGCTGAGTCTCGGTCCCAAGTTCAAAGGGCATTCGGTCGTGGCCGTGGTTGCAGCGATAGGGAACATATCGCCTAAAGATCAGTACGAAACCCACGATGAATTCAAGATGCGTACGGCGAACGTGCTGAGCAGCAAGCCATCTGCTCTGCGAGACGGTGCGTTATGTGTGATCGGCGCAGGCGCACGTTTAGCTGATGACTTCAATGCGGATGCTCAAGTTCTGCGGGTGCGCGCACTTAGTACCTACAGTGGGCGTTGGTTCGATGGTGAGAAACACCACGAAATTGCAAAGGTCTATGGGGGCGAGCGAAACGTTCGCAAAAGCGTCTATGACGCAAGCAATGCTTATGGGGTGTCCTTGACGGTCACAAAAACTAAGCGCGACGCGTACTACGTTGCTTTCGATAAGAAAGCAGTGGTAGAAGCTGGGGGGCTGCCAGGGCTTTCGTATGAAACGCTTTCGCTGAGTGCGGATGTTGAAATGAGTGGTGCCGATGCGCGTGCCCAGAAGGACGATATTGATGTGGTTTACCTGTACGGTGCCGTGAGTCCGTATGTGGGGAGGCACACTGACTACGAGTTCCCGAAAATTGATTGGCCCTTCGAGTCGGAAGAAAAACAAACTCTAGTAACGGCATCTCTTAAAAAGCTGGCTGTCATCAATGTTCGCTCTGGCCTGATTTTGAAAGTCTTCGATTTGACTGGGCAGGAGCCGTCGGCGTCCACCAGTTCCCACACGAATAATGAAGACCTCAAGAACATTGGACCGTCTTTAATCAAGAAGCCATTTGTGGTCAAATGACACGCATACAGATTGTATTATCGTAACCTTGACAGAGCTGATGCCTATGTTTAAGTGGTTGTACACATTTTAAATATGGGGTTTTATGTGCGATGAACAGCATGCATTGAAATCGGTGGCGGAATGCACTGATGCAATTTGGGATAGAGTGTTTTCCTTTGATCCAATGTATTTCTATGAAGTAGGGCGATACCTGCAAGATAGTGCCAACGGAGACGTCGGTGTAGCTCCCGATGACAATGCCAAGACGCTCGATGACCTTTCCAATGCAATAGCACGGTCCTGCTATCTACTCGCTGGCATGGGTGACTGCGAACGACCGTTGGACACCTACGTTTTGCCCGTACGCGTGCTGCTGCCGTACCTGAAAGCCTTGGCCAGCACCACACCTGAGCAGCGTCAGCGGATCCTGCTTGAACGGGCGTTGCGAGGTTCTGGCGGCCATCAGGGTAGGTCGCGCAAGATGTAAGCCCATTCTCGCCTTCGGCCCCGACGCTGGTTCTTCACAACAAATAAACCATAGGCAACGGTGAGCAACCTGCCTCCAAATGTGCCGCCTGCCGACAACAGGGGCACTAGACGCCTGGGGAAGTAAATCTAGCCTGCCATTCACGACGTGAGGGATGTAGCATGGCGATAACCACGCAGAGTCGGAATTTTGAAATGAGCAATCCTCGCGATGTAGCGGAAGACATTGAAGCTTCAGAAGAGTCGCCCGAGGCCGCGGCCTCGGACTATCCCGTGGCGAGCGACGAAGACGTAGATAACCAGCTCGGAAGCCAGCCGTTCCGAGTCGTCTACCAAACTAATAATTTCCTCCTCCCGCAAATCCGAGATCTGATTGTGGACGGTGACGACGTTAACCTACGGCCGGAGTACCAGCGACGGTTGAGGTGGTCGACCACTCAGAAATCCCTACTGATAGAGTCCCTGCTACTTAACGTGCCGGTGCCCCCAGTATTCTTTTACGAGAATGATCTGGCGCGTTATGAGGTGATGGATGGACAGCAACGATTGAATGCAATCAAGGAATTCCTGAGTAATGGACTCGTCCTTCGCGGATTGCAGATAATTCCGGCCCTCAACGGTCGTTCCTATGCTCAACTTCCGCCGAAGGTCAAGCGAGGCCTGGATCGATCGTCTATTTCCGCAATCGTCTTACTACAAGAGTCAAAGAGCCGAATTCAGAAGTCAGGATCAGCTAGGTTCTACGAGCTGAGAAGATTTGTATTTGAGCGGCTTAACACTGGAGGAAAGCGCCTAAGTGCGCAAGAGATTCGTAATGCTATTTATGCGGGGCATTTCAATTCACTTATCGTGGAACTGTCTCGCGACCCTACCTTCACGCGCATTTGGGATATCCCTCCTTATACAAAGTCCGACCCCAGCGAATACTATGAGGAGCCGGAGCGTCAGAAGAACACTCTTTACAAGACGATGGGTGATTGCCAACTAGTCCTCCGATTCTTTGCATTAAACGAGGACTCTCACATTCAAGGCTCGATGAAGGCCATTCTTGACCGTTGTATGGAGAGAAATGCGGATTGCACACCCGCGATGAAGGAGGCGATGAGGACGCAATTCCTTTCACGGCTGAAGTTGGCTGATGAGCTTTTCGACGGGCAACCATTCTCAATGTCGGCTCCAGGTGCGTCGCACGCGTACCGCCCGGTCGCTGGAATCTACGATGGCGTGATGGTCGCTATTGACGAGTTGTGGGAAATGCGTGAGACGCTGCTAACACGAAAAAACGATATTCAAGTTGCGTACAGCAGTTTGGTCACGGCCCGTCGGGAAGGTGGCGAGCTGACTGGCGCGGCTAACACTTCGGCGGACATTCGAAAGCGGATTGCCATCTTCCGCGAACTGTTTGCACGGTTCATCTGATGCCAGCAGCTGATCTCGAGTTTGCTTTGGCGGATTTTAAAGAGCGCACTAAGCAGATACGCCAGATCATGGCGGTCGTAGAGTCCGCAGGCCGATCCCCTGCGGCTTTAACTACCCCACGAGCTGGTATTGATCTCAACAAGATTGCCGCAAGCACGAGCAACACAGCGAATTCAATGGCCTTGATATTTTTAGCCTCTGCTTTCGAGGAATTCGTCCGTGAGGAAGCGATCCAGTGCGGCAACCAACTTATGGAAAATTATTCAACCATGCCTGCCAAGAGCAGGAACGCAATTAGAGACTCATACTGGTCCGTCTCTCGGGATAGATTTAAATTCACAAGATCGATTTTGGTGGGCGACGCTCCGGAGCCGCTCTTGCTCGCCAAGGTAAAAGTAACCCTTGGAGCAATGCAGGGCTTCGTTGTTGATGATGATGCTGGCAAGCTGGATAGCCAGACTTTCGGGCATCATTCAAATAACTTTAGGCCCGGAACGGTTAGGGAAATCTTCGGGCGATTTGCGATCAAGGACCTGACTGGGCAGCTCGCCGAATATGGGAAGCTCAAGGGTTATTTTGGAGTTAGCACTAAAGCCGAGTGCTCGAGCAAGCTGATTGCAAAGTGGGATGAGTTCTACGACCGCCGCAATGAGACTGTGCATTCATTGAGCGGGGCGACTGGCTTTGCAGTCGACGCCGTAATCTCCTACATCGAGTTGCTCGAACTCACTGCAGAAGCTCTGAAGAGTGTCTTGACTAAGGCACTAGGTTCGTGGTCATGATCGCGGAAACTAATTGTAACGAGCGATAGCCGTTGCCGTGGCTACGCTCTTACGAACTGGTGCAGAGCTGCAGGCCGGAGGCGTATGGCTGTTTTTCCATGCAAACCGTTTTAAGGTCGTTCCTCATTACCACCCATCCCACATTATGCGGCTGCCGTCAGGTGGCCCGGCTTCTCAATAAGGTGAGCGGATGAACCTGTCGCCGTAGAGCACGGCAAACTGGCTCATCGCCTCCTTCCACCCGCGGCTGGTACCGCCCCACTTGGCAGTGATGTTACGTAAACCAAGCCAGATCAGCTTGGTGGCGGCCTCATCATTGGGAAGGTGACCTCTGGTCTTGATCACTTTGCGCAACTGCGCGTTGACGCTCTCGATGGCGTTGGTTGTGTAGATGACCTTGCGGATTCCAGGCGGAAACACGAAGAACGGAATTACCCTGTCCCACGCCCGTCTCCAAGGGGTAGTCACTGTCGGGTAGCGCACGCCGAAAGTCGCGGCTTCGAGCGCCGCCAGCGCACGTTCTGCAGCCTCGGCATTGACGGCCTGGTAGATCGGCCTGAGCGCTGCAGCAAGTGGCTTGCGGTCTTTCCAGCCCGCAAAATCCAGGCTGTTGGGATCAAATGCACGATGCAGGTTTGCAGGGTCGTGGCCGGGTACACCGCCGCCAGTGCCTCCGGCATTCCCTTAAGCCCATCGGTCACCGCGATCAGGACGTCTTCCAAGCCTCGGGTTTTGAGGTCGTTGAACACCTTCATCCAGAACTTGGCGCCTTCGGTGTTCTCAATCCAGATGCCCAGGATGTCCCGGGTGCCATCGGGCAGCACCCCCAATCGCCTTGTTGCGCACCAGGCCTTCGTCGCGGATCTTCACCCTTAGCGCGTCGAAGAACACCACTGGATACATCGGCTCCAACAGCCGCTGCTGCCAAAGGCCAACCTCTTCCAGAACCCCGTCGGTCACCGAGCTGATGAAGTCGGCAGAGACCTCGGTCCCGTATTGCTCGGCAAGGAATGCGCGAATGTCGCGCACGCTCATCCCGCGGGCATACATGGCAATGATCTTGTCGTCAAAGCCGGTGAAACGCCGCTCGTGCTTGGGAATCAGGATCGGCTGGAAGCTGCCGTCCCGGTCACGCGGGACGTCCAGCCGCAGCGGACAATCGCCGGTCAGCACGGTCTTGCTGCCCTTCCCGTTGCGCTGGTTGCCGGCCTCCGCCGGCCGCTCTGCACCCGTTGCGTAGCCCAGGTGATGGCCAAGCTCGGCGCCCAGCGCTCGCTCAATCAGGGCCTTCTTCAGCGCTGCGGAGATGTCCTCAATCTCCCCGGCACTCATCGTCCCTGTCGCCACAGCTCCTTGGGCAGGGTCGGCAGGTCACGCGGAGCTTGCCGGGGCATCTTCTTCTTGGTTGGCATACATGTTCCTTTTCAACATGTTATGCCCGAACACAAAATTCCTGACACTCCCAGTTCGCTCCGAACTGCAAGGGCACCTGCAGCCTGCACATCGTCGGTGCAAGGGCAAGCGTCAGTTTCCAGCGCTCTTTAGCAATACTTCCATGCCATACCGAGCGAGTCGCACACGCAGACAACAGCGATACCAGCCCTTCTACTCTCCCCATCGCCAGCCGGGCGGGGCGCCTTTCATCCAGCAGATGAGAACAAGGGCCAACACAATCGCCCAAGTGTAGAGCTGAAAGGCGATGGGCTCTCGAAATGGAGAGAACAGAAACGGACCCGCCAGTAGAAGCCCGAATGCGACTGTGTACACAAGCCAGCCCTGCCATGCGCAGGGCATCCCCCAGCCCCATCCGTACTTTTTCCTGGTGAACCAGTACTTCTTACTGATCATTCATGTTTTCCTTGATGGCCGCGGGTTTCATGCATCTGATCCAAGCAGGCTTTGAGCTGGTCGTAAAGCCGTCGGTCCAGAACCAAATCAGTGTCCCCTCTGGCTCTGACGAGAAGAGAGCTACGATCCGTGCGCAGCACGAAGACGTGGCGACCGCCGTGCATGCGGAACTTGCCAAGCTCAACGCCCCCTGTGCTGGTTCCAAGCCTCCGGTTAGGCAGCGTAATGTCTGAAGCATCGGTAGCGTCCTGCCACGACACACTGGAAAGCGGAAGCTGCAGTCGGACAAACGCTGCGGAAGCAATCAGCTGGCCATCTGTGACGGCCAGGTACGCTGTCCGTGCTTGGTACACGAGGCCAAAGGCGACGGCGACAACAACGGCAAGCGCAGAGCCCAGTGCGACATGTTTGGCTGGCGCTCTGCTCTGGCGGAGCACCAGCCATGCTGCGATCAGAGCCACGGCTGCTGCCATGCATATGCCGAGAGGAACCGCATAGGCATGAATCATAGATACGTCCAGCGTGGATCGGCACATCATCGGGCACTACTCCGCAGAGATTGATCGCATGCCGTAAATGTAGGTCGCCTCGACAATCGTCTCGAATGCATCTTCGTCATAGGTGACAAGGCCGACGTTTCGCATCGCGCGCAGGAACGAGCGGACCTCGTTCTTTATCACGAGCTTTGCATGCTCGTCGTAAAGGCCGGGTGCTCCCAAGATTGAAGCGGCACGATGTGCAACGTCGCAACTATCGCAAATGTCACCGTCCAGTCGACTTAGCTGACCGTTGAACACATGGTTGTATGCTGGCAGCTGATTGCCGGCAACAAGCACCTTATTCGCAACGGCAACCATGGTGAATGCGGCCACAGCGACGGTCACACCGACAACGGCGTCCACAGCCGCAATCACAATCACAGCCGCGCCAACAACTGCCTGGCCTGGGGCTGTCCGCAGAAGCTCCGCCACACTGGCAAGAGCCGCGAGGTCTGCTGTTGTAGGAGGCTTGTCAGTAGCCTTGATGAAAGCAAGTACAGTTTCGGCATCGGGATACTCGTCCCCAGCAAGGTCCATCACGCTGCGGATCATGTCTTTATTACTCTGGAGTGCCTGCTGCATCTTCATGGTGAGCACGTCCTCTTTTGGACGCGCCAACGAGCCAGATGCCTGGAGATAGCTCAACATTTGCGTATAGTCACCACGTTTGGCTGCATCCTGTACATCTCTGTCCGACAGGGCGACGAGCAGAGCCAGAGATGGCGCGTCCAGCGTTTCTTTGCTGGTGTCGAATCCAAGCGTGGAAAGATATCGGCTAGGGTTGGTGTTGAAGAGCGAGCGCTTCTTCTCGTCGGAAAACATATCGACCGCAGCTGCGCTCAACTTGGACCAGTGATCCCAGCCGGCAGCAGGCATGCCGCTACGCGAAAGCGGAAGAAGCATGCGTGTCGCATTGACATCTGTGCCGCCAGTGAGGCTTGTGGGTGTGCCAAATACCCGCGTGTCGGCTGCGGCAACCGCCGTCCCGGAAATTGATGCAACAGCACTGACTGCGAGAGTGGACTGGATGAACTTACGCCGCTTCATTTGAACGCTCCTTGTTGCCGGGAAAGGGTGTCTACTGCCTTGCCTAGTGCGTGGCGACTCATTACCTCTGGAATGAACGCCTCGTAACCCGATTCAAGTCTTGCGCGAACTTCACTATTTTTGTGGAGAACCGCGCAGTCATGGCACATGTGCACCGATCCTTTCAGCAGTTCATCGGCTTTCTCTTCACCCATCACGCGCCTGATGATCTCAGCGGGGCCGTCGACCTTGATCCAGTACTTGAGGAAATCGTCCGCTTGAGAAAGATAGGCGTTGCTGACACCATCATCGAGACGGCCAACTTTCATTTCTGGAATGTGCTCAAGTGTCAGTCCGCAGCAGGCAGCCACTTCCTTGTAGGGCGTGACCACGATGTTGTCATGGATCTGTTGGCACGGGGCCACGCGCAAATGCTGTGGAACCGCATTCTCGCGCTTGGCTTGATCGTTCTTGAACTCCATCCAGCTGTTTGACTGAAGTTGCAAACCCTTCTTCAGGAGCATCCGCACCGTCGGATCCTCGGCAAAGGTCGTCATTGTTCGGCCGTCTTCCGTGTCAGCCTCGACCGTCACGAGGACGCGAATCCCTGCAGTAAGGCCGGCTTCGGCAGCATTGACCACGGAAGAATGAGGCACCCACTCCTGGTGATCTTTGCCGGAGCTGATATTGAGCTCTTTCAATCCCGCGATAGAAAGCTTTTCCGCCCAGCGCTTCGCGGTGGACCGTGTCTTCGCCCAGGACCCATTCGATACCATTCGCGTGCCGAGCCCAAGCGACGTCGCTTCGGATATCACACTTATCAGATCATCTTTGAGAAGTGTAGCCTCGCCGCCCGTGAAGACGATGACGGATAGTGAGGGAAAAGAGCTCTTGGCATCGTGAAGTGCTGTGATCATCTCATCGCGACTGAGCCTTCCTCTAACTGTCGGGCTCGACTCAAAACAGCACTGGATGCATGCCGCCGTACAACGATAGGTTGTGATAAACGTCAGCGTCCTGGGCGATAGCACCTGGGTAGCGCATAAATCCATTTTTGCTTCTCCATGTTACTGGCAAGGGCCAATCCGGGCCGCCTGTGGACACCACGGCGGGTCCAAACAGCAGAACTACCATAAGAAATACTTCGGAAGATTGAAACCCCGAAAATCTTCGAACACATCTTTTCCCCGGTGAAACCCGGCGGACGTTCCACGCCCGACAGCGTTCTCACTGTTGCGCATTAAGCCAACGTGCGACATCGTTGATCAGTATCGGGTCCACGTGTCCTGATTGCATGTAGTCCTGGGCGGAGGCGGGGCCATCGCCCGCAATGCCGAGGTGGTTGAGTGCGGGGTACTCCTTTAATTCCACGTCCCGCTGCCCCTCCAGCGATTCGTTCCACATACGCCAGTCAGTAGCTGTTATCTGAAAGTCGCGGCCACCATGCAGCAGCAGTAACGGTTTTTGGAGCGTTCTCGCGTCGCTCCGCGCGTCCACCGATTCGATGCTCTTCCAAAAGGATTGGGGTACCCCCAAGGGGAGCTTGCTGGCCTCTATTTCCTGATCACTTAAAGCAGCCGCGATTTGTGTATCCAGCATGGCCAGCTGCTCTTCCTCCTTCGGCCCAAGCTGTCCTTCGATTTGAAGGAGGCGGCGGGTCTGTTCTGGAATAATCTGCAGCAAGCTCCGCGCGGGCGCGGCCCACAGGATTGCACCTCTTACGTCGTGTGATCGCTGGGCGATGCGCGGCGTTAGCATCGCGCCTTGACTATGGCCCAGTACAAAAAGGCGACTTCTATCTATGCGTCGATCAGCGCTCAATGCTGCGAGCGCGGCAACTGCATCGTCAGTGGTTTCATCATCAATGCTGAAGTCGCCACCTAGATCTTGAGGGCGTGCATAGCTTCGTTTGTCGTATCGAAGCACAGCGATTCCCTGCGCGGCAAGACCGCGCGCGATGTCCAAGAAAGGCCGATTTGGTCCAACGGTTTCGTCACGGTCCTGCGGTCCTGAGCCATGGACCAGCAGAATGGCGGGAAACGGACCTTCTCCGTTTGGCAGTGATAACGTGCCCGGAAGCGCGCCGCGCGCCTGTGGAACAACAAAATCGATGTCGTGGTAGCTGGCGTCGACCGGGGGCGGCGCGGCTCTTTCTGGCGCGGCGGGCTGCAGCATCAGCCCGGCGATTTTTTCCTGTTTGTCGACCACCACTTGTGCAACAAATCGACCATTGCTGAACTGCAATGGCATTAGCACCAGCTGCATGTCTTCATGAGAGCTGGTCACTGGCTGGCCGCGACTCTCCAGTGCTCCCAATGAACTCCACAATGTTCTGAGAGATTCCGCCGGCACCGCTTGGGCCAGTTGTGGAGTGAACATTGCTTCGGCTTCAGCGATGCGCTTAGCCTCGATGTGGTCGAGCAAGCGGGCGGCCACCTGCTCTGGCTCTGTAGCGAACGCTGAGTGAGCAAGCATCGTTAGTGACAACATCAACGTCCCAATGCGCTTCTTCATTGCTGTAGCTCCATCTTGAAGCTGCCCAACGGAGGCAGCTAGCAACGACGTGAGAGCGTTCACCGACCCCGTCCTAGCGAATTCGTCGGGGCAGGCCCGTGCATACGCGGTTCATCCTGAATGCCTCCATCATGGATGCATACGACTGAGAAGGTCAAGACACGTCCTTTGGAGGTGGCAGCGATCCTTGCCTTGTAACCGCTCGCACGCAGGTGCAGGCTTTCGCGTAACGTCAGATCCGTGAATTGACCAATTGCTCATCATGCGTTTGAGGAAACGTCTGACAGGGCGCAATTGGAGGATCGAGATGATGCGAAGCTTTGTGAACTTCGTCACGATACGTGACGCGCGTGAATCTCGGTAATGCTTCTTGGTTTCCGCACCTTTGCATTGCTTGGTCTTAGGACTTCAACGAGCGTACGGACGTCGCCGATCCTTGAGCTACTGTGATGGCTCAGATAACACATGCGGACTTGATCAGTTGTCAGGACTCACGGAAGATGCCGAGAGCCAACTTATCCTGCACGGTACGCTGCACTTCGTAGGTGGGGCAATTTCTCGAGGTGAGGCTCTAAGACAATAGTCACCTCAATCTGAGGGCGCGAGACGTCGTCTATAGAAAATTCACTCGGAATTTGGTGGGTATCGGCTTCGCTCGGCTGAGACAGTGCCCCATTGTCCAGATTGGCAAGGCCGCGAGAATGCACTCAGAAGTGGACTACGCGGATGTTTTCTGATTTGCGAGTTCAAATCTTCAAACGTCGCTTCGGGGGCGATCCCTATGTTGGTTGTCACTTTCAGCTCCTGGCCCAACGGTGCCTCTGGTGTTGAGACGTCCAGTCTGCAAAGTATGGTAGCTGCGTCGTGCGCCTTGGTTAGCTAGCCCTCGGGCGGCTTGGCATTACGACAGGTGCTTGTAGCGCACTTGCGCCGTTGCGCATACAAATGGACAGGAGCTCGGGGCGCTGGATAAGGCGTTGGATAATGCCTTGAAGAACTGACGGCGGGCGATGGGCAGTGATCCACGTTGTCCATTTGCGCAACCGCCAGAACCAACTACGGTATGGAAGGCCGAAGGGCAGCGGAGGCACGCCTTTCATGAGAATTCTCAAGTGACCATCGATGTTATCGACAGAGCTCCTAGAAGCGATTGCTTGGGAAGCGTTGAGTTCAAGTATGAGTATCGGGCGACTGCTGCAGAGGCGAAGCGCGCGTATCGCCTCGCATGAGGGCTCCTCATGACGGCTCCTAGTCATCGCCGCTGCCTTCACCTGTTGCGGAAGGGTATTGCAAGAGCAGTTGCGCAGGCCTGGAGCGTCCGCCTCTGGCCGGAAGCGGACATGGCGTCCGGCGCTAGCGTCTCGGAGGATGATGTCTGAGGACTTGTTCCAAGTGACGATGCCAGAGCCGCTCGAAGCTGGGCAGCATGTCCTTCGGATCGTCCAGCAGTGCGCCATAGAGCAACCCAGCCTGGGCCATGCGTCAAGAGTATTTTTTAACTGCCCACACAACGCGTTGGGATGAAGTTTTGAAAGTGAACTAATGATCCAATGCGTCTAATCCCAACGCGCCCCTTGCCTCCTTACTCCTGCAGCGAACCGAACGCACCGCGCTCATCCGCCGCCAAAGAGCACATCCCCATGAACGGAGACCAGTTTGCTGTGCCAGGCGGATCCAGCCGAAAATTCG
The DNA here is from genome assembly GCF_054188265.1 of Stenotrophomonas sp. IS26. Classification (NCBI taxonomy): domain Bacteria; kingdom Pseudomonadati; phylum Pseudomonadota; class Gammaproteobacteria; order Lysobacterales; family Lysobacteraceae; genus Stenotrophomonas; species Stenotrophomonas sp. IS26. Next base: position 21,533 of record NZ_JBSZJV010000009.1, read on the forward strand.
GCCGTTGAAGCATGCGAATGGCCTCTTCAGCTATTCAATCGCAGGCCGATGAGGCAGCATGGGCCATGCGTCAGGAGCACTTGGCGCTTGCCTACACCACTAAACGGAATGAGATCCTTAAAGTGGGTTAGACCACTGGACCAAAGGGCACAAGATGAAACGGATTTTCGGGCTTGCCATCATTTCCATTTTGGGAGCTTGCGATCAGTCGGCCCCGCCGCCAACGCCTCCGGTTGCCCCGCCAGCGGTGCTTGAGCCTGCTCCTGTGCCCGAAGAAGAGCCAGCGGAGGAGCCAGCGCCCGAAGAGTCGGCTTCTGCTGACGTGTCCGACGTGGTCAAGGATCTGCGCCGGCAGATGAAAGACAATAAGGTACTGCATGACAAGTTGTGGGCGGCCGCAGTGGCAATCAACGACTACAACCATGTCGGTACGTACTACAACGAATACCACATACCCGAACACTCATGTTACGTGCTTGGGCGGCTGCTAAAGCAAGACAAATATATCGCTGGCACCGTGATGACGTACGACCCCGACTACGTCACCGCCACGACCGATAACGCTCAGGATCTGCGCGTAATTGCCGTTTCGTTGGGCAACTTTGAAAGTGTAGCGACCGGCATTATCGGCCAAGCTCACGACGAGCGCGTCATCGAATGGAACTTGGATTGCGTTGGGCAATTTGGTATTTCGAGCGATGCCGTAATCGCCCAAACAGGGCAGTCGTCGTTCTATGTAATTAGAGGCGAGGGCAGGGTTCTGCAAGTTTTAGGAGATATCGAGAAGGGCTTTGCGCAAAAAGTTATTGATGCAGTTGAAGCTAATCCGAAGGTCGAGCAGGTTGCATTGGGAAGTGGCGGCGGGTATGTGGTTGAAGCAATCGCGGCTGGCCGATACATTCGCAACAAGGGCTTGGAGACATCATTGTGGAACAACTGCTATTCCGCATGCCCATTGGTCTTCATGAGCGGTGTGGAGCGACTCAACTGGTCGCCATACGGAGACTTGGGCTTTCATCAAGTTGCAGATGAAAAAAGAAATGCTGTGCCGCTGGATCACCCAATATATCGTGCGATCTTCGACTACACGACTGAGATGGGTGTTGATCCAAGGTACGTTCTTCAGCGCATGTGGAGCTCACCACCAGATGGGATGACGATGGTTGAAGGGCGGGAAGATGAGTTGTGTGATGCGCGAATCATCACCTGGGTTCAGCGCGGTTGTTCTAAACCTAATAGATAACGTTCAAAAAAGGATTTGCCGTGTACGCTGTTCAACGCAATTGTATGGTCCTTGTCTTTTTGTTGCTGGCGCTCGTGCCCACAGCCAAGGGCTCTGATGAACCAGAGAACTCAGAGAATTGGGCCGTGACTTCGGCTTGGGTGAAGGAACTGCCGACCCTTGAACAGCAGATTGTGCTGGTGTCGTTGGGCTTGGGTATGTCAGCCCACGTCGATACGAAGCTAATCCCTGCTGTCAAAAGCAAGAGCGACATGCAATGGGTCTTGAAGGTCGCAGGTACGTCCAACGTCATGCTGTCGGGCTTGGCAACCCGTGCAGTTGAGGTGCGGGCGTTTTTTGACGACCGGTCCAAAGTCTATCTTGATGTCATGAACGGACGAATTGACGCTGATGTTTTTGAACAGGAAATGGCAAAGATTAACGTACGAATTGAGCAAGCGACCGCGCATATAACACCGCAAGAAATTGCCCAGGTGCGAAGCAAGTACCGCGTACGCTTGCAGGATACCGAAACCACGCTGATCGCCTATGCAAAGCTACGCGTACGGTGATGTTCAAAATTGTTGACGTTGAGGCATTGGTGTCACAAGCGAAGGCCTCTGGCGCATCCAGAATTGAGGTGGATGTGACGTTGCTTGCGACATACTCAGAAGAAGCATGCATTACGCAAACGCAGTGGATGGGAAGCCCGCACTGCAACAAGAACTACGCATGGCTGCACGTGGATGCTGAGGGCATTCCCTTCTACGCTGGATATGGCCGTGGCGCGCGTGCGTGGCAGAAGAACGGAGGTTATGCCTGGGAGTGGTTCGTCCGAGAGCAACTTGGTGGAGATTACCGTGTTGCTATATTGGCTGTCGGCATGACCGACGCCCACGCCCAAGCCATTTTTGAACAGATGCTTGAGATGTACAACACCAAGCTCCTCAATCAAAGCAGCTTTCATCGTGGTATGGACTACGCCGCACTTGAAGAAGAGCGCGCAAAGAAGGAGGCGATCCGTCCTTTCTATCGAATGGTCCGCCATAAGAAGCCCGCACGTCAGATCTTCGAAACGGCTCAGCAAGCTCTTGCGATGCAGTACGCGCTTGATCCCCATAGAACCGAGACTGGGCGCTTTGGCGAGGTACTCAAAGCAATGGACGCGTACACACCTCTTAGCCCCTCGTTTATCGCATACATCGTTGAGTGGTACGTAGGCCGGGGTGATATACCAGCGGCGAAAGCGGCTTTAGAGGGGTTTACATCCCGTGCTCCGCGACAAGCTCGCCATGAGAAAATCGTGCACCTTGCCGAAATTGTTGAACGCGGTAGCTTTGCCACACGGCCTAAGTGGCTTGATCCACCAAATGAAAAGGATGTCCAACAATGAAATGGCTTGTACTTGCCGCACTGGGAGCAGGGAGTCCCGATGCCGCCACGGTACCGCTGTCTCAGCCGTGCATCTTGGAGGTTGGCTCAACGGTTGGAACCCATGCAACGCGTGAACTGGCAAAGGTGCTCGGAGACGCTCCGGTGAAGGACGAATTCCTCAGCACCGATCAACACTCAGCGCAGATCGATGCGTTCGTTGCCTCCCTCCCCGCGCCTGCGAGGGAAGGGCAGTTGTGCGTGTCCCCAATCGCGGATCAAGCAATTTTTGACTACGACGCTGACAAGCAACTGCTATGGGTGAACGTGGAGGCAGCGTCCGGCACCCGTGCGTTCCGCTCATCTACTGGCAAAATAACCGTGCGTGATGTTGTGTCGGACGAATGGGACACCGTGCTTGCCGATAGAGTGCTGACAAACGCCCTAGGCGTCAGCGTCGATGGGATCAGTTCCACCAGCAAGACCGCGTCGGTTGGCTTCACCACGACCCAGATGGGCGCGTTCCATCAGCAGCTGCAATACCATCGTTTTAAGAGCGCATTCCCGTCCAAGGCGTTCTCCATGCCTATGGAGACCAGTGTTGCCCGTGAGGTGAAGCCCCACGCCGCGATTGTCTACCAGTACCGCTTACGAAGCCCCTTGGTGGCCAAGGGAACGGATGTCCACGCAGCAACTATGGACAGCCCGGTCAGTTTTGCTGTTGAGAAATCGGTTGTCCTCGCTGACCTTGTCGCTGTCGGCATAGTTGATGGGAGGACGGGTGAGGTCCTCGCCGTGATTCACACCGAGGAGAAAAAATGAGCCAGGCAGGATGGAAGAAAATTGACAGCGCTTTTCGTGAGGTCATCACGAGCGATGACGAGCAAGTCCGGGATCGCGTCGCTTCTGCGCTGCGCGAACAACAAACTGCAGAAGTGTCCAGGGACAGCCTATTGCGCAATGGAGACCTGATCTCCAAACACGTATGGATGACCATCGAAGCGCAAAAGTTGCTAAGCATGTGGGACCCATCAGCAGAGCTGCACCCGGTCAGAGATGAAGATCGTAGTGTCGTAGGTATGGTGGACTCTAAGACAGGAAACATTGTCGCGTTCACTGCAAAACTTTCTGACAGAGCTGATGTTGACGTGGGTTTGCTAAGTGGTCGATATGCTGTAATTTCATACGCGGATTTGATGGTTTGCGTCTTTGATAGTTTCGATGCATATCAAGCAAAGTGGGTGGAGACATTTGAAACTATTTCTCCCCCAGACGTTGACAATGATGCGGAAGAGACGGAAGACTTGATCAAGTCTCTACATGAAACATCAGCGGCTGGGGATATGGATGGAATGATGCGGGCAATCATGAGTCAAATTCCAATTGATGCCAATGAAAATTCCGGCGAAGTCCTGGGTTCACGTTTTGATCAACTCGCCCAATTCGCAAATCAGTACAAAGCACCCACCACAATCCGCGAAGCCAGACAACAAGCGGCGTCTATCTTCAGAAACAATTCGGATAATATTTTAGAGGGTGTCATAAAGGGCTTGTACCTGCGTGGAACGGATGATGTTGACGACAACAACCTTCGCCATTGTGCCATCGCCTCGCTTCTGATCGCCACTCGGCACTTGCATGAAATCGCCGGAGTGAATTTCAACGAAAGCAACCCATTTTCAAATCTGAAAGCCAACACGGGTGATGACAAGATTATACAAGCTTTCCATCTCGGAAAAAATTACATCTTCTTTGGTGAAGAGCCGTTGGTTGATGGCAATGCATTCCAGATTGTGGGCGATGTGGATTTCGATACGGCTTTTTACATCGATGTGCGCACACGACAAATTGTCGATGTTGCCGAGGAATTGCGGGAGCATTCCGTAGATCAGGAGGAATTGACCGCAACGCCCAATGAGCCTGAAGAATTGCGTGCAGTTACCCCTGTCAGTGATGTGGAAAGAAGGTTCCCGCACTTAGTAGAGCTGATTAACGGCCACGATCACGAACACCTAAAAATCGTTGCTCATAACATAAAAATTATGGCAGGTGCACCACGCGATCAACTTGAACAGTTTACCGATTTGGCTTTGAAGATGGCGTCGTTAGAATTTAAAGGTGAGGAATTAGCTACGGTCAACGCTTACATCCGCGTGAGATATGCGATGCGCGACAGTGGGTTTGAACGTTGGGTGACAACTCACAGTGGGGAAGCCATCGTTGGATTCAGCACACAAAGCGTTAATGCCAAGGGTTCCTGCATCATGCTCAATCATATGGGCGGAACGCCCGACCAATTCGTTGATCAGCAGGTCGCTTTGTTCGGAACAGACACTCTGTACTTCGTCAATGCGGATGGTATAAGCAAGTTTACTCGTACCATGTAACGGTGGTGGGTGTGCGTACGTCAATCCTGCGTGTAGTTCCACAAGCCTAAACAACGAAAAACCGGCTTTCGCCGGTTTTCTCATTTAAACCTGTTGATGACTTCCCTCGCAAGCTTCAATATGAGCCTTAGCTTGTCATTCGGTGTATTCATGATTAGCGCGATACCTAAAATTATTGCTGTATTAGTGTCCATAATTGTTCCTTAAATAGATTTATGGTGCATTTCTTCCTTGCTGCGGGTGAGATTGCAGGGCTATTTTGACACCGTTGTTATAATTATCAAGGGTGCGTGGCAAGTGTTGATAGGGTCCCGCAGCAGGCTGCCGGAATGTGAGCATTTCCCATTCCGTATGCAATTAAGGTTTTTGCTCAAATATTTGAGGAGAAAATGTGTAAGCAACAGAATGGCCTGCTGCGTGCTGCCATCAATACAGACAGCGTTTCGCCAGCCAATAGGCGTAGGATTTAACCCGCGAAGCAACTGCTGAATAAAGTATGCCCTACGCATGTTGGCGCACACTGCGCGGGCGATCATATGCCTTGAGCTTGACATCATAAAATTACCTGATTAGCTGAGCTTCTGCTAACTCATAAAGGAATTCTATGATTTCGACCAAAATTACATCGTTTCTCGCTGTGTCATTGATGGCAGTTTCAGGAAGCGCTTTTGCTGCGGAACAAATCGACGCTGCTCAGTGTTTAGGCACGTTGACCTATCAGCAATTTGACGATGCACCGCCCCGCAACACCGCGCGGAAGATCGCGCAAGTTCATGCGTTTCTTCAATTCAAGAGCGACGCCGATATGGCATTGATTGCGGAAACCGCTGGTGTGTTCGCGAAAGCGCTGGAATACACCGCGTTGATCGATGACCAATCCGCTTTTCATCACATTCAAGCAGCAGGGCGACAAAGCTGCGACAACGTAATTGCGCAGTGATCGCGCTTGCACAAATACAAAAGGCCCGCAATTGCGGGCCTTTCCTTGTCTGAGGTTAGCTTGACTGCGCGCCGCTATCTGTTTTGCTAGGAAATTACCTACAGCAAGAGACATCTATGGGCGTGGCATTCCAACGATCAGAAAACACAACCACCACTTGGCTTACACCACGAGCCATAGTTGACGCCTTAGGGCCGTTCGATCTGGACCCCGCTACCCCACAGCAGGGCATGCCGTGGCAGACCGCACGCACCATGCTCAAGCCCAGTGACGATGGGTTGAAAACACCTTGGGGGAGTGGTGCGTACGTCTTCATGAATCCACCATTTGGTAAGGGCCAGGCGCAGTGGATGAGCAAAATGGCCGGGCACGGCCATGGCATCGCACTGGTTATGGCTCGCATGGAAGTTGCCTGGATGCACGACAGCGTGCTGAACCACCCAAACGCCAGCGCAATGCTGGTTCACCGTGGAAGGATCAAGTATTGCACCGCCGACGGCGCGACTGCGGAGGCACCGCCTGCAGGTTCGCTTCTGATCGCATATGGTCCTTTTGCTAAAGAGCAACTGAAAGCCGCAATCAAATCTGGAGCGGTCGTTGGAAAGTATTTTGATTTGAACTGAGCGAACTTGCGTGTGCCCCAGCGGCTCAGAAATCACGACGAGCTTGACAGTATCAATTCCTTTGTTATTTGTGAAATGCACAAAACAAATTGGAGTTGATATGCAAGTGATAGAATTTGAGCGATATCCAACAATCGATACATTGAGTGAAAACATTAAAATGCGCTGTTTGCGCAGCACGGGCCACTGGTACGCTGTTGAGAAGATCCACGGAGCAAACTACCAGTTCATCACGAATGGCCTGGATGTGCGTGTGGCCTCACGCAACCGCTTACTGACCGATGAAGAGTTCTTCGGACACAGCATTGTTTTTGAACGCTACAAAGACATTGTTGTCGCCAACCATGGCAGATTAACCAGCCAAGGAGTTATTCGTCCTGGGCAGGTGCTGCGTGTCTTTGGAGAACTCGCTGGTGTAAACGGCAATCTGAAAGTCCAAGACAATGCGGAATACGGTGCGCTGGATTTCTACGCGTTTGATCTGATCGCAGATGGAGCGCGCCTTCCTTACCTGCAAGTGATGCAGTTGGAGGGACTAAAGAAAGCACCTCTCGTGACGTCAGGAACATTTGCGGACGTGATGAACGAAAGGAACAAATACCCAACGTTGGTTGATGGTTCTTGCACCTGTGAAGGGAATATATTGCGCTGTGACGAAACCGGCGAAGTCTACAAGCACAAAAACGATTTGTTCGTTGAAAAAGTGGTTCGTACAGGCTTCAGTCGCCAGTACGTGCTGTACATCACGGACAACCGTGTGCGTGCAGTGGTGAGCAAAGAGGGACCATTTGAGCGGCAAAAATTCAGTCAGTACATTCAGATGATTGCGCAGGACATTGCCGTTGATATGGGCAAGGATGGGCTTGATCTTGATTTTGATGGTAAGGAAAAACAATTGATCAGCCAAGCCATTGCCGCCGTCTTCGTTCGGAAGGAGGTTGCATGAACAGAGCAGATCAAGAGCAATTGGGGCGGCAGCGCGAGCGTGAAACAGCACAGCAAGGTGTGGTGGAAATCAACGGATACTGCTTGATGACACACGCCAGTGTGCAAAAGCATAGCCTCACCCCTCAAGCACAGTCGCATTTGTATATCGTCAAAGATAAGCAAGTTGCGGCAGTTCACTCGCTCGATCAGTTGATTGACGTTGAGCACAACCCTGAAAAAGTAGAGGAACATTTCCGTTTGTTGAACAAAGAAGCCGTTGACAAGGAAAAGCAGTCTGCTGAGCCGGTACCCACACTTAAAAAAGGCACGCATATGAACCATGATTTTGCGGTTGGTCTGTGTCTCGGAAGTGGTCCAGGACGCATCGAAGCGATGATCCAAGAGTTTGGCCGGGACAAAATCATCCACGCGACAACCCAGTATGGCGACACTTTGTTGCATGTGGCTTGTGATCTAAAAAGCGCGAACGCTGTTGAGGTTTGCTTAGCCCATGGTGCAGACGCGAACGCAACCGACCGAGAGGGAAAGACACCATTGCAGCGGGTGGGCTTTGATCAGCACCCTCGTTGGTCGTTAGCTGAGCGGCTGGTGGAGGCAGGTGCCGATATCGATGTGCGCGACAAAAACGGTCAAACGATTTTGCAACTGCGCGCTGGCCACGACGACAGCAAGGGTGTGGCCAGGCTCATAGCACTGGGGGCGGACGTTGATGCGCAATCATCGGCGGGGAATACCGCGCTGCACTTCAGTCTTCAAAGCCCAGCGGTTGCGACCACGTTGATTGCCGCAGGTGCTCTCATTGATGCTGAGAACCACAATCGATGCCAGCCAATCCACTTTATCGCGCGCGACGGGAGCGCTGAAACGCTGAAGGTTCTTTTGGAGGCTGGGGCTGATCCCAACTGTCGGGACGACAACGGCGAAACACCCTTGATGTACGCAGTTGAGAACAACAATTGGTCTGTAAAAGATCGGATCTCGTTGCTTATAGATGCGGGTGCTGACCCCTTGCATAAGAACAACGAAGGTCAATCGGCCATTGAATACGCACAAGCAAAGGGCGTGGCTATCCATGATCCAAATACAGTTCAAAACATGTTGGCCGATCACGCGGATTCCGATTCGAAGATCTCGAGGCCGCGTTTGCGCAAAACGTAACAATAGCGCCTGAGCGTACAAACTTAAAGCATTTACGGGCTTTTTGTGTTGGTGTTGACAAATGCAATTAAGCTGCTTTAATCCATCTCCAAACAAATAATGGAGATATTATGGACGAATTGCCAGCAGCGTATGCGAAAAATATATTCGGCAAACACGAACAAATGCAGGCGCGGTTCAACTCCTTTTTCGCCGAGTGGAAGAGCTTGCAAGCCGACATGGGGGCGGCAGGGTGTTACTGTCTGCTTACAGAGACCTTATATCGCATAAATCACAACGAAGACAATGCATCTGAAGAGTTGTCACGTACAGCAACGAAGACAGCGTGGTTTCAATATCTCAATCACTTCAAGCTGTACGACTGTATGAGGGTCAAGGAAGAGCGTACGCTTAACTCGCAAATCCAGAACAACGATTTCATGGCGTTCACCGCCGACAATGCTCTAAGGATTTTTAATCAAATCCGCGCCTTGAGCCAGAAAGAGTTGGAAAGGGGGTTGGTTGAATCTATTGATGCGCTGTGCGGGGATTGGCGAACAAACCAACATCATATGTTGGGCAATAAGGTGATTGTTGACCATGCCTCACCTTCGAATGTGTTGACAAGGGATGTCATGATTGATCTGGTTCGTTCGTTCTTTGTGCTGGATGGAGTTGAGTACCCAGGGCGGCATAAGTTGAGTATTGACAATGTTCGCCCCTACATGGAGTTTGCGTTCTATCCCGGAGCGAACACAGCCCATATCGTATTCAAGCGACAAGATTTGGTCGATCAAGCCAACGCGATCTATCTTGCTCATTGCCCCGGCGCTCTTCCCCCGAGGAGAAAATTGAGGGGTAATTGACAGTGAAGCCGAACGTGCTTAACTGGGGAATACTTTAAATACGGGGTGTTTATGATCAATACGGCGGAAGACGTGATATGGGCTGTTGAAACGGGAAACGTTGATATCCACGAAAAGAATTCATTCAATGGGATGGGAACCCTTCACTACAACGTCCTGGCCGGGAGGATGGACGTTGTCGTTGAGTTGATCCGTCACGGAGTCGATGTGGAGCAAACGGATCACGACATGCGCACGCCGTTGATGTTCGCAGCACGAGATCAAAAGACGGACATGATTGATGTATTTCATGCGGCAGGTGCTGACATCAACATGACGGATCGGCACGGAAATACCGCGCTTCACTACTGTGCATCTTCCAAGCAGGCCAGCGAAGACGCCATTGTGCGGTTGATTGAACTTGGGGCCTCACAGGATCTCAGGAACAATCAAGGAATGACTCCCGAGGACGTGGGCGGTGCCAATACTCACGAAATATTTCAAGGTTACCGAAACCGCGAGCAACGCACAGTGTTGGTCTCGGAGCTTCAGGAGGTTGAAGATGAGCGGCAAAGGCCACGGCGGAAACTGTAAGAAATAAAGAAGCCCCTAATTGGGGCTTTTTTTATACCAGCACAAGCTTGACATATCCAATTCATTTGTTTTACTCAGTGTCAGATGTAAGTGTAGGGGAATATATGAGATATCTTTTGCTGTTGCCGCTGTTGTTGTGTTTTGGAGTAAAGGCCGAAAGCTCTCAGTCTCGCTTTACCCTCTCGGCGTCCGTTGTTGCAAGTTGTGTGATAGCGGAAAGCCAGATACTTCGATGCGCTCGGGGCATGTCTAATCCTGTTGCAAAGCTGGTTTTGATCGACGTTATGGGTGTGGATTACACCTACAACACAATAATTTATTGAGGAAATGTGTATGAGGAAAGTTGATAAATATTCCATAGTTAAAAGCTTGTACAAAGCAATTGAGCGGGCGGATGTTGAAAAAGTCCAGCGTTATATAAGCGATGCAAGAGGCATAAGCATTGTGATGGAGACTCGCTTAAGCAATTCGCGGCATCCATCACGCGATGTCATTCCTGTAGCTCTTGCGTGCGAGGGTTACGTCAAAGATCCAGGTCACGCAGAGCAGTTCAATCAAATCTGCCAGTGCTTGATTGATGCAGGCGCTGGACTGGGAATTGAGTTCAATCGAATGCTCAGTTCGGATGTGGGGTTGCAAACACCACGTGGTTTTTTGAAAGGCACGGGTGAAACCCTGCTGATGCGCTACAAAGACAACCTCCCGCCCGCCGTTAAGCAGCGCATGAGCGAGATGGAAGAAGAAATGAAAGAGCGTTACCGCTTCTATAAAATTGGAGGCGCTGATGAATAATCAAATGCCGTGCGTTGAGGATGTTTTGGAACGCACGAAAGGACTCAGCGAGGACTTGCAACGGCTCAGGGGCGATATCTTAGACACCCTTACCTGGGAGGACGTGCAAACGCTGTCGCAACTGTATGTTCAACTCAAAGAGCTACTGGACTCACAAGAATGATCAGATCTTCGCCTCAAGGGCCGCTCAGCGGCCCTTGTTCTTTCAGGAAGTCTTTCAGAGCGGACATCACAATTTCATTGCGTTGTTCCAAGTTGATCGACAGGCCCGCAAGATATTTGAGATCGATGTCTCTCGCTGTTTGAAGTTTTCTTTCGCGTTCGGCAATACAGCGTTTCCTGTAGTGACGGCGGGCCCGCACGGCTCCTGGCTTTGCTGAGTACGCACGCTTCACAGGGTTGGGCGCAGGTCGTTCGCCACGACCACGGCGTCGGGCGTTGTCCTGGGGGTTGATGTAGGTTCTGTTCCAGTATGTGCGCCAGTTGGCTGGATCGTTGCACGGTACCGAGACATGGCTTGACACCTCCCGCAAGAGCACGTTGTTTTCGATCAATGCCCACACCACCCGGTTGAACTGGGTGTGGTCCAGTGAAAAGACGATCATGCCGGTGCTGGTTTTTTCCGCCACAACCACGCCCTTCAGCATGCGGAAGAGCACAGCAAGCTCGGCGACGCGCTGCGTTGAACCCGACTTCTTGCACAGACACATCAGCACCGACGCGCCGTGATGTACGAAAACCACCGCGCGCTCCTGTTGGCCACGGAGGTTGATCTGGTCGCGAACAGCGGCCACTGGCGTGGTTTTAGACAATTGGGTGAGGTGATTGCTGGAATTGGTCAGCACAGAACTGCGCAAGGCCAGCACCTTGTCGATGTGTGACTTCGGAAGAGCAGGGTTGGAACGAAGAACCCCTATCACGTCAGAGTTGGCGTGTTTGGCAATACAGGAGCGGCACGCAGGAGCGAGGTTGTCGCTGCTTTTCATACCTCCCATTGATCTTGGGATGAGCTGAACTGTACCCCATAACTTTGATTGCAATGCGCATGCGCAGTACAGGCACTGGCCGTTGTGAGTACTGAAAACAATATGTTTAAGATATTTCGGCGTGCGTATCTGCCGAACCTTCGTTGCGTTTTCAAAATGATTTAATGGTTCCATGTCGCCTCCTGTTTTCTCCACAATGGCAAAAGACCTGGGGCTGTCAATAATATTGATGATTAAATGTTGGTCAACGGGGTTGACAGGTAAATTATTTCCAATCTAATGAAGGTATCTGTTCGATGAGGGGTGTGCGTATGTTTGGTGATATTTTTGTAAGTAAAAATGTTTACAGGATGTCGGTTGTCGCAATGATGTTGTGCACAGCAATGTTCTACAACATCGTACTAGATGTTGGTTTTGCCAGTGCTTGGATCACCGGTGGCGCAACGGCGATGGGAAGCGCCGCTGTCAGTCGATTGGTTATATGGGCTTTTGATCTGTAGGGGGAAATGTTGCAGTAAGAAAGGAGCCGCTCAGTAGGCTCTTTCTTTTTGCGCCAAATAAAAACTGCCGACTGCCTCACACTTTTTAATATTGGTTTTAATTGTTGGTAAATTGGGTTGACAATTAAAATATCTCTCATAAGATTAAGATATAGGCAATCACAAAGGGGAATTTACTATGTTTACAATTGCAGCATTAACGGTCGCAGTCATTTTATATTTCGTTATTACACGGCGCATTGAAGATCTGGCGCTCTAATCAAACTCAACAAAGGGGGGCGCATATGGACGTATATTTTAAAGGTTTTGCCATTAAAGCAGCTTGCTTGCTTGTGGCAGCGGTTGTGATCGCGGTGATGGCATTCAACGCTATCAACGGCTTCTTTGACGCGGTGATGTATCAGCCCAACGCGTACGATCAAGCCCAGGCGGTCATCGCAGCGTCGCAGCCGGCCACCAACAAGTAATTGCTGACGCAGTACAAACAACTCACACTCTCACTAGGGGAATGCAGATGAACTACGAATTATATCAAAGGCGAATGCGCGTACTGTTCCATGCCAGTCTGGCATTTGTGCTCACCACTTGCGCCCTTGTGGTGTACTCAGATTTAACGGACACAACCGATCATGCGGCGCTGATGTCGGTTCAGCGCGAGAGTGTTGATGTCTACAATGTTGTGACTGACTAAATCGCCGTGTACTAAGTGGAACCAAAGGACCCGATAAGCCGGGTCCTTTTTTTTGTGTCCGTAAATCCAAAATATCGATGTCAGCAAGAAATTTTTGGAAGTAAAAACAAAATGGTGGTCAACAGAGTTCGTCGGTGTGCGGCAAAGCAAGGCAGAGGACGGGGACAACAAGCAAGCGGTTGATATGGCCAGGCCAAAGCTAAGTGAGGGCGGAGGTGCGTACAGAGTCTGGTTGGAGCGTACGGCCTGCGTGGCGAGGCAACGAGGCTGGCGGAGAGCTAGATCGGAGGATGTTCAGAGATGGAGCAAGCTGTGAGAGGGGCGATGAGCTTGTCGATATATTTGAGAGGCGTATTGCGAGCGATGGCTGGGCGGTAAAGCGGGGCGTGCGGATCGACTTAAAGCCAAAAAATATATGTCGCGTTCGGAAAAGCGAAAAGCAACAGCCGGGGGGAGAGGATGAAAGGCGTGTGACCTACTGACTGGTAAAGACTATGCACATTACGCACTAAAGTGTTTGTAACGCCGATACCAAAGCGCTCACCAAAGCATAAGCAAGCCGTTGAGCCGTAAGCCATAAGGGCGGTATCAGCTCGTATAGCCGTGGGCGCTATTTCATTTCAGCGATATCCAATAAAAATAAGGTGTTTCTTGCACATTGACAGTAATAGCAAATCTGTTTTGATGAATAAAGGTTGCTGAAAGAATAAACATTATGACAAAACAGAAAAATATCAGATTTACAGAAAACGAAATCGCGGCCATTGATCGCAGTGCGGGTCTCATCGGTGTTTCGTTTGCCGACTATGTGCGAGCGTCAGTGAGCGACCGGTTGGACCGCAGCAAAACAGATTGTGTCATTGAAAAACATAAAAAAGAAATCGACGCGTTGCATTTTGAGTTCAGGCGCACAGTTGCTGAGATGCGTTTGCAATCTCTCGCTGACACGAAAATCGCTCTTGAACAAATGAAGATGGAATTCAAAGGGCAGCACGAACAGAACCGCGAATTGTTGGTCAAGTACCTCAAGGCTTTAAGCGCCCAGGTCAACGAAATGTTTTCGGGGTATGAGCCCGTGCAAAATAATCCCGCTGGTATGTCGGGAATACAGTCGCCTTATGTGGATGCAGATGGAAATATCAAATACTAATAACTTATCAAAGGAGTAACTCATGAAACAAATTGTAATCTCAGTGGCGGTGTGCGCCGCCCTCATGTCAAGTTCCACGTTGGTCTACGCGCAAGATCAAGCAGAAAGCGAACAACGCACATCAAAGGCCGGAAAGATCGGCTGCGCGGTCGGCGGTGTCCTGGGTGGGTTTCTTGGGACGAAGTTGTTGAAGGACAACAAAGCTGTCGGTGGTATCGCAGGTGGTGCAGTTGGGTGCGGAGCTGGCAACGTGGTCGGAAAAAAATGGAGCAAGGCGCGTCAATTGAAAGAATTCCAAGAAGCTCAAGTGCAAGCCGAAGCCGCAGGAATGCAAACCAAAGTTGCGGTTGTCAGCAGCACCGAAAAGAGTGGAGCGGTCAGCAATGAACTGGGCTCTATGGAAATTGCATACAACCCAGACGACATGAAAGCTGTGTCGGCGCAAACCGGAAAGGTTTTCGACAAGATTGCGGAAATATCTCAAAAAGCAAAAAACCAGTTGACCTTCACGTTCAGTGGAACGGTTGCTTGTGAGGTGCCATATGTCGAGTTGGGAAAACGCAACGCGTACGCCGGTCAGGGTGTTCAGCACATCACCCATTTGAACTGCGGGGCAGGTGACAGCAAGTTGGTCATCACGCCCATTGCAGATATTCACTAACAGGAAAGGGGCGGCTGGTGCCGCCCCTTCCACAGGAGAACAATATGGATGATAAAGAAAAAGAAAAGTTAAAACGACGCGTTGAAGCGATCCAGGCGCAACGCAAGGTGCAACCCATCAACTCGCGTATCGAAGTCAATGACCCGCGCAAACGACCGCACGGGCCGGAAAGAAAGTCAGACAGCGTTGAACTGACCGCGCAGGCAATCCAGAAGGGGGCAGGGCTGGTTCGCTCTGGAGCTTTGAAAGCTGGGAGCGGTTTGCTCAGCGGGATTAAAAAAGGTGTCAAGGCGGTACAGGACCGAAACGAAAGTAAAGCTGCCGCAGCTGACGTAGAAGCTCCAAGAGCAGACATCACCGAAGACGCCATCCCTGTGGCGGAACCCAGTACAGGTCCGTTGCTTGAGCAGACAAGCGCACACGTGTCGCTCCAGTGCGCGTCGAATGTCATGACACAACAGGAGCGGCCTGATGACGATGCGCTTTCACAAGATCCATCGGCGGAAGAGCTCGAGCTGCGGCGTATCGCTGAACTGGAAAAGGAAGAGGAGCAGTTATCGGAAGAGGTTGCTGTACAGGAAAAGAAGATTGCAATAAATAAAATGGTAATTGATCGCGACATCGCGAAGCTGAAGAAATCCGCGAAAGAGCAAAAAGTGAGGTCGGGCCGGACTCATTATATATATGTATGTACTGCGCTGCTGGTTGTTTGTGCTGGCAGCTTTTATGGGTGGAAGCATTTCAACATTTCAAAATCAGACGCAGCGAGTCCCATCGCACCGTCTCCGATTGCAGCGCCGGCTGATCCACAGCATCAAATCGCAGAAGCGATCTCGGATGCATTAGGCGAAACCGAAACGCCAGTGGTTGAAGCAACTGTTGAGGTTGCGGAACCTGCCCAGCAAAAAGAAACCACGCCCTCTGTCCTGGCTGTTGATCAATTAGTTAAACCAGAGGTGGCGGACCAACCACCCGAGAAGGCGAATATAGCAGCTCCAAAAATCGCCGGGCGAAAAGAACGTCCAGCAAAAAAAGCGACAGCCACACCCGGGCCCGCGCACCCGGAAAATAAATGGCAAGAAAAGGCGAGTGACGATTTGGACAGATGGTCTAATTCAATAAAGTAGGTATTGACAGTGCCGGTCAAAATGATTGACTGGTCTAACGCCAGGAGAAATGCAAATGCTCAGATTAAAATATATGATGTTTCAGAAGGGACGGCAAATACGCTTCGCGTCCCGCTTGTATGACTTGTATGGAAAGCTGTTCTTGAGATCCCCGCTGGATATCATGCCCGACATGCATCAAAAGGTGCGTGAGCAGTATTACTACACAAAAGAAGATCGTGGATCAGGCAACGATGTGCGCAGCGACGGGATCACGTCATGGAAGGCAAGTACATTGGCGACCGCGCAAATACGAGACTCAGAAGAGATCGTCGCGTCAAGAGCGGTGTTCTACACAGGGGCATTAACCTGTTTTCTGTTGCTTACAGCAATCTATGTCATTCAGCCTTCAATGAAATCTCAAATCGAACGTGTGGCTGAAAACCAAATCGCTCTCCTGCAAGAAGCTGGCGTCGAGGCTAAAGAGAAATACGCAAAACAACTGAATTCAATGCAGGGCACTCCGGAAGAAAAAGAATTGCGTTTAGAAAAATACAGCGCTGAAATTGATGGGAATGTTAAGCGTGGAATTGAAAGGGTTCAGTCAAGCAAAGATCATGCAATACAAAATATCGGCAAAGAAAAACAAGCTGCGCAAATGAACGATAGTGCTGGCAATGAAGATGCTGGGGATTTATATGAAAAATTAGGGGGTGGCATGTGATTTATTTCATCGAAAATTTAGTTCGTCGATTGACCAAGGGGTCTTCGTACAAAAGCATTGAGCAGGATCTGGCTGAGGTTTCGTACGCGCGTTATCAACGTATTGCTAATATCGCTTCCCGCTATGTGTATACCGACAAGCTTCGTGGCGTTAAAGACGAGGATATCGAATTCTTAATCGAGGCAGGTTGTGATTTCGATAGTGAAGCCGGTCCGTTGGGTGAGTTCAGTATTTCCGAGGAGCTCAAGGCCTGTTACCCAAAGCAAAAACTTAAAGAAATGTTTGAACCATGGATGGCTGAAGTCGAGAAGGATCTTGACGACTCAGGCGCAATATCAGGACGTGAAACGACCGATGGATTGGCCTGGGAAAAGTTCGTACACCCCGACGATCAAGGTCAGGGCCGCGACAGCACAGCGACACTAATTGCATACGCAGCCATTCCAGTTGCCGCGTGTGCAACGTTCTTGTGTCTGTTTATCAATTCGTACTTGGCGCTCATTCCCGCCGTCTTTGCTCTTATAAACATGTACGCATTGCACCAGTCTGAAAAAAGCTCCGAGGCGCTCAAAGGGTTGGGCATGTACATCGCAATCCTTGCTGTGTGTGTCTTCACGTCAAACTCCTGGGTCTACGAAAAGCTGCCCTACGAAATAGGAAATTTCGTTATAAAGGTCAAGATGGCGTTGAGCAGTTTGGATTGGAGCAACGTTGAGGCGATCAAGGACAATCTCACGAGCTCGTTTTTCTTTATTGGAGCAACGGCCTTTGTCGGCGCGTGTTTTGGATTGATCGGTTACGAGCTTGGTGATAAACGCCAATTTGGTGGTTCATTGGCGGCGGCGGGTAAGGCAGCCGTCTTTGTTCTGCAAGTATGGGTTGCATTGGCTTTGCTTGCGTTCCTTCCCACCTACCTTAAGCCGATGGCTGTAGCGATCTTCTTTTGTGCGTATCCCATGAGTTACGCCAACAAAAATCAAACCAACCGTGCCTGGGAGCTTCAATTGCAGGCTTCGGCGGTCACTGGTACAGCTAATGAGTCCAACAGAAAGATGATCAACGAGAAGAAGGAGGGCCAACGCGAGCGCGCTGCCGCTGACCGTTCGCACAAGTTTAAGATTGGGAAATCCACTGGCTTCGTCCATGCGCAGCGCCAGTACTGGGGCTCGCCGCTTGCTGGTATCGACATGATCCTCACCATGAACGATATGACAATGCACTTCATGACGCTTGCGGAGACAGGGCAGGGAAAGACAACCAACTCAGCCCGCCCCCGCGTCAAAGAAATGATTGAAGCGCGTAAGGCAGGGATCAAAATGGGCATGCTTGTTGTTTGCGGCAAAGGCGCGTTAGCTGGAGAAGTCAGCAACGGGTTGGATTACTGCATAAAGCCGGGTGTCCGTTTGGCGCCGATGGAAGGTTTGGATCCGCACGAATTCGTCTTAGCGCTGAAGGCACTGGATCCCACGGACAAAGAAGACCACTGGACAAAAGGTGCCGACGATTATCTGCGCAGCGCCGCAGTCATTCTGGATGCTTGCGTTCATATTGAGAAAGTAAATATTGCCAATGCCGCAGAACAGATTACGAGTCTGGATCTTCAAATTAAGCATCTGTCTTCCATACAGTCGGCGCGCTCGAAGAACAAAGATTGGGATCACAATTCTCCTGAGATTGTTTCTTACCAAAAGCAAAAGGCGCGCTTACAGTCCCTTCGTGTTGCTTACACGTCGGTCATCACTCAAGGGAGAACGTGGTTCTGGCATTTGGTCTCGTTAAACAGTATGCGTCTTAAGCTTGGGAAGGTTAAAAAGCAAAAAGACGACTCATATGTGTTGGCGGCTGAGGGAATGGCAATCCTTTCGTTGTTGGGTTACAAGGTGCCGGGCCAATTGATGAATCGGGATGTCTACACAGTTCATCCTGAGCTTTTGATTGAGGGATCACAACTAAAGGCGGCTATAAGCTATTTTGTGGATCAATGGACCGATCAGTACGACGAAGCTCGCCAATCGTTCATGGGCAACGTCAATACGCGCATCAATCAGCTGTTGGACGCTAAAGGCCTCAACGACTGCACTCCGGGCGGCGACTGGAAATCCACAGAGCACGGTGTGGACATCACAGAAGTCTACCGGGGTAAATTCATAGGCATCGATTTGAACGTAGATAAATATGGTGTTGGTGCTCGCGCAATCTCGGTGTTGCTGATGCAGCGGATCTATTCGTACATGCGTCGGCGTGATCCAGACACGTGGGCCAACGATCCGAATGAAACTAAGTTAATGTTGATGATGGATGAATGCCAATTACTCATCAATGAAACAACATATGAAATTGCTTCCACCTGTCGTGGGTGGGGTGTTTCGTTGTACTTCTTAACCCAGGACATCGAAGGGGTGCGCACACGTTTCAGCGGAAACCACGATAAGGCTGAGAACTTCCTCAACCAATTCAATAGCTTTATGCTGTTGCCATCAAGTGCCGAAACATATCGCTACATTGAGAAGCGCCTCGGGGCTGCACTTGTCATGGAGCACAAACCGTTCCAGATGGGCGTTGATTTTGACCGCTCCGTGTTGGATTACACAAATAACATTATCAACATCGATGATCATCCTCAACGTGCGGCATTGCTGAAAATGAAACACAACGGGTTTGGCAAAATCATGTCGGCTGGGGCTGTCAACAAGATGTCGGCGAACAATGCGTACAGTGTTTCGAAAGTAAACAATCACTTATCCGGCAGTGACGTGGATTATGTTTCACAAGAAGCCACGCCATTCATACGCGCAAATGAAACGCCCGGCTTTACGTACGGGAACGTCATCACGGTTCAGCATCTTAACGATGTCCTCAAGGGCACAGCGGGACGAAAGGCGTTTGTTGTGTTGCAGCGAGCAGGCGCGCCGCGAGTGGATTTCATTGACACATCGCCTGTATTTAGCAAAGACATTCCTAGTCTAATTGACCAACAATAAGGAGCTATAAATGAACTCAAACAAATTTGAAGATTTAATGCCGGAACCTGATGATTTTTATCGAACACAGAAGTACAACTCTGAGAAGCCGGAAGACCAACAGTGGGCGGAGGCGGATAAGCTAGCGCTTTCTATAGATCAACGCCTACTCAAGTACGACACGGAAATTCACAAGCGCGAAAGTGGAAGCAAGTTGTTCGATTTAAATAGGGATTACGAAAACGCACTTAAAGAAAAAGAGGAATTCTCAAAATCCAAGCCGTTTGTGTTTGGGGTGAAGGGGTGGAAGGAGGGGTTTCTTAACCATGAACGTGCCGTGTCCAATTGTTACGACAAATTGGAAGAGTGGGAGGCGAAATGCACGCCGGAAGAAATACAGAACATAAGTTCGTTGCGTGAAATAAAATATGAGCAATTGCAGGATGCTTTGAACAAGCGTCGTGAACTGGGGATGCTGCCCAGTGAAGAGGCTGATATCAATAAATCCTTGCAAAACAACGCCGACAAGGCGGAGCAAAACGACACGCCTTTTTCAGTGTTAGGGCGCATAAAAGACAATGATCCTGATGCCTTTGCCAAAGGGAAAAGGGAAGACGGCACCAGCATGGGGAACAACGAGTGGGCAAGTAAAACGCTGATGGGCCTAGACCCAGAGCTTCAAGAGTTGGCGCGCGTGCAAAAGCAGTTGACCATGGAGTTGGGGCGTCCGCCGCGCGAGAACGAAGTCATTGCGTATGAAAACAACCAAAAGGCGGCTGACAACAATGCAAACGGTGAGCACGAAAGTGAGTTTGACAAAAATACAGAGCGCAGAACGCGCAGGCAGTAAGTTTGAAGGTAAGGCCACCCATCGGTGGCCTTACTTATATTGACAGCTTCAATAAATCATCTTTAATGAATGGAGGTTTCAAATCTGGGGATAACATGAAGCACGTATTATTGATTTTGGTGTTGCTAGGGATTACGTCTTGTGCGACGGTTCACGGCGGAAAAGGCAAGCAATTTAGGCAATCCCAACAGCAAAGTCAGAAGGTGCTGCGTTCAGTCCACCCGTCGCTATCCGACAAATTGCAAGAAGTCTACGCAGTCATGCAAAGCAATGGTTACGACATGCGCGCGTTGGAAGGGCACAGATCTGAGAAGCGCCAAGCAGCACTGCTGGCCAGCAATACAGGCGTGACGACCGTAGGCGCAGGGCGCAGTTGCCACAACTACCGCTTAGCCGTGGACAGCGTGGTGTACGTCGATGGCAAGCCATCCTGGGACCTCAACAACGCCCATGTGCGCGATGGCTACATGCTGTATGGAAAGCTTGTTCAAGCGGTTGGTTTAGAGTGGGGTGGGGCATGGAAAACACTTAAGGACTATCCCCACGCAGAAATGCACGATGAATGTGTCGCATCTGTGCGAGCTCGAAAAGAGCTTAACTTCAATTACGTCGCGGTGGACAGCAGCGAACTGCTAAAAAAGTATCGTCCAATGTCTATATCAACAGAGGGGATCCAATTTTGTAAGCACACTGGGGTTATCAATGAAAGTCTACAACCACCTGTTTGGGCAGGTGCCCAATACAATTGCTCCAACAGTTCCGGTTCGGTACTGGAATACAGCGTGTCTGGCTACGGTTGCAGTGTTTATCGCAACGTATGTGACTCTTGGGGCACTTGGTCACGTGCTTATTCCATCAGCTCAAACACTTGCGTACGAACTTCACACGTCGTTTCGGGCGGGACTCAATTTGCTTTCAATCGGAGTCCTGTTCCACAACGAGGCGTACGTATTTCGTGAGATCGTTGCCAACACCGCGCCCCAAATAAGCCGTTGGGTTTTAACCTGGATGTGTTCGTTGAGCCTGTCGTGTGCCACGGCAGTTTATTCCTTGAAGCCTAAGACCAACACCTGGGTTATCAAGGGAGGACACGTGCACGTCGAAGATGCACAGTCCTATGCGCGGATGATCAGCAAGCAGTTGTGCAAGAAAGAGATATCCCGAACCATTCACCCGGATTTGATGCTCCCAACCGAGCAGTGGTTTCGGCATGTGTTGATCCAAGGTGCGGTGGGTGTTGGCAAAACCCAGATCTTGGTCCACATCATCCGCCAGATTGTGCACAGCCGGAATGAAAAAATGTTCTTGTACGACGTAAAGGGTGACTTTTGTGCGTACGAGGATTTCAGTGCATCAGAGTTGGATCCGAAAGGGACGAACACGGTCTATCCCCGCCCCATTATTGTCAGTCCGTACGATCAACGTTCGTACGTCTGGGACATTGGCTGTGATGTGCACACGCCCATTCAAGTGGACGAGTTCGTGAAGTGCTTTATTCCCGATGAGTCTGGCGGCAACAATAAATTCTTCACCAGTGCAGCCCGGATGGTCTTTTCAGGTGCCCTGCGGGTGCTGATCGCAAAGCACGGCAAGAACTGGGGTTTCCCAGAACTTCGAGACCAAAAGAACAAGACGGCAGCGGAAATGGGCCCGGAGATCTACAAGAGCTACAGGGCAGCGTTTCCCCTGGTTGAGAACGCTGATAGCAACACCACGTCCTCAGTCATGCAGACGGTGATGGCCTTCACGACCAGTATTGACTACATGGCCGCAGCTTGGCCGAAAGTCGGGAAGCGTCGGTTTGCGGTCACCGAATGGATCAGAGACGACTACAAGGGCCGCAAGTTGGTGATCGTCCAAGGTGGTGGATTGGAAGCGCTGACGGCGGCGTACATCTCCGCGATGGTTAATATTGCCGTGCAAGAGATCATTTCCCCGTCGTTCCCGGAAAATAAAGAGCTCACGAAGAAGGGCAAAAAGCCGCGCTCCATCAATTTCATATTCGATGAATTATCGACGGCAGGCCGCATCAACTTCATGCCCTTGATCTTGCAGGGGCGCAGCAAAGGGGTGTGCTTCATTGGCGCAGTGCAATTGCTGTCGTTTCTCGAAAAATACTATCCCCCCAACGAAATTAAAGCTCTGCCCACAGTGATCGGCACAAATATTGTCTGCCAGATGGGCGCAGGACCGGAGCGTAAGGCGGCAGCAGAACTCTTCTCCACCAACCTCATGGCGTCTAAGGACCACAACCCAACCTCAAACGTCCACACGGAAGGTAAGGCGGTAGTTCACGAGGAACAACTCACCCAAGCCCTTGGAGCGTTTGGGAGTGCGGATGGCTTTGAGATACGCGCTATCGTACGGATGAATAAAGCCGACCCTATGCTCTTGCGCTGGCCCGGATTGGACCTGCCAACCAAACGACCTGGGCAAGTGCTGGCGGACTGGGCCACGCGTGCTGCGGCCGACCCAACTGCGGCGTACGAAGCTTTTGAGAAAATCAATGCCGTGCCAATAGCGCCGAGACCCAAGGGCTTAAGCAGTGCTCAAATAGATCAATTGTTTGGTTGACAGTGAAAAATGTGTTGCTTTAATGGGGGTATCTGTAGATGGAGTTCCCGATAATGAATAAAGAGGACGCAGGCCTTTACGAGGCCCTGATTGAGAAGAATATTGACAGCGTCCAGGCGTCACTGATTGCTGGTGCCAATCCTGATTTGGTTGTAGATGGACGCCCAGCAATGCATTTTGCCCTTGAGTGGGGCAGCGTTGACGTCGCGGAAATGTTGTACAAATTCGGCGCGGATCTCAACGCTGTTGATGATTTAGGGCAAAATGCATTGCATGCGCTTGCCGCACACACCGACAAGCAATTCAATCAACTCTCGTGTGCGCTGATTACATTGGGGGTTGATCCTGATCTGCCAGACAACTCTGGACGCACGCCAGTGGATGTTGGCTTGTCCGCTCACTTAAGAAAGGCAGTGGATGCCAACAATCAACCTCGAATTTTGAAGATGCTCGATGTTGGCGCTGAATGGGACGGGGATAAGCCGTTGTGGCAAGTGGCGCTGGAAAAAAATCTAGCTGCCATATTTGATTACGAAGAGATGTACGCCCAGCCCAATGAGCTTGGACAAACGCCCGCGCATATCGCTGCTCAAACGAACAGCAGATCAATTTTGCGGATGAATGATGTGCTTGTACGGGATTCACTTGGTCGCAGCCCATTGTTTTACGCAACAGACACGGATGTCATTCAATACCTCCTGGGCAAGGGGGCACTGGTCAATGAAGTTGACAATGAGGGGAACACTCCATTGCACGTGGTTGATAGTGCTGAAGCTGCACTGGCGCTGATCGCGGCTGGGGCGAACACCTCAGTGGTCAACAACGCAGGTGAGCGTGCGTCGGACGCCAACCACAATCGTGAAGTTCAAGCCGTCATCTCTGCAAATGCGGCTGAGGATCGTCAGTTGCGAGCCGCAACCCACATACTGAGCCGATTTGAATCGCCGACCGAAATATTGCAGCGGACAATTTATGAGGGAGATCTGGTCGGCACACTTCGAGAGATTAAGTGTGGTGCCGATCTCAATTGGACGGATGAGATCGGCAACAACGCATTGCAATCAGCGGTGTACGCCGGAAATCGTGATGTCGTTGAAGCTATCTTGAAGAGCCCTGGGGTTGATGTTACGCACGTCAATAACAATAACGAGAGCGCTCTTCACTTGCTCGCAGAGGTTGGCGACACCCGGCTGCTGGATTTGGTCCTGGAAAATCTTTCTCAATCCTCTGACCGAATATTTGATGTGATCGACGCATTTGAACAGAAAAATGCGTTTGACGAGACCCCTTTGGATGTTGCTGGAATGTTCGGACCAGACGATTTTCTGACTGAATTGAAGGCGACGCATGGCGATGCGATTCACTTCGCTGAACTTCACGGCCTTGCACTGGAATACATGCAGGACAATCAGGTCAATTCGTTGGAAAAACTATTGAGCAGTTCGCCCAACCTTGTTCATGTGAGTTCATTCAGCATGACCGGCGCGGAAGATAGATTGAGCATAGGAGTGAACGAAACACTGCTCAGCCATGCCGCGAAATTGAACAACACCCAGGCAATGTCGTTGTTGATCAAGTGTGGCGCTAACGTTGATCACGTCAACGGAGAGGGCGAAAGTGTTGTTTCTCAATGCACAAGTAGTGAGGCACTTGAGCTCGTTGTCGCCGCTGGTGCAGATGTCAATCGTTTGGATGGTATGGGGCAATCGGCATTGCACCACATCTTACGCAAGGATGGTTCGCTGATCTCACCAGAAGACCGCAACGCGTGCGCGCGGGTTCTTCTGGACGCTGGAGCGGATCCCAATCTTAAAGACTCTTCGGGTGCTTTGCCTTTGGATCACGTATCAAACGACATTCAGAACGAAACCATTGATATGGTCTTGGAAAAAATCCAAGAAATTAAGGCGAAGATTGTAGGTTTGGAGATCAGCGAGGCCGACGATGGCGAGTCCGACGTTGATCACGAACGCAAGCGCTTGCGGAGGAAGATGTAATGTTCACGATCAAGCGCCTCAACTCCCGTGGTCAGAACGCAGCAGGGCAGGATGTTGTCGAGTACTTGCTCAACACCGATATCGTTGAGTACTACGATGCCGATGGCAACAACATTGGAACACCAACCTCGCGCTTCAGTGGGGCGATGGCCGCTGAACTTGGTCTTGTTGGTGTAACCCCCAACACCGAGAACATGATGGCTCTTGCGCAAGGCTTTGCGCCGGATGGAACAGCGTTGTGCAAAAACGCAGGAGCCAAGCCGACAATCGAGGTCAAACGAAAGAAGGACGGTGAAGCCTACTTGCGCGCTGATGGCACCGAGATGACGTTGGAGCGGGGAGGGCACCGCGTTGGCTTTGATATGACGTTTTCCGCGCCCAAGAGCCTGGGCATCTTGTACATGATGGGCGACGACGACATGCGACGAACCATCCAAGAATGCATGATGGAAGCTGCAGAGGTGGGCTCGCAGTTTGCCGAGAAGCAGATTGAAACGCGCCGTGGGACGGCCGGTATTGATGTCATTAAAGTGGACAAGACCATCCGCTCGATGCACTTCCATGAGGCCAGCAGAAATCTTGAGCCCATGCCCCACGTCCACAATTTGTGGTTCAACGTGTGCGTGGGCGAAGACGGAGAGCCGTCCACCTACGACGCCCAACAACTGTTTCGCTGGCGGCATGCAACCGACATGGTATCGCTGAACCACTTGGCAACCATCATGCGTGAGCGAACCGGCATTTCGTTCCGTCAGATTGAGCACATTGACGTGCACGGGAAGCGCAGCGGCCGCAAGTCCTGGGAGGTTGAGGGCTTACACGACCGGGATTTGATCGAGTCGGTATCCAGCCGCCACCGTGAAATTATGGAAGAACGCGCGAAAGGGACAAGCGACGCTGAGGCGTGGGCTAAGACTCGCAAGCACAAAGACGAACCCAGCCACGTCGAGCTAATGGATCACTTCCAGAACCTCAAGGCTGATCTCAGTACCCGTTTCAACTTGCCCAGCCTCGAACAGCTCAAGGGCATGACGGATCACAAGATTGAAGCACGCAATGAAGCGAATCTGCTGAAGTTCCTGCACGAAAAGATGTCAATCATCGACCAGCCCACGTTGCTTAAGCACATTGGGATGGAGAACATCGGCTTCATGAGCAGTGGGGCGTTGCTCGCAGAGTTCGAGCGTTTCAAGAGCAGCGAGAACATCATTGGCGTCAACCCTATGGCCGTGCACGAAGACGACCTGGGACAAAAACTCTCCACCCGCCACACCGATTTTCGTTACGCCGCGCGTTGGATGCTGGACACCGAACTTCGTTTTGTTGAGCAGTCCAAAGCCCGCGAACAGGAAGTGCACTTGCAGGTGGCAAAGAGCACGGCGGATGATGCCGTGGATCGGGTTGCCAAAATCAAAGGCTTTCGGCCGTCGGCCGAGCAGTACAACGCGATCATGCACGCCACAGTGGAGAGCAAGGGTATAGCCGTTGTGCCTGGCTTCGCGGGAACTGGTAAGACGGCAACCAGCGACTTCATCAAGGCCGTGTTCGAGGCCGATGGACGAACGTTGATCGGCTGCGCCGTGAGCACGGGTGCTGCGGAAAAATTGAACAGCGAAACCGGTATCGAGTGCCGCTCAGTGAGTATGACCCTGTCGATGATCAAAAAGGGCGCGCTGACACTTAACGACAAGACCGTCGTTGTGCTCGATGAGTCGGGCATGATCAACATTCATCAGTCCCAAGAGCTTGCCCAACGTTGCAAAGACCGTGGAGCAAAGCTACTGGTCCAGGGCGACACACGACAGTTGCAGCCGGTGGGTGCGGGCATGGGCATGTCGTTGCTTGAAGACATTTTACCCACCGCTGAACTCACCGAAATACGCCGTCAAAAAAAAGAAGAGGATCGCCGCATTGCTGCAATGTTCTACGACGTGGAGAACGGCAAACGCAAGAAGCGTGGTGCGGTGCTCTCAACCAACGAGGTGCGGGAGAAGAGCAATAATATTTTTGACGAGCTCGAAGCCCGTGGGTGT
The DNA here is from genome assembly GCF_054188265.1 of Stenotrophomonas sp. IS26. Classification (NCBI taxonomy): domain Bacteria; kingdom Pseudomonadati; phylum Pseudomonadota; class Gammaproteobacteria; order Lysobacterales; family Lysobacteraceae; genus Stenotrophomonas; species Stenotrophomonas sp. IS26. Next base: position 48,624 of record NZ_JBSZJV010000009.1, read on the forward strand.
ATCGAAGAGTATTCAGTCCGAGATGACGGCATGCACCTGTTGGTTGAGGAGTACATGAGCAGGACCGTCCCCCACAGTGAATTTTTGATCATGACCCACACCCTGGCTGATCTTAAAGAGGTGAACACCCGCATACGTGATGCGCGCAAGCTCAAAGGCGAAGTGACCGGCAAAGAAGCGACCTTCAAGGCCATTGGCAAGGAGGAATTCTTTGACATTTCGTTGGCTCAAGGTGATCTGATCTCCTTCACCACCAACGACAAGGTGATGGGTGTGATCAACGGGACCAAGGCAGTCGTCACCGGTGTTGAAGAGGACCGACGCAAAGGTGGCTTCACAATCACGTGTACCTCAGAAAACGACGGAAGAGAAATCGTCTTCAACACCCACGAGTGGAAGGCCGTTAAGTTGGCCTACGCCCGCACGGTGCACGACGCCCAGGGACAGGGGATGTCGAAGGTGCGGTTGTGGGGCAATGGAGGAATGAGCGATGTCAGTTCCATAGGCGTGGCTTTCAGCCGAATGACGGGTGGTGACTTCAAGTGGTACATGTCAACCGACGAACGGGACAGCATTCGCGACAACCTTGCGCGCGAACGCTTTACCGAAAATATTTTGCAATCCGGTGTCACCGATCAGGAGATCAACGCGCATTTCAACGCGCTGAAAAAGCCCAAACCTGAGATTGACGTTGAGGATCTATTGCCCAAGATTGGCCGCACGCAGGAGCCGTCAAAGCGGTCGAGAGTCCGAACTCAGACCTTGTAAAAATGCGCAGATGTGCCGCCGACGTGACGCTGCCGAGCGCCATTTCACTGAGCAATCCACCACAAGAGGGGAAGGGCAACGCTCGCGGCCGTCGCCCAGGGCCAAGGCTTCCAACGTTTCTTCAGCGGCCAGACTTTGCCGCGCGCAATGTTTTGGCGTTCAAACGTCATCTTCTTCGTGGCGCTGACAACGATGTTGGGCGCAAGGCCATAAATCGTATGGCCTGCCCGATTGGCGACATTGCGCCACGCGAACTCATAATCTTCGGCCTGGGCCTGAGTGCCGTGCACGGTATCAAGCGAGTGGAAGGTGAAGCTTTGCTTCCATCCGCCGCTGCGTCTGTGCTGTTGCTCGCGATCTTTTAAATTGACCGTCTGACCTACGTACACGCAGCCGTTGCTAAACAACAACGCGTAGATGTGCCGGTCACGGTTTTGGTATTTTTGACTGCGGCCCCATTTCATTGCGGACCTTTCAAGCGAAGATCGCTTTGCGTCAGGATGGTGTAGTCGATGATCCACTCAACTGTGTTGCGATCATTCCATAATGCGTAAGCGTCCTTGACATGCCGATCTACCACCGCATAATCGACTTGATTGACCGATCTGAAGTGCGTGCGCACGTCCGCTTCTTCATTGTTTAGTGTGGCGTATCCCCAATGTGTTGTGCGGTGGCACATATGGCACAGTGAAATTAACCGCTTGAGTGTTTGACGCTGAGTTGTTTCGTCGTAATCCCAGCGTTCGTGCACCTCAAGTGCACCGAAATCCTCTTGGAGCGACTCCTTTTTTCCACAGCACTCGCAGCTAAAATTGCTACGCTCGCGCAAACCCTTTGAAAGGCGTTTCCAATCGGCAGGAACGATGAGGTGCTTTGCGTTCACAAACCAACATTTCATCGGAAGGATATCCACAAACAGCGTGTTCCCTTCGTAGTCGCGATCTTCACCAATTAACTCTTTTATCGGTTGAGGATTGGACACTTCCACCCACAACGTTTTTGCGGTTAGTGCTGTCTTAGTCTCTTCGGTGTAGTGTGTTTTGTATGCACCATCAAACTTCAATCCGGCCTCGCGGGCGCATTGGTTGTCACTGAATGGGACGTGGAAATATGTTCGCATCCGTCAACTCCTTTCGTTTTGGCGCGGTTAGCGCCCAAACTTGTAGTGAGCGCCAATGGATCCCATGGCAGACGAACCGCCACCGACCGCAAACGCACCGCTGACAGACCAGCGTTCGCTGACACGGAACTTCGCCCCAACGGCAACCGCTGTTTTATTGGACGAAGCACCACCGGCAATGCCGAGCTCACCTTCTCCAACTTCAAGCGGAGAGCCTCCGACGTTGACCTGGCTCATTGCAGCAGCCTTCGCGCCCAGTGCGTTCAACTTGTCGTCAAAGCGGCGCTCTAAGTCATCGATGCGGTTGTTGGTTCCGGTCCACTGATCGTTGAACCGTTGTTCCATCGCCCAGGCTTGGCCACCATTGATTGCGTCCATGCTTCCTTGCTCAATGCGACCGTCAGAAACACTGGTGACACGCTGATTGCCCGCGTCTACGCCACTTCCAGAGATCGACGCTCCACCTTGAATCGCTAAGCGGCCTTGGGCCGACAACTCGACGTTGTCGCTTAACGAAACGGTCGTTGTGCCTTCGCTGTCGGTTTCGGTAGTGATGTTTTTACCTGCGGAAATTGTTGCCGATCCGTCGCGACCGGGATCACCTTTTTCACCCTTGTCGCCTTTTTCGCCCGTTATGCTGTCGCCAGGCTCACCTTGAGGACCTTGTGGTCCGGGAGTGGTCCCGCCACCCGTTGATGGGTTTTGCTCCAAGGTCCAAACGCGGCGGTCCAAATCGTAGGCCGCATCGGCAACGTTGTAATAGGTTGCTCCGCTCATAAAGTCGTATGTGGGCGGGGTAAAGCCGTATTGGTGGACTGCCGCACCACCGCCGAATAGTGTCGCGATTTCGTTGAGTTGTTCAACATTCACCGCGTCGGACGGGTTAATTCCGCGATTTAAATTGATCAATCGACGTTTCAACCTATCGTCGCCAATTGACAAAACATCTTCCTCTCGACAACTGGACCCGTTGCCGATTGCAATGCAGCCAAATGCAGTTGCACTTGAGAAGTTGCCTATTGCAGTTGACATTGGTCCTGATGCATAAGCACCTTGCCCGATTGCGGTGGCATCGTTACCAGCGTATCCAAAAAAACCTACTTGAGTTGCATTATCTGCCGCGTAACCCTGAGTTCCATAGCTCGTGGCTCTTTCTCCCGCATACGATCCAACACCCGTCGCTATGCCATCTGGACGCGCATAAGCCCCCATTCCCTGCTCAATTCCAAGGAAGCCTGATCCTGCTTTCATCAAGGTTTGACCCTGCATATCACTGTCCGCTCGGTATAATAGGTTTCCGTAGCGTATTCCCACATAACTAAACCCATCTATATCGAGCCGGTTGTAATAAACGACGTCATCGAGGCTCGGATCTAGCTCCATATCTGCCCATTCCGGCCGACTCGTCAAAAATTCTTTTTGGCTTTCTGTTAGCGAGGTTGAAACTTCTGCCTTTGCGTTAGTTGACGGAATGAGCAGGGCAATTGACAGGGCAATGGCGGAAATTGTTTGTGTTGGCGACAAGTGCATATAAGTCCTTATTTGGAATATGCATTCATCAAATCAAAATATAATGCACTGTCAAGTGCACAAAAAAGCCCCCTGGGGGAATTCAGGGGGCTTGCCGACCAAAAGGAGTTTTGTTCTGGCTTTTTGAACATAACAAATGTTGGGCATTCGTCAAGTCTCTTGACAGAATAAATGTTTATCTTAATTTGAACTCAATGCGTGCAGTTGGGTGTAAACAATTAAGAAATACATTTTTGCCTTTGGTCTCATATTTGCGGTTGGCGCATATGCCTCAGGCGATGCTGAAATGGTGAGTCAAATTGGGGAGCCGGTGCATGTATTTCTAGAGCGGGCCGCCCGAACACATTTATCGAGCCAGTGTGGCACGATTAGCAGAAGCGGCGAACGCTATGCTCTATCTTTTAATTCTTGCGGTCCAATTGAACTTGTCTCTGAAAAATATGTTCTGCTTGAGGGCGGAACGTGGGAGAGGTTGTTGTTCTTATCTGATGACATAACAATAAATCTCAATCAACAGCCCGTTAAGGCGTTGAGGCTTGCGGATGTTGCGGCAAGCAATGAATTAAGCAAAGATCAATTTGCCGCCAAGGTTGCGCGGCCTTTGGCTGAGTACACCAAACGAACGCAGTACGAAGCCTGCGCGCAAATCTGCAAAACAGACGATGGTTCGTGGGGTGCGTCTATCACCACGGTTCAATCTCACGTGCTGTGCCCCATTACGTCCGCGTGTCCTGGGACCACTAAGCCCACAGGAGAGGGAATACACTCACATCCAACTGGTGCAAGTTACGCCATCAACGAGGCAGACAAGCTTGTACTTTTGAGTGGTCCATTTTATCGGCTGGGTGCAAAAGAGAAGCGTGGCAAAACGGACGTATTCTCGGATGAGGATCTCAAAGCCGGTCCAGGCTACATGGCCACCGACAAGGGCCGCTTGATGCACCAAGACGGCCCAAAAAAAGTTCGCATCATAAGCATTGATATGTGATCCAGTTCGACACGCCAGCAGAGCCCTGTTGCGCACCAATGGCGGGGGCGTCGTTGTAGCCCTGCATGTATAGGGCTTCCCACTCTGCTGGACGGCCACTGGCCCATCCAACGTAAGGTGATGATCCAGCACCGGCGACGATCTGCCATCCGCTTGCAGTACATATTGCTGCGCGGAAGGTTCCACCGCACGGACCCATGGCACTGCAACTGATGTAGTTGGACCAGGACCTCTGTCCGATATTTGATCCATTGCAATCCTTCAACCCATTCAGTGGGGAGGAGTTCTGCCACGCAAAGCGGTACGAACGGTTATCGACCGTGCAACTGGCGGCACAAGAGTTCACGTGATTGCGTTGCGCGCCCGTGTCGTACCATCCGCCCCATGCCCCGACGTTGGGCGACGGAGGAGTTGTCTGTCCACTGGGGCAGCTAAAACTTATCGTGCGCTGACGGTGTTGCTGTTTATCAAACCCGTTTTGCCCCGAGTAGCCAACCGGGCATCCGTAATCCACGCGAACCCATTGTTCGTCCGTCTCATTATACGGTGTGGGGCATGTGCTGCAATTTTGATTGTGATTGCGGCTTCCGCTTTCGACCCAGTTGCCATACGTCTCGCTGCGTCCTGGGTCTGTTTGGTTCGCAGAAGAATTGCACGCATAGGAAATGTTGACAGTCTGTTTAAAGGTTGCCTCCCACGTTTGATTGCCAAACGTTCCCGCAGGGCACGCTCCCGTTCTCGGTTCCGTGCGTTCCATTGTGCTTGATGAGTTCGCGGGACAAGTGTGACATACGCCAACGATGGAACTACCTTTCATGTCCCATATGCCACTCCAAACCGGTGTTTCAGTTGCGTTCGCACAGCGAGAGTATTGTTGTTCAACACCAGTGCGAGTGCCATACGAATTGATTGGGCATGGCGCATTTGCAGGTCGTTCCAAACGTCGTGGCGTACAGCATGTGCCCAATGTGACGCACGTCGCAGCACATGAGTTGTTAACTGTTTTCCATTCCCCCCATTCCTTTATGCCGCTGCCATTGCAGTTGCGGTATCTTTCTCGCGATATACTTCCGCCTTGTCCGGACGGGCACGCGATAGATGATGTTTCCTTGTCTGTAATTGGATCAAATGCGCAGGATGGCGAAATGGGCAACGGGTTGTTACATGCGCGCAATGTCGTTGTCCATGCGCCCCATTGTCCGCTTGGACATTCTTTTGTTCGGGTGTTCACCACGTAGCCAATTTGGGTTGCCGGGCAGTTGCCGATTTGTGTTTCGGTTGTCTCAATGCACTGACTACTTGGCGGTATCGGTGTTATTGGCACAATTGGAGTTGGGTTCGCTGCACACGTGTTGTACATGGTTGCCCACGATGACCATTGCAGTTTGGGACATGTGGACGATGGACATGTGCCATTGCGGCGTTGCGTAATTGATCCGCTCGTATTTCCAGGGCAAGCAAGTGTCTGTGTTTCTATGGTTGGTGAGCACTCGCACGCGCTGATATCTTCTGCGGCTGTCACTGTATGCTTGTTCGTGTACCGAAATAGAATTTCGTTGTTGTTTCGGGTTGAGCATTGGGTTGCCAGAAGATCCTCACGCATACGGCTGTATGGCCGTTGCAGCTGAAACCCATTGACATGGACGAAATCCGCTGACTTGCCAATGGCGCTGGCAAGCTTTACGCATGTCTTGCTTGGCACGGACAAATACACAAGATCAATTGAGTCGTTGTTGCCAAATGCGCTTCCCGGCTGAACAACTGTCATTTCAGCAACGGAGGAAGGCGGGTGCAATGCGCCGTTTTGTACGACAAAGTTGGAGTTGAACGTGTTGCGCAGTGTATCGGTGTTTAGTCCATCGTAAGATGGATGCAGGACGTAAAGGTCTGTGACGGATTGGACGATTTTAGCTGCGCGCTCTTGTTCAACACGAATTGCAGCCATTGAAGCTGATGGCGTGAAAAGTTTGTAAGTCATTGCTCCGAGACCCACAATCAGGGCAATACACAAAGTCAATTCAAATAAGTTAAATCCTTTTTCACGCATTGCTCCCCCTGCATATCAACTCGATTGATTTTACATTACGGTTGATTTCGCATTTGGCAAGCTTATGCCTTGCGATACATTGATTGATCGCCAATGCATTTGTTCTTTCCGGATGGTTGGTCAAGTCCAGACGAGGGCGTCCTGGTCCCGTGGACACGGACCCTTGCATTGCTTGCCCTTTGCCGCACCCGCACGCTGAGACAGGCTGAGACGCTACGAGTAACAGCCTGTGTCCATGCTGTGTCCATACGGGTTGCGTCCACCGTAAGGCATAAAAAAACCCTTGCAGAGCAAGGGTTTAAGGGTCGATAATGTTCCTACGCCAATGGTGCTTCATCAGCGGGGTGTGTTCGGGCTGCTTCTCTGTCACGCGGGGTCCATCACAGTCGGGGGCAGCCCGGAAGGCCGCCTGGTCGGCCATTGTAGGGGAGGGGGCGGGCAGGGCGAAGGGCGCGCCGCGCAGCCGTGCCTTGGTGCCTGAGGCGTGCACAGGCCTCCCGTCATTCAATCGCGAACCCGGCAACATGGCCTGTCTCGTCAAGCCGGACCGTGTAGCCGACGAACGCACCCGGACCAAACTCGGCCACATAGCTGTAAAGCGTGCCCTTTTCGCCTTGGCTCGTGCCCTTGAACACCATGTCGGTCGGTTCGCCGTAAGGCCCCACGGAACTCATCAGGCCGGCACCGATGCCAGCGGCCAGCTTGCCACGCAGGTCGTCGCTGAAGGCGCTGTAGTCGGTGCCGTTCTGCAACTGGCGGAACGATGCCTTTGCGCTGTCGCGGACGGCGGCAACCTCGCCGGCAACCGGACGTTCCCACGCCGCGACGATGTCCGGGTGCAGGGCGGCGAACACCAGATTGGTCATGGTGACGCCGGCCTCGGGCTTCTTGTCGCCCAGGTTGGTAAAGGCCAGGATGCGCAGGCCATGATCAGGGTAGTACTCATCGGCGGTGGTGAAGCCCTGCGCGCCGCCGGTGTGACCGACGCGCGCCTGCCCGTACACGGCATCCACGAACAGGCCGAGGCCGTAGCCCACGGGCTTGCCATCGGCCGTAGCGAAGGAGGTCTTCATCTGCGCATAGCCGGCTGCGGATACCACCTTGCCACCGCTCAGAGCGGCGTCCCACCGAGCCAGATCATCTAGTGTGCTGACCAGGAAACCGGCCGCACCGCTCCAGTCGGGGTGGAAGTACGGCGAGCGCTGCAACGCGCCCTGCTCATGCCGGTAACCAACGGCCATGCCGGCCAAGCGGTCGCTATCAGCCAGGGTAAAGGTGTGGGTCATGCCCAGCGGCGCCAGCATGTGCTGCTGCAGGTAGTCGCGGTAGTGCTCGCCGGAGACGGTTTCGATCACCTTGCCGAGCAGCGCGTAGCCGGTGTTGGAATACGACCAGCGCGTGCCTGGCGGGAAATCCAGCGGCTGGCCGGCAATGCGCGCGATCAGGTCATCGAAATCGATGGGGCGTGTCACCAGGTCATCGACCTCCGCTTCGGGCCCATCGAAGTACTCGTGCAGGCCGCTGGTATGGGTCAGCAGGTGGCGCAGGGTCACCTCGCTGGCGTGAGGCGCATGCGGAAGGTAGCGCGCCAATGGGTCGTCCAGTTGCACCTTGCCCGCTTCCTGCAGCTGCACGATGGCGGCGGCGGTGAATTGCTTGGTGATCGAACCGATCTCGAACGGCGTATCGGTGCGCACCGGCAGCGCGCGCTCACGGTCTCGCAGGCCGTAAGCACGGGAATAGAGAGGCTTGCCATCAACGATCACCGCGATGGCTGCGCCGGGCACCTGGAAGCGTTGCATGACCTGCTGCACATCGGCATCGATGCGCCGCGTCACAGCGGGGTCGAGGTCGGCGGCATTGCCGCCACCGCCGCCGCTCTGCAGGGCCGGCAGCGTGGATGAGGCCGACGCGCCGCCGCAGATGGCAATGGCAGCGACCAGGCCGCCGGCAACGATCCGCAGGTATCGAGTACGCATGTACGAATCACCCATTATTCAATTTTGATCTATAGTTTGAATTATGAGCCAACCCCTAGCAAGCCCTCATGCACCGCGAGCCCTGGAACTGACCCCCGACCAGCTGGGCGCCATGGCGTCCTCACCGCGGCTGGCGATCCTGCAGCGGCTGGATATCGACGGCCGCGCCACCGTGCGCGAGCTGGGCGAGCGTCTGGGGCGCCCGGTTACCGCGCTCTACCACCACCTCGAGCGGCTGGAAGAGGCGGGCCTGGTGCAGGTGGTGGAACGGCGCAGCACCGGTCGCCGGCCCGAAGCGGTCTATGCCGTGGTATCGCGGCAGCTGTCCTCGGCCGCCGCACTGCGCACGCCGGGCGGGCGCAGGAACCTGATCAAAGTGGCCAGCAGTGCGGTGGGTGCCAGTTTGCGCGCGTTCTCGGCCGCCGCCACGCAGGCGGCGGCGCGCTTCGACGGCAGCCAGCGCAACTGTGCCGTGCGCCATCTGTCGTTCCGTGCCGACGCTGCCCAGTTGGCGCGCATCAACGCGCTGATAGGCGAGCTCGAACAGGCCAGCCTGCAAGCCGGTGACGAGGCCGAGGATGGCCAGCCCCTGCTGCTGACAGTGGTGCTGGCCAGCGTGCCGGACAAACGCAAGGACTGACGGCGGCTCGGCACGATCGTCGGGCGTGCCGCGGCGAGAGCGCGCGTGCGCGATGCACAGCCGGTCAGTCCGTGCGCAGGTGCAGGGTAGGGTGGGCCGCGAACACGTCCATGATGAGGTCGAAATAGGTCTGGCCGGCGCCGCGTTCCAGCGCATCCAGCTGGGTGGCGATTCTCGCGGCACTGAACACGCCGGGCCGCGCCTGTTTTTCCTGCAGCCAGGCGCGGGTGGCCGCCACCCCGAGCGCGGCGCGGCTGTGTGCGATGTGCGTCCAGCGCACCGTGGCGGATGCGTGCCCGGCCAGTGCGCCGTAGCCGCCATAGAGCAGGTCATCCAGTGCATCCAGGCTTGGGGCCAGCTGCCAGTCCTCGTTGGTCATGAACACGCGGTTGATTTCAGCGTAGAAGCCGGCGATGTCGTGGATGGCGCTTCCGTCCAGCACCAGGGGGGGACCGGTCATCCCCGGGTCCGCGCGTCCAGGTGCGGTGCGCACCGGGTGGTGGTTGTCGGTGGCAGAGTGGGTTCATGCATCGGCAACAGTCCTCGTGACGCGTTGGTTGGGTGGCTGCCCGAGGCGCGACGTGGGTGGTCACCCCGGCAGGTTGCAGCAATCGATTGTGCCTGCAACACGGTGATGTCCGACGCTTTTCTTCTCGTGGTGCACTGCAGCGCATTCGGCGGTCGAAACAAATGCTATCCAATGAATGTCCGGGACCGCACTTTTAAAGGGCTTCCAATTCTGCAGACTGCGCGGGTTGATGAGGGAAAACCATGCGTAGCAAGCTGTTCGTCCCCGGCGCCCGGCCGGAATTGTTCGACAAGGCCATGGCCGGCGAGGCCGATGCGCTCTCGTTCGACCTGGAAGATTCGGTGCCCGAGGCCGGCAAGGCCCAGGCCCGCGACGAGGTCGCCGGCTTCCTGCGCCGCGTGCAGGGCGGCGCCGGTGACAAGCAGTTGATCGTGCGCAGCAACGGGACCGACAGCGCCCATTTCGGCGCGGACCTGGATGCGGTGGCGCTCCCCGGTGTGGACTTGCTCAACCTTCCCAAGATTGAATCGGTGGCTCAGCTGCTGGCGGCCATCGCCCGGCTGGAACGGGCTGAGCAGCGCAACGGCGTGACGCGCCCGATCGGGCTGCTGATCAACATCGAAACCCCCAAGGCCCTGCGCATCGCCGCCGAACTGGCCGGCGCGCACCCGCGCGTGGCCGGAGTGCAGCTGGGGCTGGGCGACCTGTTTTCGCCCAATGGCATCGACCGGGAGCCGAGCAACGTGCATGCCACGCTGTTCGCGCTGCGGTTGGCGGCCGCCGAAGCCCAGGTGTTCGCCTGCGACGGTGCGTTTCCGGACGTGGCCGACAGCGACGGTTTCCTGGCCGAGGCGCAGATGGCCCGGCAGTTGGGCTTCATCGGCAAAAGCTGCATCCACCCGCGCCAGGTTGCCCTGGCCAACGCCACCTTCAGCGTGCCGCCGGCGATGCTCGCGGAGGCGCAGCGGATTGTTGCCGCCGCCGCCGGTGCCGAAGGGCAGGGACACGGCGCGTTCCTGTTTGAAGGCCGGATGATCGACCTGCCGTACCTGCGCCGTGCTCAAGCCCTGCTGGCCGCATCTTCTCCCCCGCTTGCCTGATTGCGGTATCGGGATGCATCGACCACTGTCTCCTACCTGCGCTCTTGCCGGCTTCGGCGTTGCCGCACTTCTTCCGGGTAATTTCATGCACAAGCCTGCACCGTCCGCGTTCCTCTCCACTGTGCTCCGGCGCTGCGCGCGCAGCGTGCGGCTGGTTGCCGCCGCTGTCCTGCTTGCCGGCAGTGGCGCCGTGGCCGCCGAGAGCCTGACCACGGTGGCGGCCGGCAACCTGCCGGCACTGCCGGCGCAGATTGCGCCGGGCGGGCTGGTACATGTGGACGGGCGCCTGGTGGCACTCAGCCGTGACGGTGCCTGGGAGCTGCGCGCCGACAACAAGGCGTGGGAGGCGTTGGCGGCGCCGGCCGCAGGGCAGCTCGGCGGGCTTGAGGGCAGCGTCAGCGCAGCCGGGCGCACCTATCTGTTGCAGGGCCGGGATGCGCTCGGCGACCGCCTCCAGCCGGTGGTCCTGAACAACGGCGCGCTGGTGTTCGGCGCGGCCATTGCGCTGCCCGCGCCGCTGCGCAACGCGCGGGCGGCCACCTTCGGTGACGCGCTGTATCTGGTGGGCAACGATGCGGCTGGCAGCGCCCAGCTCTACCGCCGCACCGCGGCGGCAGGCACCGCCGCCTGGCAGCCTCTGGAGGATCTGCCCCAGCAGGGGGTTGCCAGCGCATTGCAGGCGCAGAAAGGCGCGCTGTACCTGGGCCTGGGCACCGGCACGGGCAGCGACCAGCTGTGGCGCCGCAATGCGGACGCCAGCTGGCAGCAGGTCGCGTCGCCGGACGGCACGATCGTGGCCGGCTCGATGCGCGCGCTGGGCCAGGCGCATCTGCTGATGCTGGTGAAGGACGGCAGCGGCGTGACCCAGGCGCGTACGTTCCACACCATCACCGACGCATGGACGACACTGGACACGCCGATTGCCGCAGCACCGCAGGCCGTCACGGCGTGGGGCAACGGACTGGCCTGGGCCACCGCGGGCGCCACCGGCAGCCAGCTCCAGTACGCCGAACTGCAGGGCGGCAAGCACCTGCTGCGCTGGCTGGACTGGACGGTGATCGGCGTCTATCTGCTGGCCATGCTTGGGATGGGCTTCTACTTCTATCTCAAGGACCAGAACGCCTCCACGGCGGACTTCTTCGTCGGTGGGCGCTCGATTCCGTTCTGGGCGGCCGGCATCAGCCTGTATGCCACCAACACCAGTTCGATCAGCTTCATCGCCATCCCGGCCAAAGCCTTCGATACCAACTGGCAGTACCTGACCAACAACCTGATCGCGGTCGTCGGCCTGATGTTCGTGGCGGTCTGGATCGTGCCGCTGCTGCGCCGGCTGGACCTGATGAGCGTGTTCTCCTACCTCGAAACGCGCTTCCATCCGGCGATCCGCATGCTGTCCAGCGCACTGTGCATCGTGATGCAGATCGGCAGCCGCATGAGCGTGATCCTGTTCCTGCCGGCGCTGGCGATCTCCACCATCACCGGCGTGGACGTGGTCTGGTCGATCATGCTGATGGGCGTGTTCACGATCATCTACTCCACTGTGGGCGGCTCCAAGGCGGTGATCTGGACCGACGTGGTGCAGGTGATCGTGATGTTCGGCGGCGCGCTGTTCGCGATCGGCTTCATCTTCCTGCAGACCGGCGGCGACATGCCGCAGCTGCTGAGTGCGGCCGCGGCGGAGGACAAGACCAAGCTGTTCGATTTCAGCTTCGACCTCACCAAGGCCACGGTGTGGGGCTTCATCTTCCTGGTGGTGTTCGATGTGGTGCTGACCTTCCCGAAGGACCAGGTGCTGATGCAGCGCACCTTGTCCACGCGCTCGGACAAGGAAGCCGGGCGATCGATCTGGGCATTTGCCGCCATCATGATTCCCGGCGGCTTCGTGTTCTACGGCATCGGTACGGCCCTGTGGATGTACTACCGCAACAACCCCGAACGCCTGAATCCCCTGCTGCCGATCGATGCGACCTTCCCGCTGTTCATCGCCGCCGAGCTGCCGGCCGGTGTCACCGGGCTGATCATCGCCGGCATCTTCGCCGCGGCGATGTCGACCCTGTCGAGCATCATCAACTCGATCTCGACCCTGGTTTCGGTGGATTTCTACCAGAAACTGGTCAAGGACCCGAACGAGAAAACCGCCGTGCGCGTGGCCGAATGGTCCGGCGTGGGCGTGGGCCTGATCGGCATCGGCATCGCGCTGGTGATGAGCCGCTATGACATCCATTCGCTGTTCGATGTCTCCATCGAACTGGCCGGCCTGCTCGGCGGTGGTTTTGCCGGTGCCTACACGCTGGGGATGTTCACCCGCCGCGCCAACGCGCCGGGCGTGGCGATCGGTGTGGCCGGCTCGATCCTGATCACGCTGGTCTGCTGGAGCATGGACCTGGTGCACCCGTACTTCTATCTGGCGATCTCGATCCTGCTGTGCATCGTGATCGGCTATGTGGCCAGCCTGTTCTTCCCGGCACCCACCCGCTCGCTGAAGGGGCTGACCATCTACCGCGATACCCCGGCCGAAGCGGCAGCTCCATGACCAGCACCGTTGAGGCGCCGGCGCACGGGCCATTGGTCCAATCGCATTGCGCCAGTGGCTCGTGTAGGTTGCTCACGCGCTGAGAGGTAATCCGTGGAAACCCAGTTCCTGAGTACGTTCGTAACGGTGGTGGACCGCGGCTCGATGGCTGCCGCGGCCCGCTCGCTGCATATCACCCCGGCCGCGGTCGCCCAGCAGATCCGCACGCTGGAACGTGAACTCGGCGCGCCGCTGATCGCCCGCGCCGGGCGCACCGTCAGCGTCACCGAGGACGGCGCGCGCATCCTGCAGCGGGCGCGCGACCTGCTGCGCCAGGTGGCCGACCTGCGCAGCGTGGCCAACGAAAACGACCTGGCCGGCGAGTTGCGGTTGGGCGCGTGCCCGACCGCACTGGCCGGCCTGCTGCCGGACATCCTGTCGCGGATGGTGGCGACGTTCCCGCAGATCAACGTCTTCATCAAGCCGGGCTACTCGGCCGATCTGTACCGGGCGGTGGAGGCTGGCGATCTGGATGCGGCGATGGTGCTGCAGGCCCCCTTCGCGCTGCCCAAGACCTGCAAGTGGCAGCAGCTGCGCGAGGAGCCGCTGGTGGTGCTGGCGCCGGCCCATCTAGGCAGCCGTGACCCGCACGAGCTGCTGCGCGAGCAGCCGTTGATCCGCTACGACCGCCACGAATGGGGCGGTCGCCTCGCCGATGACTACCTGCGACAGGCCGGGATCGTGCCGCGCGAGCGGTTCGAGCTCAATGCACTCAACGCCATCGCGGTCATGGTCGACCGCGGGCTCGGCGTGTCACTGGTGCCGGATTGGGCCAAGCCATGGCCGGAAGGATTGAATGTCGTGCGCATTCCCTTGCCGCAGTGCAGCGAACCGCGCCGGATTGGCGTGGTCTGGTCGCGTTCGTCGGTGCGCATCCGCCTGGTGAACGTGCTGCTGGAGGAAGCGCGTGTCGCATTGACCGAGCCGCAACGCTGACACCACGGGTTTTCGCGCGGTGCGCCGTGCGAAGCGAAACAAATCCTAGGCTTTGAACATACCTGAGCACAGTTCTATCGCCATGACGCCGCGCCTAGGCTCTCGCCTCGTTGCCGGACAGGACGTGGAGACCCGCAAGGGAACCGCATCGACCGGCGGAAGGGCGAAAGCCCACGCGCGTCATCGGTGGCGACGGCTCCCCGGCCGGCTGTCCCGCATTTCCTTTTTTGGGGGGGAGAAACGAATGATCAAGCCACTTTCCGCGGCCATCAGCACTGCACTGTTCGCCTGTGTCATCAGCCCTGTCATGGCGCAGAGCACGACGCCCACCGATCTGGACCAGGTGATCGTGACCGGCAGCCGGACCCCGATCTCGATCGAGAAGGTCCCCGGTGCAGTGACCGTCGTGAACCAGGAACAGGTGCAGCGCACCCTCAACCTGACCGAAGACGCCACGGCCGTGCTGGCACGCATGGTGCCGGGCTACTCCGAATCCTCCCAGGCAATGAGCAACAGTGGCGAGACCCTGCGCGGCCGTGTCGCGCTGCGCCTGTTCGACGGTGTGCCGCAGGGCTCCCCGCTGCGCGAAGGCAGCCGCAACGGCACGTTCACCGACATGGGCGTGATCGGCCGCATCGAAGTGATCAACGGCCCGTCGGCCGCCGAGGGCATCGGTGGTGCCGGTGGCGTCATCAACTATCTCTCCAAGAATCCTGAAGTGGAGGGCCACCAGACAACGGTCAGCACGCGCTACGGCACCCAGTTCAAGGATGACAGCGGGCAGTCCAAGATCGGCATCACCCACACCTTCAAGGGCGACGCCGCGGACTTCCTGATCAGCGGCGCCTACATCGACCGCGGCATCGCCTACGACGGCGACGGTCGCCGGGTGGGGTTGAACACCTCCGGCTCGCTGTCCGACTCCTACAGCAAGAACCTCTTTCTGAAGGGCGGCTACAACTTTGGCGAGGGCCAGATGCAGCGCATCCAGGCCAGCTACAGCAACTTCCATATCGGTGGGAAGCACAACTACATTCCGGTCGAAGGCTGCCGCTACGACGCCGTGGAGTGCCCGATTCCGAGCACCAATACCGCCGAGAAGGGCTCGATCAAG
Source organism: Stenotrophomonas sp. IS26 (assembly GCF_054188265.1). Taxonomy (NCBI): domain Bacteria; kingdom Pseudomonadati; phylum Pseudomonadota; class Gammaproteobacteria; order Lysobacterales; family Lysobacteraceae; genus Stenotrophomonas; species Stenotrophomonas sp. IS26. The sequence continues at coordinate 63,947 of NZ_JBSZJV010000009.1, forward strand.
GATTCGCTGGCCGAGTTCAACGATTTCGAACAGTTCGCTGCCAAGTACACCCATGCCGACTTCTTCGGCGGTGACCTGAGCGTGGACCTGTACTGGGCCAAGCAGACGATGCGCTATGTGCCGGAGAACGGCGCCGACCGCCAGCTGGTCAAGCCGGCGCCGCCGGAAGCCGACCGCATCTGGGACCAGTCGGAGATCAACTCCGAGAAGAAGGGGTTGCGTGTGGCTTATGCCTACGGCGACCTGTTCGCGGTAGAGGGTCTGCGCCTGCGCACCGGCCTGGACCTGGTGGAAGACACGGCCGAACAGCGCCTGGCGTTGACCGACCGGGTCTGGGTGCCGCCGATGAAGTACACCAGCCTGGCGCCGTACGCGCAGCTGAGCTGGGACATCGGCCCGGTGACGCTGGATGCCGGCATCCGCCGCGAAGACGGTGAGTTGGAAATCGACGGTTACACCACCACCGCCTACCGCGACTTCACCCCGGTGCAGGGCGGCAAGCTCGACTACAAGGCCAACCTGCCCAACTTCGGTGCGATCTGGCGCATCACCGATGCGTGGTCGGTGTTCGCCTCGTACTCGGAAGGCTTCGGTATTGCCAACGTGGGCATCCCGCTGCGCAATATCCAGGCCAACAGCCCGTGCAAGGCAGTGGCATGCATCGCCGATCTGCAGCCGCTGATCACCAAGAACAAGGAAGTGGGCTTCAACTGGCGCGGCGAGCAGGCTCAGGTCGGCATCTCGGGCTACCGCTCGACCTCCGAATTCGGGTCTTCGCTGACGGTGGACAAGGTGACCGAGGACTTCATCCTCACCCGTGCACCGACCCGGATCGAAGGCATTGAGATGAACAGCGCCTGGACCTTCAACGACCAGTGGAAGGCGACGCTGCTGTACTCGCGGATCCGCGGCCAGACCCAGTACTACGACGGCTCGGGCCTGAACAAGGAGATGGGCATCCTCGACATCTCTCCGGACAAGGTCAATGCCTCGCTGACCTGGACACCGAATGATCGTTTCGATGCGACGCTGGGCGTGAGCCGTACCTTTAGCCGCGACCTGCGCGAAACCTTCGTCAATCCGTCCAACGGCGCGGTGTACCGCAATGACGAGGATACCTACGGCTACGCGTTGTGGGATCTCAGCATGAACTACGACACCGGCACCTACGGCAAGCTGTCGCTGGGCATCGAGAACCTGCTGGACAAGCAGTACGTGCTGACCTGGTCGCAGTTGCCGGGTTGGCAGAACTTCTTCTCCGGCCGTGGCCGCATGGTGTCGCTGACCCATACCTTCACGTTCTGACCGTCACCGCGGACCGGTGCTGCGAACCACTGCAGCGCCGGTCCGTTTTTATTGCCTTACCCTGTCATGACGTTACCGCCACTGACAGCAGGAGAGCGGATGTACTGGCCATCGCACGGACCGGCCCACGCCCGTCATTGCCGCCCCCGGGCACGCCTGGCCGTGCTCGCGTGGCTGATGCTGGCGGTGGGACAGGCCGCGGCGTCGTCGCCGGAACGTCCCGCCTCACCGCCACGGCTGCCGGCGGTCGATGCTCTACTCCGCGAATCGACCGGCCGCCAGGGCTACACCGGCGCGGTCGCGCTGGTGATTCACAACGGCCGCATCGTGCATGACGCCGGCTACGGTTGGCAGGATCTGGCGCATGCCACGCCCATGCAGCGTGACAGCATTTTCCGCATCTACTCGATGACCAAAACGGTGGCCTCGGTGGCCGCCTTGATGCTGGTGGAAGAGGGTCGGCTGGATCTGGATGATCCGGTGGCGCGCCATCTCCCTGAGTTCTCAGGCCTGCAGGTCTTCACCGGGGGCACCGCCGCGGCGCCACAGCTGCGGCCGGCGAGGCAGACGCTGACCGTGCGGCACCTGCTTACCCATACCGCCGGTTTCGCAGCGGGTGGGGAGGGATTCGAAGCCGTCACCGAGCTGCTGGAACACCAGCAGGTGCAGGCCGCGGACAGCCTGGCCACCTACACCACGCGCCTGGCCCGCGTGCCACTGGCGACCGAGCCGGGCACGCGCTTCCGTTACGACAGCACCTCCATCGAGGTCCTCTCGCGACTGGTGGAAGTGGTGGGTGGCCTGCCGTTCGAGCAGTTCATGCAACAGCGCATCTTCCGCCCGCTGGACATGCGCGACACCGGGTTCGTGGTGCCGGTGCGCGATCGCGCACGCGTGGTGGCGCTGACCACCATGGGCGGGCACGGTGATCTGGTGCTCGCCGATGAGGTGCATGCGCGGGTGCCCGGCAGTGCGCTCCGGCCGTATCCAAGCGGTGCCGGTGGTCTGTATTCCACGGCCGGCGACTATGGCCGGTTCGCGCAGATGCTGCTGGACGGCGGCCGCTGCGGCGAGGTGCAGTTGCTTCGACCGTCCACCGTGGCCCTGATGATGCAGAACCAGCTGGTGCACACCGCCTTGCCCCGCCCAGTGACCGAGTTCAGCGATGCCGAGGGCTTCGGCCTGGGCGGTTCGGTGTTGCTGGATCCGGCCCTGAAAGGACGCACCGCTTCGGTGGGCGCGTTCGGCTGGTCGGGCGCGGCCTCGACCTATTACACGATCGACCCGGCACGCCGCCTGGTCGCGATCCTGATGCTGCAGCATCTGCCCGGCGGCAATGACGATCTGCCGCGCATCAGTACGACGTTCTACAACCGCGTTGATGAGGCGATAGACCCATGAGTAGTGCGGCACGTTCCACCGTCCTTGTCGCCGGCTCGGCCAATCTCGATTTCGTGGTGCGCGCCACGCATGTGCCGGCGCCCGGTGAAACGGTGCTGGGCCGTGGCTTCAGCACGTTCCCCGGTGGCAAAGGCGCCAACCAGGCCGTGGCCTGCGCGCGGGCCGGCGGTGTGCCGACACGGATGCTGCTGGCTGTGGGCGAGGATGATTTCGCCGCACCGATCGAGGCGTCCCTGCGCGACGCCGGTGTGGCCCTGTCGACCGTGCGCGATCCTGCGCTGCCCACCGGCACCGCCTTCATCTGCCTGGCCGACACCGCCGAGAACGCGATCACCGTCGCGCCCGGCGCCAACCTGGGGCTTCGCGAGGAGCACCTGCCGGCGCTGGAGGGCGTGGGCTGGCTGCTGCTGCAGCTGGAAACGCCCGTGCCCACCATCACCGCCTACGCCCGCCGCGCCCGTGCGGCCGGGCTCAAGGTCGCGCTCAACGCGGCGCCGGCACAGGTGCTGTCCGATGCGCTGCTCGCGCTGCTGGATGTGCTGATCGTCAACGAAGGTGAGCTGGACGTGGTGGCCGGCCATCCCCCGGACCTGGCCACGGGGCTGGCGCGCGTGGCGGTGCCCTGCGTGATCGTAACCCTGGGTGCGCGTGGCTGCCTGGCCCGGGTGAACGGCGAGGTGCTGCTGCAGCCGGGGTTCCGTATCGACCCCCTGGACACCACCGCGGCCGGCGACACCTTCTGTGGCGCCCTGATCGCTGCGCTGGCGGATCATCAACCGATGGCCGAGGCGTTGCTTGCAGCGACCGCTGCCTCCGCGTTGGCCTGCACCCGCCTGGGCGCACAGGCGAGCATTCCCACCCGCGCCGAGGTGCAGGCGCTGCTGGCCGATCCCACGCGCGTTCCCGATGCCGCCGCCCATGCCGCGCTGGCGGCAGGGTGCGCGCGCTGATGTACCTCCTTTCCGTTTCCTGCTGGATGCCTTGCCCATGACCACGCCGTATCAGAGCCCCGACTACGACACCGATGCAGCCGACTACGGGCGTGAGGCGATCCGCACCGAGTACAAGTTCTCGCACGTGACCACCGGGCGTTACCTGCCGACGCCCGGCAAGGCGCCGGCGTGGCCCTTTGCCGATATCGGCAGCTGGATGATCGATGCCAATGCCAGCGCGGGTGATTGGCTGGAAGAACTCAAGGACTGGCGCCGCGAGCACCTGGTCCGGATCGGCTACACGGATGTGAACTACCGTCGTCCAGAGCTGCAGTGGGCGCAGCGCAACTTCGTACATGCGCAGATGATGGTCGAAGACCGCTACTTCTTCGATGCGGCCACCGGGCAGTACACCGTTGATCGGTATCTGGACGATCTGACCGCACGGTTCGGCGGGCTGGATTCGGTGTTGATCTGGTACATCTACCCCAACATCGGCATCGATGACCGCAACCAGTTCGATCTGGCGCACGACATGCCCGGCGGCCTGGCGGGATTGAAGACAGCGGTGCAGGCCTTCCAGAAGCGCGGCGTCAAAGTGTTCCTGCCGGCCAAGCCGTGGGACCACGGCACCCGCGACCCGGGCGTGACGCACTGGGATGGGCTGGCCGAGATCGTCAAGGCGGTCGGTGCCGATGGTATCAACGGTGACACGTTCAACGGTGTGCCGCGGGCGTTCTTCGATGCCTGCGATGCACGCGGCAATCCAGTGGTGGTGCAGCCCGAATCCACCATCAGTTCCGAAGAGCAGTTGATCTGGAACGTGCAGAGCTGGGGCAAAAAGGCGCCCGAGGGCCCGGTGCCGCCGGTTTCCAAGTGGAAGTGGCTGGAGCCCCGCCATATGGTCAACTACGAGAACCGCTGGGGTCGAAACCGTAATCACGACCTGCAGTACTGCTTCTTCAACGGCATCGGCTACAACGCCTGGGAGAACATCTGGGGCGTCTGGAACCAGTTCACCCCGCGCGATGGTGAAGCGCTGCGCCGGATCGCCACGCTGTACCGGCAGTTCCCGCAGCTGGTGGTCTCGATGGACTGGGAGCCGTACCAGGTCTGCCTGCAGGGCGGCATCTTCGCCAGCCGGTTCCCGGGCGAGGGGATAGCGCTGCACACGTTGATCAACCGCAACGAGTACGCCGTGGACGGCGAGCAGATCGCGCTGGCGCATGCGCAAGGCACGCGTTACTACGATGCGTGGCATGGGCGCGTGTTGACGCCGCGGATCATTGACGGCGCGGCGTACATCGAGCTGCCGATGGAAGCGCGCGGCTTCGGCGCGATCCTGAGTGTGGCTGCAGATACCGCAGTCGAGGGTCTGGACGATTTCCTGGCCGCGACCGCCGAGCGCACACAGCAGCCCCTCAACAGCTACTCCGCCGCGTGGAAGGCCGCTCCGCAGGCGCTGCTGACGATCGCCAGCACGCCCCCCCAGGCCGAGGCGCCGAGTGGGATGGTCACGATCCCCGCCGGCGAGTTCCTGTTCCAGGTGGGCGGTATCGAGATCGAAGGCTTCACCTGGGCCGGCCTGGATGTGCAGTACCCGTGGGAAGACTGCGCGCGCCGCCACCATCGCCGGCGCATGGCGCTGCCTGCGTTCCACATCGATCGCCACCCGGTCACCAACGCCGCGTTCAAGCGCTTCCTCGATGTCAGCGGCTACCGGCCGGCCGATGACCACAACTTCCTGGCGGACTGGAAGGACGGCGCGCCGCGTGCGGGCTGGGACAACAAGCCCGTCACCTGGGTCTCCATCGAGGACGCGCGCGCGTACGCGGCGTGGGCCGGCAAGCGGCTGCCGCATGCGTGGGAATGGCAGTACGCCGCGCAGGGCACCGATGAGCGCCTGTACCCGTGGGGCAACGCGTGGGATGCCACATGCGTGCCGCGGGTCAATCGTGGCCGTCGCCTCACCCCGCCGGCGGATGTGGATGCGCATCCGCAGGGAGCCAGCCCGTTCGGTGTGGAGGATCTGGTCGGCAATGTGTGGCAGTGGACCGATGAGTTCAGCGATGCGCACACCCGCGCGGCCGTACTGCGTGGCGGCAGCAGCTATCAGCCGCAGACCTCGCACTGGTACTTTCCGCAGGCCTACCGCCTGGATCAGCACGGCAAGTACCTGCTGATGGGCCCGTCCAAGGATCGCGCCGGCACGGTCGGCTTCCGTTGCGTGGTGGATGCGGCATGAACCGCCTGCATTCCGCCGCCCGCGGCATGACGCTGGTCCCGCCGCAACAGGTCACCTTGCAGGGTGTGCTGGGCGATGCCTTGGCAGCCAACCGCAGTGGGCGATTGAGCACGTTCGTCGTGGATGAGCACAGCGCGCCGATCAGCATCTTCAGCCAGGCGCACAAGCACCAGAACCACGAGGGCGACTGGTATGGCGAGCACGCCGGCAAGTGGCTCTCGGCCACGGCGCGCGCGGTGGCGCAGGGTGGGCAGCCGCAGCTCGAGACCTCGTTGCGCCGCGTCGCCGACTGGTTGATCAGCCAGCAGGACGATGACGGCTACCTGGGCAACTATGCGCCTGAGCGTCGCTTCACCGTGCCGCAGCCGCCCAAGCCGGAGAGCTGGAACGGCGAGCCGGCGCTGCGCACCTGGGACATCTGGACGCACAGCTATCTGATCCTTGGGTTCCTGGAAACGTGGCGCGCGCTTGGCAACGCGGCCTACCTGCAGGCCGCGTGCCGGATCGCCGACCTGTGCTGGCAGGCACTGCAATCGGGCATCGACATCACCACGCTGGGCAACCACCACGGCATGTCCGCCACGGTACTGCTGGATCCAGCCGCCGATCTCTATCTGGTCACCGGCGAGCCGCGCTATCTGGCGCTGGCCGAGTGCATCCTGGCGCAGGCCAACAGCAACCCGAGGTTGGCGCTGCTGGACAAGGCACTGGCCGGCGAGGATGCGGCCTTCATCGCGACAGGGAAGGCGTATCAGCTCAGCTGGAACCTGGTCGGGCTGGCCAAGCTGTACAAGGCCACCGGGCATGACGACCATCGCCAGGCGCTCGATCATCTCTGGCACAACATCCGCGAGCAGCACCTCACGCTGGGCGGCGGGCCGTGGGGTGGCGTGGCGCACCGGTCGCGCGAGGTATTCAACGCGCCGCGCACCTTCTTCCCTCAGGCCTATGTGGAAACCTGCTCGGTACTGGCGTGGATGCAGCTCAACCGTGAGCTGCTGGCCATCACCGGCCACGCGCGCTATGCCGACGAACTGGAGCGCACCGCCTACAACGACTTGCTGGCGGCGATGGCCGCCAATGGTGAGGACTGGTGCTACTACACCTATCCCAACGGCCGGCGCGTGCACACCACCTACTGGCGCTGCTGCAAATCCAGCGGCGCGATGGCCGTGGAAGAGCTGCCACAGGTGGCCTATGGCATCGCGACCGATGGTGGGCTGCGGGTCAACCTGTACGGGCCGGGCGAGGCCACGCTGCTGCACGCGCAGGCCGGTGCGGTGACCCTGCTGCAGGCGACCCGATTCCCCTTCGACGGTACGGTGACGATCACCGTGCTGCCCGAATGCGTCGCCGAGTTCAGTATCGGCGTGCGCATACCGGGCTGGGCAATGGGTGCACGGATCGAGGTCAATGGGCAGCCCGAGGCAGCCGAGGCGGGCGCGGACGGGTTCGTGCACCTGCAGCGGACCTGGCAGTCCGGCGACACGATCTGCGTGCAGCTGCCGATGCAGCCTCGCCTGCACCGGGCCGCCAACATCAACGTGCAGGAATCGCGCGCGCCGGATGGCTCGCCGGTGGCGCAGGAGGTCCTGCGCTGGGAGTACGTGGGGCTGAGCTACGGGCCGCTGGTGTATGCCACCGGCCTGATCGACGGGTACAAAACCGATGAGACGGTGCGCTTGCCGGACCGGCCCCCCTCGCAATGGCTGCAGGTGGGCGAAGACACGGGCGAGGGCGCACCGATCACCGTGCAGCTGGAGTGCCGCGGCCCGCTGACGTTCGAACCCTACTACCGGTGTGGTGGGCGCGATCACGGCAGCTGGCGGTTGAGCTGGCTGTCGCTGGCGCCTTCGGGCTGACGTCTCGGCGGGGTTCGGCGGCGGTGGTGCCGCCGACGCCGCAGCGTGCTTTTTGTCCACCCAGAACATACCCACACGATCTGTTTCTTCCCGTTGGCCAGGAGGAAACTTCCCTCAAGGTATCGAGTGTATTGACCATGACCGGAAGCAACCCCAGTTCTCCATTCGCCATCGCCCAGCGGGAAGGTGCCACCGGACCGTTGAGCGGCATTCGTGTGCTGGACCTGAGCGCGTACATCGCCGGTCCCTACGGCTGCACGCTGCTGGCCGACCAGGGCGCGGAGGTGATCAAGGTGGAGCCGCCGGTCGGCGACAACCTGCGGCGCTATCCCTCCACGCTGGAGGCCGAGAGCCGCGCATTCCTCGGTGTGAACCGCTCCAAGCGCGGCGTGGTGCTGGACCTGAAGCAGCCTGACCAGCGCGCGGTGCTGATGCGCCTGGTGCGCGAGGCGGACGTGCTGGTGCACAACTTCCGGCCGAGCGTGCCGGTACGCCTGGGCATCGATTTCGAGAGTCTGCACAAGCTCAACCCGCGCCTGGTGTATTGCTCGGTCACCGGCTACGGCGAGCAGGGGCCGCTGAAGGAGAAGGCAGGGTACGACCAGGTGCTGCAGACCATGACCGGCATGTGCACGATGCAGGGCAAGACGGGCGGCGCCCCGGAGATCCTGTACGGCTCGGTGGTCGATTACTACGCTGCCGCGCTGGTGGCGGCCGGTGTGTCATCGGCGCTTTACGAGCGCGAACGCAGCGGCGAGGGCCAGTTCGTGGGCGTGTCGCTGCTGCGCAGTGCGCTGACGATGCAGTCGGCGCGGATGGTCTGGGCCGAGGGCGAGCCGGCGGCGGTGGGCCGCGATATGCGCTCGGGCGGTGTCACCGGCATCCATCCCACCGCGGACGGATATCTGTACATCTCGGCCAATACCCCGCGCTTCTGGCAGGCATTGTGCGAACGGATCGGGCGACCAGAATTGGCGGCCGACGCGCGGTACGACACCGTGCGCAAGCGCGCCGCGCAGGCCGAGGTGCTGCTGCCGCAGTTGCACGCCGCACTGGCCACGCGCAGCGCGCTGGCGTGGGAAGCGTTGTTCGGCGAAGAAGTGCCGTGCGCAGCGGCGCGCCAGGTCGAGGACATGTTCGAGCATCCACAGGTGCAGGCAGAGCAGATGATCACGTCGCTGCCGCACCCGCTGCTGGGCAGCTACCGCGGCATCACCCGGCCGATCGTATTCGGCCGCACACCCGGCCCGGAGCCGTTCGCCGCGCCGGTGTTCGACCAGGACACGGCAGCGGTCAGCGCGCTGCTCGACGCGTGCTCTGATGATTGATGCCAAGGACTCCGCCATGACGTCGCTGTCCAGACTCTCCCAGCTGCGTGATCTGTCCGTGGTGGTTGCCGATACCGGCGACTACGAGGCGATCAAGCGCTTGAAGCCGGTCGACTGCACGACCAACCCCACCCTGGTGAAGAAAGCGCTGGACCTGCCGGTATACGCCGATCTCATCGAGCGCGCGCTGGCCTGGGGCCGCGGGCAGGCGGGCGAACGCGAGACCATCGTGCACGCGGTGGCCGATCGGCTGACCGTGGGCGTGGGCACCCTGCTCAGCACGCTGGTGCCGGGCCGGGTCTCGACCGAGGTCGATGCCGACCAGGCGCATGACACCGCGGCCACGGTGGCCAAGGCGCGCCAGTTCATCGCGATGTACGAGGCGGCCGGCGTGCCGCGCAGCAAGGTGCTGATCAAGATCGCGGCAACCTGGGAAGGCGTGGAAGCGGCGCGCCAGCTGCAGGCCGAAGGGATCGACTGCAACCTGACGCTGATCTTCAATCCGACCCAGGCCTTGGCGTGCAGTGAAGCCGGGGCGTTCCTGATCTCGCCGTTCGTGGGCCGCATCCTGGATTGGTACGTGGCCAACGGGCAGGCGCCGGCGACCATCGATGAAGACCCGGGCGTGGTGTTCGTGCGCGGCGTGTATGCCGAGTTCAAGCGCCGCGGTTCGCCGACGGTGGTGATGGGCGCGTCGTTCCGTTCGACGGCGCAGATCGAGGCGCTGGCAGGCTGCGATCGCCTGACGATTTCACCGGATCTGCTGGAAAAGCTGGACGCCGATCACGGTGCGCTGCCGCGCAGGCTGGTGGCCGGTGCGGCCGAGTCTGTGCAGGTGACGCCGATCGATGGGGCGCGGTTTGCGGCGGATCTGGCGGCCGATCCGATGGCCACGGAGAAGCTGGCGAGCGGTATCGATGCGTTCGCCAAGGATCTGGAGGCGTTGCGGCAGACGATCCGCGAGCGGTTGTAAGCGCGGGCGGTTGCATGGCTGCGGCCTGAACGCCGCCGCTGGCGTTGACGTGGCGTGGACGCAACTTCACTCGGGCTTGCCGCCGGCAGGCAGACACTCGGGCCATGTTCCATAAACAGGGATCGACCATGAAGACGAGCTTCCGCGTGTTGTGCCTGGGCAGTCTGCTCGCCGTATCGGCCGTCGCCGGCGCCCAGACCTATGGCCCCAAGGACGAGGGACGCCGCTTCAACGACGGCAGCAAGGTGGTGTGCCACAACGTCGAGGTCCAGCGTAATTCCAAGGACCCCAACCGCATCACCGGCACCGCGACCGGCGCCGTGGTCGGGGGGCTGCTCGGCAACCAAGTCGGCGGCGGCAACGGCAAGAAGCTGGCCACGGTCGCCGGTGCGGTGGCCGGTGGCGCCGCAGGTCGCCAGATCCAGGGCAACCAGCAGTCCAAAAACGGTGATCGCGTGGTTGAGCGTCGCTGCGAGCGTCAGTACCGCTGATCAAGCGCCGCACACTGCGTTGCCGTTGATGTGGGCAACAGGATCACGAAATGACGGCCCGGTGGGTCGTCATTTTTTTGTGCGCGGCCGGATGGCCGGATCAGCGCAGCGGCGGACTGCCCGCCAACGTGCGCGCCCCGGTGATGATCATCCGCAGCATCTGGGTCAGCTGCTCGATCAGTTCCGGATCCTTCTCCGGTGGCAGATCCACTGCAGTGGCGCCCATCGCGAACACCAGCCGGGTAATCGCCTTGGAGGCCAACGCCGGTTCGTGCAGGCGCGCGCCGTCGGCGGCCGCCAGGCGGATCAGGTCGACCCGCAGTTCGTCTTCGAAGTAATTCAGTTCGCGATCCACCGCATGCTTGAACGCGTCCGAGCCGGCGGTGCCTTCGCGCAGCAGGACATGGAGCAGGCGGTCGTCGGCGCGCAGCTGCTCCATGAAGGTCTCCACCGAGAGGCGGATCACGCTGCGGTCGGAGGAGGCGGCGCGCTGGCGCGCCTCGCCGATGATGGTGCGCAGCGAGCGCCCGGCCAGGTCGATCAGGGCCACGGTCAGCTCGTCCATGTCGCGGAACTGCCGGTAGAACGAGTTCGGGGCGATCCCGGCTTCACGCGCGACCTCGCGCAGGCTCAGCGTGGAGACGCTGCGGTGCGGGCCGATCAGGGCCAATGCCGCGGCCAGCAGATCCTCACGTGAGATCGAGGCTTTGCGCGCGGGATGGGCGTCGTCGGAGGCGGGCAGGGGCAGGTCTGGGGAGGTCATCAGGGGCAGCGCGGTCAAGTCCCTGAATCATAGCCCGTCCCGGCCATATACAACTGTATACACAGTCGTATGCTCGGCCGTATAGTGCGCAGCATGAGCACCGTCCCGCGCATTTCCGCCCGCCGTCACGTCGCCAGCCCCCGCCGCTGGGTCCCCGAAGCGCTGTTCGACTTCTGGGGCACCCGTCTGCACCCGCTGTGGACGCTGCGCCGCCCCTTGGCCCGGCTGCTGTCGCGCACCGCCGAGAGCGCGGATGCGGTCACCCTGGTGCTCACGCCCAACCGCCATTTCCGTGGCCTGCTGCCGGGCCAGCACGTCACCCTCGGCGTCGAAGTCGATGGCCGCCGCCTGTCGCGCAGTTACAGCCCGACCGTGCTGGCCGACGGCCGCTTGGCGATCACCGTCAAGGCCATCGCCGGCGGTGCCGTCAGCCAGCATCTGGCCCATGCCGCGGCGATCGGTGACGTCTTTGAGCTGGGCCAGGCGTTCGGTGACATGACCTTGCCGCAGGCCTCCGGCGAGCGGCTGTTGCTGCTGGCCGCTGGCAGCGGCATCACCCCGATGCGCGCGCTGCTGCGCCAGCTCGATGCTGTCGGCATGCCGGGCCAGGTGGACCTGGTGTACTGGGCACGCCGGCGTGAGGAAGTGTGTTTCGCCGCCGAGCTGGCCGCGCTGGCGGCGCGCCATCCCTCGTTCACGCTGCACATCGCACTGACCCGCGACCCGACCGCACCGGCGTCGCGCGTGGATGCATTCGCCTTCGCGGCGCTGGGCGATCTGAGCACCGCCCGCACCCTGGTGTGCGGCCCGGGTGGCTTCGTCGATGCAGCGCAGGCGCGCCTGCACGGCCAGGTCGCGTCGCTGCAGTCCGAGGCGTTCACGCCGCCGGTGCTGCCGGATGCCGAAGAGGGCACGGTGCAGGTCGAACTGCGCCGCAGCGGCCGCACGCTTGCCCTGCCACGCGGCACTTCGCTGCTGCAGGCGCTGGAAGCCGAAGGGCTGCGCCCGGCCAGCGGCTGCCGCATGGGCATCTGCAATACCTGTGTCTGCGGCAAGGTGTCCGGCGTCACCCGCCACACCCTGACCGGCGAGCATGCGGCCGAACCGGCCACGCAAGTAAAGCTGTGCGTGAACAGCGCCAGCACCGACCTGATCCTGGAGCTGTGACCATGTCTTCCGTGCACAACCGCGCGCTCTCCCCGGCCGAACTGCAGGCCTTCGGCGCTGAACTCGATGCACTGCGCGCGCGCCAGCTGGCCACGCTCGGTGCGCGCGATGCGCGTTACATCCGCCGCGTCGTGGCCGCCGTACGCTGGACCGGCGTGGCCGGCCGCGCGTTGCTGTTCCTCGGTGCCTTCGTGCACAGCGTGCTGATCCCGGCGTGGATCGCCGGCGTGGTGATGCTGGCGCTGTCCAAGATCCTGGAAAACATGGAGCTGGCGCACAACGTCATCCATGGCCAGTACGACTGGATGGGCGATCCGCAGCTGCAGGGCAGCACCTATGAGTGGGACATCGTCGGCACCGCCGACGCCTGGCGCAAGACCCACAACTTCCGCCACCACACCTACACCAACGTGCGCGGGCTGGACGACGATATCGGCTACGGCCTGCTGCGCATTTTCCCCGAGCAGCGCTGGCGCCCGTTCTACCTGATGCAGCCGGTGGTCGCGGTGGTGTTCGCGCTGCTGTTCGAATGGGGCATCGCGATCCAGGACCTGCGCCTGGGCCGCGTGTTTGCCGGCAAGATGACGCTCAAGCAACTGGGCAGGCAGTTCCGCCCGGTCGGCCGCAAGATGGGCAAGCAGATGTTCAAGGACTACCTGCTGTTCCCGGCACTGGCCGGTCCGTTCTTCCTGCCGGTGCTGCTGGGCAATGTGGCGGCCAACCTGATCCGCAACGTGTGGACCTACGTGATCATCTTCTGCGGCCACTTCACCGCCGAGGCCGAAACCTTCCCGAAGGAATGCGTGCGTGATGAGACCCGTGGCCATTGGTATCTGCGCCAGCTGCGCGGCTCATCCAACCTGACCGGTGGCAAGCTGATGAACGTCATGTCCGGCAACCTCAGCCACCAGATCGAGCACCACTTCTATCCGGATATCCCGGCCAACCGCTATGCCGCGATCGCGGTCGAGGTGAAGGAGATCTGCGCGCGCTACGGCCAGCACTACAACACCGGCTCGTTGCCGCGGCAGTTCGGCCAGGTGATGTGGCGCATCGTCCGCCATGCGTTCCCGAGCAAGCCCGGCCGCGTGCGTGCGCTGCCGGCGGTGGGCGAGGCCAGCCGCCAGCCGGGCTGATCACAGCGGGAGTTCAAGCTGCAGGCGCAGCAGCGGTGATGCGTTGCGTTGCCGCTGCAGCTGCTCGATGCCGTCCTCGCTGATCCGCCGCTGCCCGGTGCGCAACGTCCGGTGCAGCGCGTTGTTGATGCTCAGCCGCAGTTTGCTGCGGGCGCCGATCGACCACAGCGAATACAGATCCAGCTCGCGCCCATACGCGCTGATCTCGAACTGGCCGGGGCTGACCTGCACGGTGCCGCCGGTGCGGTAGGTATAACTGCCGCCCACCGTCCAGCCGGTGCGGAGCGGGTAGTCCGCGCCCAGGGTGCCGCTGAAACGCACTTGTTCATCCAGCCGGTTGTCCGGGCCGGGGACATCCTCCACACGCGAATCGTTGGCGGTTGCATTGAAGCGGACCGACACATCCGGCGCGCCCGTGATCAGCTGCGGAAGCCGCAACGCGGTATCCAGCTCTACTCCCCAGGTCGTCGCGGCGCCACCGTTCACCGGTGACGCAACCCAGCGCCCCTCCTGCAGGTGCGTCTCGGTGCGGATCACATCGCTGATCCGACGCACGTAACCGCCGACGCTGAGCTGCGCGCCCCCCTTGCCGGCGGTTTCGTAGGACAGGTCCACCCCGGTCGCCAACTCCGGACGCAGGGCCGGGTTGCCACGTTCGTCAGGGTTGAGCGGGCGGTTGTTGGTTGAGGTGTACGGGCGGGGGATGAGCGCGGCCAGGGTGGGCGAGCGATAGGTACGGGTGAGTGCAACGCGCAGCTGATCGCGCCGGGTGCCGGGAATCTTCCAGAGCGACTGCAGCACCGGCGACAGCACCTGGTCACGCCGATGGATGCCGCTGAAACCGCTGCCGTCACTGCGCGTCTCGATCTGCTCCCAGCGTGCGCCGGCATACAGCGACCAGCGCTCGCTGAGGGTGAGGTCGTCCTGGGCGTACACGGCCAGCCGCCGGATGCGTGCGTCGAACGCCAGATCGCTGATCCAGCCAGCGTCGTCGCCGACCGGCAGCAGGTGTTGTACCCGCGCCTCGTCGCGACGATCCTCGCTGGCCTCCCAGCCGAGCTGCAGCGCATGCCGCCCGCGGCCGGGAAGCGTGTATTTGCCGGTGCTGTTGAGCTCGCGCACGGTCAGTCGTGCATCGGTGTGGTCCTCCAGGTTCTGCTGCCCTTGCTGCGCGTAGCCCTGTTCGCGATAGGTGTAACGCTCGCGGTTGCCGCCCAGACGCAGTTTGGTGGTGAACGCGCTGCCCTGCTCGAAGGTGCGGGTCCAGGTGGCACTGCCGGTGGCCTGCGCGACCTCGATACGGGTGCGCTGCTGGTAGCGGGCGCGCCGCAGCGGCTCGCCCAGTGGGGTGGTCCAGTCGATAGCGGTGGTGCGGTTGAAGCGGCTGGCATCGGCGACGCCCTGCAGGGCAAGGATGTCGCCATTTTCCAGAGTGGTTTCCAGGCTGGGTGCAAGCGAGAGCACATCGCGGTTCCCGCCCGCACGCAGGGTGGTGTCGCGCAGCGCGATGGGGGTTCCCTGCCGATCCCACACACGTTCGGTGCCGGTTTCCTCGACCAGGAACTCGCGGCGCGATGCGGTGGCGGTGACCGAACTGCTGCGGTGGCCGGCGCGCCGATTGCGCTGCCAGCTGACCGACGGCGTGTTCTGGCCGTTGCTGCGGCCCCAGGCCAGCGACAGCTGTTCGGTATCTTTGCGCGCGCCGGCGGCCAGTACGATGTTGATCGAGCCGGCAATGGCCTCGGCGCGCTGGTCGGCCGTCGGTGCACGGAGGATCTCCACGCGTTCGACCATCTCCGGCGTGAGCGAATCCAGATCGAACCCGGCCGGTGCCTTCTGGCCGTTGAGCAGGATCTGGGTATAGCCCGCGCCGAGGCCGCGCAGTGACACCGCACCGCTGCGACCGGGCGCGCCGGTGCCCACGGTGATGCCGGGCAGGCGCTTGAGCGCATCGACCAGGCCGATATCACCAAACTGGCGCAACGTGTCCGTGCCGAACACGATCCGGGTGGCCGTGTCATCGCGGCGCGCGTCGTACGCCGGTCCTTGCACCTGCACGGCCTCCAGCTCGGTGGGGGGCGGTGCTGATGACGGTGCGGGCAGCGACTGCGCAGCGCTGGAGAACGCGGCGCACAGCGGGGACAAGGCGAGGACGATGCGGAACGTGGATGACATGGGCAGTCCGTGCAGAAAGGTGGCGTGGACATTTCGCCGGGCAACACGCGCCCCTCCTGTGGCCAGGAAAACGAAATGCAGCAGTGGGGCTGGGATGTGGAGCGGGTCAGCCGGTCATGGCAGGTGCGCCTGCGGATCGACGCGCTCACCGTGGCGGAGCATTTCCAGATGCAGGTGCGGTCCGGTCACGCGCCCGGTGCTGCCGACCCGCGCGATCTGCTCGCCGGCGTGCACCTGCTGGCCGACCACCACATCGGCGCCCTGCAGGTGCGCGTACAAGGTCTGCCAGCCCTGACCGTGGTCGATGACCACCGCCGTGCCGTACTGCGGACCGTCCGGGTAGGCGGTGGTTGCCGCCACGATGCGGCCGTCCGCCGGCGCGAGGACCGGCGTGCCCGGGCGGGCGCCGAAATCGGTGCCGCGATGCGGTCGCTGCCGGATGCTGCCGGTATCGCCGAAATGTCCGGTGATCCTCGGTGTGGCCAGCGGTGACTGGAACTGCACCTCGATGGGGGTATCGCTCAACGGCGGCAGCGGCAGTGCGGCCTCCATCGCCGCGATCTCTTTCGGCGTGCTACTGACGGCGGTGCCTGGCAAGGGACGCGCTGCACTGGCCTGCATGACCACCAACAAGGCGCCGATCAGCAATGCGCTGCCCAGCAGGAGCGCGCGTCCCGATCCCGACAGCGGCCGCGCAGCATCGCCATGCAGCATGTGCCGGATGCGGATTTCATGCCCGGCCAGATCGCGGTGGGTCAGGGCGGTGGTGGGCGCGTGGGCCGCTGCGGAAAGGCGCAACGTGCGCACATACGCCGTGGCGAAGTCACGCCCGCCATGTGCATCCCCCGCGAGGGCCTGCGCATCACATCGCAGCTCGGCCGCCAGCTGCACGCGCGCGGTGAGGCGGCGCAGGAACGGGTCGAACCACAGCAGGGCGTTGAGTATCGCCATCAGGCCGGCGCGCTGCGGATCGCGGCGCGTCAGGTGCGCCGCCTCATGGCCCAGGATCAGGCTGAGGGCGCGATCCTCCAGCTGCTCCACGGCCGAGAGGGGCAGCACGATCAACGGCCGCGGCCAGCGCACCGCGAACGGACTCACCGGCAGCGCGCTGACCCGGCAGACGATGCCGGCCGATCGCAGCCGCTGCGCCGACGCACGGCTGCGCGGGCCTGGCCAGGCCCCCGGTGCGATCGGCAGGGTCGCCCGGCACAGCCGGCCGGTCGCCCACGTGCCGACCAGCACGCGCAGCAATGCGATACCCAGGCCGGTGACATACAGCGCGGCCAGCCACGTGCTGGTGGCCGGCCCTGCCCACGGGGAGCTCACCAGGCCCCCTTCCGCCGCACCGGCAGCCCCGAGGTCCAGCGCGGCAGGCAGCGGCAGCACCAGTGCCGGGGGCAACGAGACGAGCGGTGCGGGGGCCCACAGCGCCACACCCACCGACAGCAGGACCGGCATCACCGCCAGCAACCACACCCCCATCCAATAGCCATACGCGGCGTGGGAGAGACCCAGACGGCGGTGGACACGTTGCCCGGCAGACCACGCCACCCAGCCGCCCGCTAGGGCGCCAACGGCATGCGCGCCCCAGAAGCCCAGCGTCAGGACACTCATGCCGGATCGTCCTTGGCGGGGGCACGCAGCAGCGCATCGAGCTGCTGCAGTTCCTGTTCGCTGAGCAGGCGGCTGTCGGCGAAGGCCTGCGCAGGCAATGCGCCATCGATCTCGAGCACCCGGCGCGCGAAGTCCGTGCTGAGTGCGGCCAGTGTGGCCACCTTGCCGACCTTGGCGCGGTACATGTTCAGCCCGTGCTCGACGGTTTCTTCCACCAGCCCTTTGTCGACCATGCGTTCGAGCGTCTTGCGGGTGGACGAGTAGGACCAGTCCAGCGCCGCGGCGGCGCCGTTGTGGACTTCGCGCGCACTGCAGGCGCCTTGGCGCCACAGCGCTTTGAGCAGTTCCAGTTCGGCATTGGAAGGGGTAGGCGGCGCAGACATGGCAATCCCGATGTGGCGAGGTGTCGCAAGTGTGCGACATCTGTCGCACTGGATGCAACAGCGGTGTCATTGATGCGGATCAATGCCGTCACAGGTGGGGTGCGTACCATCCGAATGTGCAGCGCGGTGCCAGGAGGGGGCCGTGCGGTAAGGAATCCGTGCTGCCAGGCACCGGGCCACCGGTGCCTCCTGTGGGTCCGTCGAAAAAGGAGTGGTGATATGGCTGTCGAGCAACAGGGCGTGCACCGGGCACCGGTGATCGATAAAGAACCCGATGCCACGGGGGCCTACTGGTCCAACCGGCCCGAGAACACACTGCCGCCGCCGGACATGATGGGCGCCTACATGCGTAATCGCCCGGTCGCACCGGCCGGCGTGGCAAACCGCAAGGCGTGGATCATCGGCACCGGTATTGCCGGCCTGGCCGCGGCGTTCTATCTGATCCGCGATGGCGGCATGCCGGCGGCGAACATCACCCTGATCGACAGCCTGGACATCGAAGGCGGTTCGCTCGATGGGGCCGGCGACCCCGAGCAGGGCTACCTGGTTCGCGGCGGCCGCGAGATGAACTGGAACTACGACAATTTCTGGGACATGTTCCAGGACGTGCCGGCGCTGGAACTGCCTGCCGGCTACAGCGTGCTGGACGAGTACCGGGTGGTGAACGACAACGACCCGAACTACTCCAAGGCCCGGCTGATGCACCAGCAGGGGAAGATCCAGGACTTCTCCACGTTCGGGCTGAGCAAGCCGCAGCAGTGGGAACTGGTCAAGCTGCTGCTCAAGCGCAAGGAAGACCTCGACGATGTGACCATCGAGGACTACTTCAGCGAGGGCTTCCTGCAGAGTAATTTCTGGTTCTTCTGGCGTTCGATGTTCGCCTTCGAGAACTGGCAGAGCCTGCTGGAAATGAAGCTGTACATGCACCGCTTCCTGGACGCCATCGACGGCTTGAACGACATGTCCGCGCTGGTGTTCCCGAAATACAACCAGTACGAGAGTTTCGTCAAACCGCTGGTGAAGATGCTGCGCGACCAGGGGGTGCAGGTCACCTTCGGTACCCGCGTGTACGATCTGGACATGCGCGTGGCAGGCGATACCCGCACCGTCACCGGCTTGCGCTGCCGTGTGGCGGGCAACGATACGCTGCTGCCGGTGGCCGAGGGCGACCTGGTGTTCGCGCTGACCGGCTCGATGACCGAGGGCACCGCCTATGGCGACATGGACACGGTGCCGGTACTGCAGCGTCCGCGCGAAACACCGGGGCAGGACAGTGACTGGGCACTGTGGCGCAACCTTGCCGCACAGTCGCCGATCTTCGGCAAACCGGAGAAATTCCACGGTGACATCGACCGCTCGATGTGGGAGTCGGCCACGCTGACCTGCCGCCCCTCGCCACTGGTGGACAAGATCAAGGAACTCTCGGTCAACGACCCGTATTCGGGCAGGACCGTGACTGGCGGCGTGATCACCTTCACCGACTCCGCCTGGGTGCTGAGCTTCACCGTCAACCGCCAGCCGCACTTCCTCGACCAGCCCAAGGATGTGCTGGTGGTGTGGGTGTATGCGCTGCTGATGGACCAGAACGGCGACCACGTGGCCAAGCCGATGCCAGCCTGTACCGGCCGCGAGATCCTGGCCGAGCTGAGCTACCACCTGGGCATCGTCGATCAGCTGGATGAGATCGCCGCCAACACCAAGGTGCGCACCGCGCTGATGCCGTACATCACGGCGCAGTTCATGCCACGCGCGGCCGGCGACCGCCCGCACGTCGTGCCCAGGGGCTGCACCAACCTGGGCCTGCTGGGGCAGTTCGTGGAGACCCACAACGATGTGGTGTTCACCATGGAAAGTTCGGTGCGCACCGCCCGCGTGGCGGTGTATACGCTGCTGGACCTGCCCAAGCAGGTGCCGGACCTGAGCCCGACCCAGTACGACATCCGCAACCTGATCAAGGCGGCGCGTGCGCTCAACAACAACGCACCCTTCCCGGGCGAGCGACTGCTGCGGCGGGTGCTCGACAAGACCTACTTCGCGTACATCCTGCCGCCGTTGCCGGACACCGAGCACAGCCGTACCGGCTTCCTGGAAGAGGAGGTGTCCTGGCTGGTCGGCAAGGGCGGCAGCGCGTTGAAGGATCTCTCCACGCGGCTGGAAACGCTGCGCGAGAACCTGGCCAAGCGCGGGACGTAGCCCGGCACCGCCGCCCCATGCGGATGGGGATCGGCGATACTGCAGGCTGATCGCCTGCTGAGATGCACGGACCCGCCCCACATGTCTTTTGACGCGACACCTCCAGCGGCCGAGCGCCAGGATGTCACCCGCCTGCTGCGCCGCTGGAGCGAGCAGCAGGACATCGCCGCCCGCGATCAACTGCTCGCGCTGCTGTATGCGCAGCTGCGTGGCATGGCCGTGGCGCGGCTGGGCACTGCCCGGGATGGCGTGCTGCAGCCGACCGTGCTCGTGCACGAGGCGCTGATGCGGATGATCGGTGGGGAGATCGGCTACCGCGATCGCGTGCATTTCCTATCGTTGGCGGCACTGAAGATGCGCAGCGTGCTGGTGGATCACGCACGCGCGATGACCGCTTCCAAGCGGGGCGGAGGTGCGATCAACCTGACCCTGTCGTATGCCGACCAGGAAGCCAGCCCCGATCACGATGCCTTCGAAGTATTGGCCCTGAACCGCGCGCTGGAGCAACTGGCCACCTTGGATGAGCGCGCCGCACGCACGGTGGAATGGATGTACTTCGGGGGAATGAGCCGCGAAGAGATCGCCCAGGCGCTGGATGTGTCGGTGCCCACGGTCGATCGCGATCTGCGGTTTGCCAAGGCGTGGTTGAACCGGCACCTGGCCGGGCCGGCCACGCGCGCATGACCGGCCCAGACCGCTGGCGGACGGTGCGCGGGCTGTTCGACGCGGTCTGCGACCTCCCCGAGGCGCGCTGGCGCCCGGTGCTGGGTGAGCTGTGCGATGACCCGGCCGCGATCGACGAAACGCTGCAACTGCTGCGCGCGCAGACCGCCGACCTGGGACGGGTCGAGCATGCGCTTGCCGCCGTGATGGCCGCGATGGATGATCCGGCCACGCTGGTCGGGCAACGGCTTGGCCCGTGGCGCCTGAGCCGGTTGCTGGCCGTCGGCGGCATGGGGGTGGTGTTGCTGGCCGAACGTGCCGATGCGCTGTACCGGCGCGAGGTGGCGATCAAGCTGATCCGCCGCGCCTACGACCCGGTACTGGCCACGCGGCTGGCCAGTGAAAGCCAGATCCTGGCCGACCTGCAGCACCCCCATATCGCCCGGCTGTATGACGTGGGCGTGGCCGAGGGCGGCCAGCCCTACCTGGTGATGGAATACGTGCAGGGTGAACCGCTGGACGACGCCTGTCGCACCCTGGCGCTGGATCTGGCCGCACGCCTGCGCCTGTTCGTGCAGATCTGCGGCGCGGTACAGGCCGCACATTCCCAATCCGTGGTGCACTGCGACCTCAAGCCCGGCAACGTACTGGTACGCCCCGACGGCCAGCCGGTCCTGCTGGATTTCGGCATCGCGCATCTGCTCGGTGACGCCAACGATGCCGCGGCCTTCCTCACCCCGGCCTATGCCAGTCCCGAGCGCCTGGCAGGGCGCCCGGCCAGTGTGGTGGGCGATGTCTACAGTCTGGGCGTGATGCTGGAGGCACTGCTGCAGGCCACGCCGCCGCCGGCGCGCGGCGTGCCCCCCGACCTGCTGGCGGTCGCGACCAAGGCCGCTGCTGCGGATCCGGCCGAACGTTATGCTTCTGCCGACGCACTGGCCGAGGATATTGAACGGTATCTGGCACGCCGCCCGGTGCGTGCGCGTCGGCCCAGCCGCTGGCATCGTGCGCGCCTGCTGCTGCGGCGGCAATGGCGCGCCAGTGTGATCGTCACGCTGGTGGCGGTGATGGTGCTGGCCTTCGTGCTGCGCTTGAGCGAGGCGCGTCGGCAGGCCGAGCAGAATGCGGTGGCTGCCGCCGGCATCGCCGACGTGCTGGTGGCCGCCTTCGATGCGGCCGATCCCGGGCTGCGCCACGGCACGCCGATGACCGCGCGTGAGGTGCTCGATCTGGGCGCACGCCGGCTCGAGCAGGACCGCACCGTGTCGCCCGCGCTGCGCGCGCGGATGCAGGCTGCATTGGGGCGCGCCTACCAGAACCTTGGCCAACCGCAGGATGCGCAGGCCCTGCTGCGGGACAGCGTGGCGGGGCTGGTGCACACGCGCGCCGCGCCGCATGAGATCGCCGACGCCCGCGCCAGCCTGGCGGTGCAGCTGCTCAGCGCTGGGCGTGAGAAGGAGGCGCTGGGCAGTGCAGAGGACGCGTTGGGCCTGCTTGAGCAGGATGATGCCCCGGCGGTGCGGGTGAAGGCCTTGAACGCCCGGGGCCTGGCCCAGGCGCAGCTGGAGCAGCCGGCGGCGGCAGAACAATCCTTCCGCTCCGCGCTGGCGTTGAGCCGGCGTGGAAACGGTGCGCCGCTTCAGCGCGGCGGCCTGGCGGCGATGGCCAACCTCGGCGATCTGTACCGGAGCCAGGGTGAGCTGGACAAGGCCGAAGCGATCCTGCGCGAGGGTTTGGCCGAGGCATCGCGCGAGCAGGGTGTGCAGGGGGCCGAGTACCAGCGGGTCCTGCGCGCGCTGTCCTCGACGCTGCTCAACCAGGGCCGTATCGATGAAGCGCTGGCGCTGGCCGAGCGCGGCTTCGCGCTGACCCGGCAGATGTTCGGCGCAGGCAGCAGCTACACCGCCGCGGCCGAAGCCGCGCTGGCCGGACAGTATCTCGATCTTGGCCGCTACCAGGCGGCCGACCAGCACTTCCGCAACAGCCTGCAGACCAGCGCCGCGGTGGATGGCGTGGACAGCCGCGCCTACGCGGTCAAACAGTATGCCCACGGCCTGATGGAGGAAGCCCGCGGCGACTACGTGCAGGCCGAACAGAACTACCGCGCTGCGCTGGCGCGCTATCGGGCGCTGCTCGGGCCCGAGCACGCCGACACACTCGACGTGGACATGGTGCTGGCGCGGTTGCTGCTGCGGACCGACCGCACGGCCGAGGCGCAGGCACCGCTGCAGCAGGTGGCCGCCCTGTGGCGGCGCGAACTCCCGCCCGAGTCGCCGCAGCTGCTGGTGCTGCGCCTGGTCGAGATTGAATGGCTGACCCGGGCCGGACAGCATGCCGAGGCCGCCCGGGCCCTCGCCGCGTTCGGCCAGGCCCATCCGAGCCTGCCCCCGTGGCTGGGGCTGCGCCTGCAGATGCAGCAGGCACTGCTTGCCCAGCGCCGTGACGATCCCGCGGCAGTGCCGCTGTCAGCCCAGTTGGTGGACACATTCGCTGGTTTCTACGGGGCCGATTCCACGGCCACCGCCAAGTGGCGTATCCCGCTGGCCGAGGCAATGTTCGCCAACGGCGATGGGGCTGGCGCCCGCGCCCAGATCGCGCGGGCCCGGCCGCACCTGAAGGAGCTGGCGCCGACGTCGGAATTCTTGAGTCGTATCAAGGGGTTGGAACAGCGCATGGCGGACCGCGAAGCGGGTCTGTCCGGGGGGCGATAGTTTTGTGATGGTCTTCACGGTTTATCGATCAGGAGGCCGATTCCGGGCCTCGTTGATCGAAGGGACACCATGTCAAACCCTCTCCATCCGGACGCCACCCGCGCTGCAGCGCGTCCGCCAGCAGCCTCCACCGATGCCCTGAACCCGGCTGACGCCGAACGGGACACCACGCAGGCACGCGGCCCGGTCCGTGCCTTCCGCAAGGCCTACCGCAACGCGCGCGACTGGCATTGCTCCCGCGGGCGCGCCGCGGTCATTGCAGTGCGTTTCGCCTTGACCGGCGACAGCGGCCGCTTCCGCAGTCACGGCGGCTGGATGGTCTCGCGCATCTACACGCCACGGTGAGCTGCGGCGGACTGACCGGCCAGAACGGCCGGGTCAGAACGGCCGGGTCAGTCGCTTTCGCCGAGCCGGCCTTCGGCCAGCGGTACCCGCGAGCCATCCAGCAGGCCGCGACTGAGCGCGCCGTTCTCGATGAACAGCAGCTCGCCGTTCTCACCGTTCTTGATGCTGCTGTCGATGGCGATGATGCGGTCGCCATGGAAGCTGCTGACATGCGGCATCGAAGTGTGGCCGACCACGATGCGGGCGAGGTCGAGCTGTTTGAGCAGCGTCTCGACCTGGGCGGTATCCATGCGGCCATCGAAGTAGCCGCGGTACCAGATCGGGCTGGTCTTGCCATCGAACAGCCGGGCAGTGTCCGGTGCAGCCTTGACCTGCGCCTTGGGCAGCCCGACTGCGGCCTGGTAGCCGGCGTTGGTGGTAGCCATGTTGCGCACCAGGTCCAGGTTTTCCGGTGCGATGCCGCCGTGCAGGAACAGGGTGTCCCCGATGCGCAGCAGCACCGGACGGGTGCGCAGCCACTGGCCGATCGTCGAATCCGGACCGTACAGCGCGGGGTAGGAACGGCCGAGCAGCTGCGCGGTCTTGAGGTACTTCGGGTTGACGTAGCGCAGGTCGTTGTAGAGCACCATCGTCTCGTGATTGCCGAGCACGAAGTGCACCGCACCACCGGCTGCCGCGGCCTGCTGCTGCAGGCTGTACAGCAGCCAGAATGCTTCGGTGACCTGCGGGCCGCGGTCGAATACATCGCCGGCCACCACCAGCGTGGCGTCGCCCAGCGACCAGCGGTCTTCGCTGTCGATCACGTGGTGGGCGCGCAGCAGCGTCACGAGCAGGCCGTACTGGCCGTGGATGTCCGACAGCGCGACGATCCGCGGCGTGGCCGGGAATCTGGCGATCTCCGCCGTGCGCGGCGGCAGCACGGTCAGGGGGTGCGGATAGCCGCACTCGGGGGCGACCTCGGTGGCCTCGCCGCGTGCCGGCAGCTCGCGGCGGATCACGTGGTCCTTGCACACCCAGGCCGCTTCCAGCCCCTTGGCGGTACGAAACACGTACGGTCCATCGGCATCCACATGCTCGGCCGGCGCCGCCACCTCGCGTGCCGTGGCCAGCAGCGGTGTCATCAGCAGCGCTGACTGGAGCAGCAACAGGCCAGGGCGGGTCAGGGCGCGGAGGATCGACATCGGGGGAATTCCTGTGGCGGACGGCAATGCCGCGATGCTACGCCGCACGGAGCGCGCCGGGCATGCGCCATTGGTCAGCCATGCATGCCGCAACGGGCGGATGGGCCGGCGCTGCCGTCGGCCACACAGGGTCACCCGCGCTGCAGCGCCTTTCGCCCGGGGGCATCGGGCAGGTCATCGCTGGCCAGCACTACCCGGTCCCGGCCCCGCTTCTTGGCCTGGTACATCGCCGCATCGGCGCGCGCCATCAGCCGCTCGTAGTCGGGATGACCATCATGCGCGGCCACGCCGATGCTGGTGGTCAGCGCCAGGCGCTGGCCACTGGCCAGTTGCACCGGGCTCTGCGCGATGTGCTTGCGCAGGTTCTCGGCGATCACCTCGGCCTGGGCGGCGGTGGCGGCCACCAGCACCACCACGAATTCCTCACCGCCATAACGGAACAGGTAGTCGCTGCCGCGGGTAAGCTGGCCGAGCAGGGCGGCCACGTGCTGCAGGGCGCGGTCGCCGCCGTCATGGCCGTGCGCATCGTTGATCGCCTTGAAATGGTCCAGATCCAGCAGCAGCACCGAGAACGGCGTCTGCGTGGAATTGGCCAGTTCGATTTCCCGGCGCAGCACGGTCGGCAGGAAGCGACGGTTGAGCAGGTTGGTCAGTGCATCGCTGCCCGCATCGAGCTCGCCGATCCGTTCGAACAACATGCCCATCAATGTGCGGATCTGCGCCAGCCGCTCGCGGATACCCTGCAATGCCCCGAAGCGCGCCGCGAAATCGGCATGCGCAAGCGCTTCCTGCAACTGCGTATCGACCGCGGCGACCAGTGCACCGACCTGGCCGGTCTCGCTGCTCTCGCCGAAACTCGGAATGCCCTTGTGGGTGAACCACAGGCCGAACTCCGATTGCGCCAGCCCGGTGAGCTCGGCCTCGGCATTCTGGCTGGCCATCGCGTAGAGCAGCGCGTTCTCCCAGTCCAGCAGCAGGGCGCGTTGCCGTTCGCGCTCGGTGCTGACGTTCTGCACCAGCGAGAACAGGCGATACGCCGCATCGGTCCGTGAAGAGCGCTCGCGTGCATGCGTGTAGGCCAGCGTCATGCCTTCCAGGGCGATATCCATCGAGGCGCTGAGGCAGTGGATCGCCGCGAACGCGGTCGCACTGTCGTCGGCCTGCGCGATGATGCGGTCGAACAGGCGATGCTTGAGTACACGCGCGCCGCGGGCCACCAGATCCACCGGAATGCCCACACGGGCATGCACGTCACCAATCACGCGCTGTGCGGCGACCAGCGCGTTGATGCTGTCCGGCGTGGCGGTAAGGATCTGCTGCAGCCACCGCTGCATCGCCGGTTTCAGGCGCAGCCGCACCTGGTCGTGCGAGAGGAACCGGCTCGCGCGCGGGTCTTCGAGCAGCACGTCGTAGAAGTGGTGGGCCAGCCCGGGCGGGCTCTCCGCCGACAGGCTCGCCAGCAGTGTCGCCGCAGCGGCCGGCGTCTGCGCCAGTGTCTGTGCCCAGGCCAGCGCCAGCGGTTGGCTGGCCTCATCAAGATTTGGAACGTTATGCACGATTGTCTTCCCGCCACACAGGCCGTCGAGAGGTAGCGGCCGGGCGCTGGTGTTATTGAGTTGCAAACTGAACGCTGCGGTAAGTGTAATAGTCTCCGCGCGAGGCGCTGCTTACCCTGCCGGCATTGTCCAGGAGAGCTTTCATGGGTCACGACCACGACCATCTGCCCAGCGAGATCCGCCACGAAAAGCCGCTGTGGTGGGCGCTGGGGCTGACCACCACCTTCCTGCTGGTGGAGGTGGCCGGCGCGTTCTGGACCAACAGCCTGGCACTGTTGTCCGATGCCGCGCACATGGCCACCGATACGCTCGCGCTGATGGTCGCGCTGGTCGCGGTCCGGCTCAGCCGGCGCCCGCCCGATGCCAAGCGCACCTACGGCTATGCGCGGCTGGAAGCCATCGGCGCGATGATCAACGGCGGCATGCTGTTCGTGGTCGCCGGCTACATTCTGTGGGAGGCGGTGCAGCGCTTCCGCGCGCCGCAGGAGATCGCCTCCACCGGCATGCTGGTGATCGCGGTGTTCGGGCTGGTGATCAATCTCATCTCGATGCGCCTGCTGCGCGCCGGCAGCGGCGAGAGCCTCAACGTCAAAGGCGCGTACCTGGAAGTCTGGGCGGACATGCTCGGCTCGGTAGCGGTGATCCTCGGCGCGTTGCTGATCCGCTGGACCGGCTGGAAGCCGATCGATCCGATCCTGGCCGTGCTGATCGGCCTGTGGGTACTGCCGCGCACCTGGGTGTTGATGCGCGAGGCGATCAACGTGCTGCTGGAAGGCGTGCCCAAGGGCATGGATGTCGCGGCGGTACGCGGCACCCTGTGTGCCCACGATGGGGTGGTGGACGTGCACGACCTGCACGTCTGGGCGCTGGCGTCCAGCACCCCGGCACTGACCGCGCACGTGGTGATGGGCACCGGTGTGAATGCGGACCGCCTGCGTCGCGAGCTGGGCACCCGGTTGCACGAGCAGTACGGCATCGACCATGTGACCCTGCAGATCGAGGCCGACCACTGCGGCGATCCCTGCAGCGTCGGCAGCCCCCGCGACCGGCACGCCGATGACCATGCGGGGCACGACCACGCGGCCCATGCGCACGACAGCCACGACAGCCACCGCGCTGCACCGGACGCGCAGGGCCATCACGGGCATCCGTATCCCTGAGGTCTACCGGCGGCCCCACGGCGGACGGGCAGGGCAGGGTTGCCGCTACAATGCGGGTCTGCCTTGCCATCTGTCGGAGATACTGCAGTGACCCGGAAACTCGTACTGTTGCGCCACGGCCAGAGCCAGTGGAACCTGGACAACCGCTTCACCGGCTGGGTGGACGTGGAACTGACCGAACAGGGCCGCCGCGAGGCTGCCGCCGCCGGCCGCCTGATGCGTGAAGAAGGGCTGCAGTTCGATGTCGCGCATACCTCGGTGCTCAAGCGCGCCATCCACACCCTGCAGGGTGCCCTGGCCGAACTGGACCAGGACTGGCTGCCGGTCAGCAAGAGCTGGCGCTTGAACGAGCGCCATTACGGCGGCCTGCAGGGCCTGGACAAGGCCGAGACCGCCGCCAAGCACGGCGAGGACCAGGTCAAGATCTGGCGCCGTTCCTACGACATCCCGCCGCCGGCGATGGACATCGAGGACCCGGGCCACCCGATCCACGACCGCCGCTATGCGGGCCTGGACCGCAACGCGCTGCCGGGCACCGAATCGCTGGCCACCACGCTGGACCGCGTGTTGCCGTACTGGTTCGATGCGATCGCCCCCCAGCTCAAGGACGGCAAGACCGTACTGGTCACCGCGCACGGCAATTCGCTGCGCGCGCTGTACAAGTACCTCAACAATGTTTCGCAGGAAGCGATCCTGGAGCTCAACATCCCGACCGGCATCCCGCTGCTGTTCGAACTCAACGACGACCTGACGGTGCAGTCGTTCCGCTACCTAGGCGACCCGGAAGCGGCACGCAAGGCCGCCGAGGCCGTGGCGAACCAGGGTAAAGCGAAGTAAGAGCGAAAGGCCGGCAAATGCCGGCCTTTCGTTTTGTTCGCCCTTTGATATCGGGCGCTCCACCACAGGTTCGCTCCCTGTGTTCCAGTGGGGCTTCACGGTTCTCGTGGCATCAGTGCAACAATAAACTCTGTGCCAATGGGGAGGGCATCCCGATAATCAGCTTTGATTGCGGAGACGTTCTTGCTGGTGTTGTGCCATGGGTCCATCCAGCCTTGGGGCGTCATCAGCAAATAGTGATCAGATTGGTAGGGCGCTTCGCCTCGGATGCAGACGATCGATCCTGCTGGGAACTGCGCAGGTCTACGCCAATCTGCGATGTACCAGAGATCGTGGTCTGCAAGGGACCAGATGATTTCATGAACATCTAGTCCAAGCGGCGCTTCGTCCAGTTTCCCGTCCTTATGGTGCTCAAGCCGTTTGAGGGCTGCGTCGTACTCAATTCCAAGAAGAGAAGCCACGCAAGCGACGCCGCATCCCCACTCATTCTCTTGTTTTACAAGCCTGTATTTATTCATTGCAACTCACATTTTTAACGATTTCTCACCATAGAGCTCCTGCTGCTCTACGAGCAAGGCGTCTCGTCGCTCCCGGTGTGTGACCTTTGGCCGGTCCGCACCGGCCCGTCCCGCGCTACGCTGCCCGATTGCCCGTGGTCCGGGTGATGCATCCATCTGTAGCCGGAGAGTCGAATGAAATTTTCCAAGCTGGTCCCGCTGGGTCTGACCGCCGCCATCGCCGTGTCGCTGGCCTCCTGTGGCAAGACCGATACCGCGCCTGCCGCCACCGCCGATGCCACGCCGGCGTTTGATCAGTCGCAGATCAAGACCGCGCTGATCTCGCTCAACACTGCCGATCTGGACACCGCCATCGCCGCCTGTACCGACCTCAACGGGTTCGTGAACAGCAAGTGGCTCAAGGCCAATCCGGTCCCGAACGACCAGACCACCTGGGGCAGCTTCGAAATCCTGCGCGAGCGCTCGCTGGAAGTGCAGCACGCGCTGGTCCAGCAGGCCGCCGCCAGCCAGGCCAAGGCCGGCACGGTGGAAGCCAAGATCGGCGACATCTGGAAGACCGGTTCGGACGAGGCCAAGATCGACGCCGCCGGCATCACCCCGCTGCAGCCGCAGCTGGACAAGATCGCCGCGCTGAACGACACCGCCGCCATCACCCAGTACCTGCGCGACAGCCAGGCGGTGGGCCAGGGCGTGCTGTTCTCGCTGTTCGCCAATGCCGATTACAAAGATTCGGCCAACGTCATCGCCTATGTCGGCCAGGGCGGCCTCGGCCTGCCGGAGAAGGGCTACTACTTCGACGATTCGCAGGCCAAGATCCGCGACGCGTACGTTGCCTACATCGCCCAGGTGCTGACCCTGTCCGGCGTCGATGCCGAGCAGGCCAAGTCCCAGGCCAAGGCCGTGATGGAGTTCGAAACGCGTCTGGCCCAGGCCTCGATGTCGCGCATCGACATGCGTGACCCGGCCAAGCGTTACAACCCGGTCAGCGCTGCTGATGCGGACAAGCTGACCCCGAACTTCAGCTGGACCGCCCTGTTCGATACCCTGAAGGTGCCGGCCGCGCAGAAGTTCTCGATGGCCCAGCCGGGCTTCTTCGGCGAAGTGGACAAGATGCTGGCCGACGTGCCGGCCGCCACCTGGCAGGCCTACCTGCGCTTCCACACCATCGATGACGCTTCGCCGTACCTGAGCAGCGCCTTCGAAAAGGCCAACTTCGATTTCTACAGCACCACCCTGCGTGGCCAGAAGGAAATGCAGCCGCGCTGGAAGCGTGTGCTGGAGTCGGTCAACGGCGCCATCGGCGAAGGCCTGGGCCAGATGTATGTCGACGCGGTGTTCCCGGCCGACTCCAAGGTGCAGATGCAGCACCTGGTGGAGAACCTCTCGGTGGCGCTGAAGGCGCGCCTGGAGAAGCTGGAGTGGATGAGCGAAGACACCCGCAAGAAGGCACTGGAGAAGTGGGCCAGCTTCACCCCGAAGATCGGCTACCCGGACAAGTGGCGTGACTGGTCGGGCCTGGAAACCAACGGCGACAGCTACCTGGGCAACATGCAGGCCGCGCGCACGTTCAACTACCGCTTCATGCTCAACAAGATCGGCAAGCCGGTCGACAAGACCGAGTGGGGCATGACCCCGCAGACCGTCAACGCCTACTACAACGCCACCAAGAACGAGATCGTCTTCCCGGCGGCGATCCTGCAAGCGCCGTTCTTCGACGCCAAGGCCGATCCGGCGCTGAACTACGGCGGCATCGGCGCGGTCATCGGCCACGAAATGATGCACGGCTATGACGACTCGGGCAGCCAGTTCGCCGCCAACGGCAACTTCGACAACTGGTGGACCGACAGCGACCGTGCGGCCTTCACCCAGCGGACCGACCAGCTGGTCGCGCAGTTCGACGGCTATGAGTCGCTGCCGGGCGTGAACGTGAAGGGCAAGCTGACCCTGGGCGAGAACATCGGCGACCTCGGTGGCCTGACCGTGGCCTACGACGCGCTGCAGATGGCGCTGAAGGAAGACCCGAAGGCCAACGTAGCGGTGGACGGCCACACGCAGGACCAGCGCTTCTTCATGAACTGGGCCACAGTGTGGCGCCGCAACTTCAACGAAGGCGAGCTGCGCGTGCGCCTGAACACCGATCCGCACGCTCCGGCCAACTTCCGTGCCAATGGCGCGCCCTCGAACATGCCCGCGTACGCGCAGGCGTTCGAGTGCAAGGCCGGCGATGCGATGGTGCGGGCCGACGACAAGCGCGTTGTGATCTGGTGATCGCACGCGGTTGAGTGACATGAAAAACCCGGCGGACGCCGGGTTTTTCTTTTCCAGCACGCTCGCGGCAAACCCAAGCGGAGACTACGTAGCGGAGGCCATCATCCGGGTGAACAGGCCGAACACCTGCGGGTCGACCAGGCCACCCTGCTGCTCGGCGAGGATGCCCATCGCCTTGGCATGCGGCATCGGGCCGCGGTACGGGCGGGTGGTGGTCATGGCGTCGTACCCATCGACGCTGGTGAGCACGCGTGCGCCCAGCGGAATGTCGCTGCCTTTCAGGCCATCCGGATAACCACTGCCATCGAAGGCCTCGTGATGGCTGCGGATCAACCGCGCCACCTCGGCGGCATCACTGCGCCCGGTGGTGGCGAAGATACGCTCACCACGTTCGGGGTGGGTGCGCATGATCGCGCGCTGAGCGTCGTCCAGGCGCGCGGGATACAACAGCACGTTGTCCGGAATGCCGATCTTGCCGATGTCATGGAAGCGCGCGGCCAGCGCCAGATGCGCGCGCTGCGTGTCGTCCAGATCGCACAGGCGCCCCAGCTGATCGCCGAGCAGGCCGACCCGGTCGCAGTGGAAACGGGTGTACTGGTCGCGCATCTGCAACGACATCGACAGCGCATCGATGGAGCAGACCTGCGAAGGGGTGTCGTCGAACATGGGGGCGGTCACGTGGGGTCGGATGGCCGGCCGTCAGTGCCGGGGTCGGGCAGGCCGCCACGTGGCGCCTGCCCCTTGAACGATAGCGCCTGGCGACCGACGCCAGGCGTGAAATCAGCGCGGTGAGAGGGTCAGCAACAGGGCCTTGGCGGCGCTGAAGCGGTCTTCCGGCAGCGGCAACGGGTGCTTGATGCGCAGCTTGTCCGGCCCGTCCATCGCGTACAGCTTGGGCTGCTTCTGGATCAGCTGGATGACCGCCATCGGGTCGATCTCCGGCTTGGGATTGAACACGATGCGCCCGCCGTTCTCGCCCAGCTCCAGCTTGCGGATGCCCAGCACATTGGCCTGCAGCTTGAGCTCGGCGATCGCGAACAGGTGCTTGGCCGGGTCCGGCAACAGCCCGAAGCGGTCGATCATCTCCACCTGCAGTTCGCGCAGCTCAGCACTGTCACGCGCACTGCTGATGCGCTTGTACAGGGTCAGGCGGGTATGCACGTCGGGCAGGTAGTCATCCGGGATCAAGGCCGGTACATGCAGTTCGACCTCGGCACCGCGCGCTTCTTCGCCCGCATCCAGGTCCGGCAGTTTGCCCAGGCGGATGCTGCGCACCGCACGTTCCAGCAGCTCGGTGTACAGGCTGAAGCCGACCTCGGCCATCTGGCCGCTCTGGTCCTCGCCAAGCAGCTCGCCGGCACCGCGGATTTCCAGATCGTGGGTGGCCAGGGTGAAGCCGGCCCCGAGTTCGTCCATCGAGGCGATGGCCTCCAGACGCTTCTCGGCATCGGGCGTCATCGCGCGCTTGTCCGGCACCACCAGGTAGGCGTACGCCCGGTGGTGCGAGCGACCCACGCGGCCGCGCAGCTGGTGCAGCTGGGCCAGGCCGAAGCGGTCGGCGCGGTTGATGATGATGGTATTGGCGTTGGGAATGTCGATGCCCGATTCGATGATCGTGGTCGACAGCAGCACATTGAAGCGCTGCTTCTGGAAGTCCAGCATCACCCGCTCCAGCTCGCGCTCGGGCATCTGCCCATGGGCGATGCCGATGCGTGCTTCGGGCACCAGCTCGGCCAGCTCGCGTTGCATGCGGCCGATGCTCTCCACGTCGTTGTGCAGGAAGTACAGCTGGCCACCACGGGCCAGTTCGCGCTGGAACGCTTCGCGCAGCAGGGCGTTGTCCCAGGCGGTGATGAAGGTCTTGACCGCCAGCCGGTTCGGCGGCGGCGTGGCGATGATCGATAGATCACGCAGCCCGGCCATGGCCATGTTGAGCGTGCGGGGAATCGGCGTGGCGGTCAGGGTCAACAGGTGCACGTTGGCGCGCATCGCCTTGAGCGCTTCCTTCTGGCGCACACCGAAGCGCTGCTCCTCATCGACCACGACCAGACCGAGGTCCTTGAACTTCACGTCCGGCTGCAGCAGGCGATGGGTACCGATGATGACGTCGATGGTGCCGGCGGCGACCTTCTCCAGTTCGGCCTTGATCTCCTTGGTGGATTTGAAGCGCGACAGCACCTCCACCCTGAGCGGCCAATCGGCGAAGCGATCGCGGAAATTGCGGTAATGCTGTTCGGCCAGCAGGGTAGTCGGCACCAGCACGGCGACCTGCTTGCCGGCGCTGGCGGCGGCGAACGCGGCGCGCACGGCGACCTCGGTCTTGCCGAAGCCGACATCGCCGCAGACCACGCGGTCCATCGGCTGGCTGCTGGCCAGATCGCGCAGGGTCGCGTCGATCGCGGCCAGCTGATCAGGGGTTTCCTCGAACGGGAACCCGGCCGCGAACGGCTCGTACATCGCGCGGTCCACATGCAGCGCCAGGCCGGCACGGGCACGCCGACGCGCCTGGATTTCCAGCAGCTCGGCGGCGACGTCGCGGACCTTTTCGGCCGCCTTGCGCTTGGCCTTGGTCCACTGCTCGCCACCGAGCGAATGCAGCGGGGCGGTTTCCGGCGAGGCACCGGAATAGCGGCTGATCAGGTGCAGCTGGGCAACCGGCACATACAGGCGGTCGCCCTTGGCGTATTCGATTTCCAGGAACTCGCCGGGCATGCCGCCGGCATCGAGCACGATCAGGCCGCGGTAGCGACCGACACCGTGGTCTTCATGCACGATCGGCGAACCTTCGCTGAGCTCGCCGAGGTCGCGGATGATCGCTTCCGGCTCGCGTCCGGCCCGGCGGCTGCGGCGCTGCTGGCCGGCGCGCTCGGGGAACAGCTGACGTTCGGTCAGCACCGCGATCGGCGGGCTTTCCAGCGCGAAACCGTCTTCCAGCGGCGCCACGGTGATGCCGAAGCGCACGCTGTCGTCGGCCAGGAAGCCGGGCAGATCGGCGACCACCGGCGGCTTCAGCTCGGCGGCGAGCAGCACTTCCAGCAGGGCTTCGCGGCGGCCGGCGGAATCGGCGGCGATCAGCACCCGGCCCGGGTAATGACCGATGAAGGATTTCAGTGCCTCGGCAGCCGGCGCATCGCGGGCGGCCACCGGCAGTGGCGGCAGTGGCTGGTCGCCCAGCGGCTGTGCATCGCCGATGCGGTCGTGATCCAGTGGCCAGACTTCGACGCGGGCCAGGCCGTTGAGCGTGGCGCGCAGTTGTTCGGGGCTGGCGTACAGCTCTTCCGGCGCCAGCAGCGGGCGCTCGACATCATGACGGCGCTGCTCGTAGCGGTTCTGCGTCTGCGCCCAGAAGGCGGCCGCAGCATCGAACACGTTCGGCGCCAGCACCGGCAGCACGTTGGGCTGGAGGTAATCGAGCAGGGTCGCGGTCTTGTCGAAGAACAGCGGCAGGTAGTACTCGATGCCGGCCGGCGCGATACCGGCCTTGAGATCCTGGTAAAGCGCGCTGCGCCGGGTATCCACATCGAAGCGCTCGCGCAGCGTGTTGAGCACGCGCGAGACGCTGAGATCATCCAGCGGCACTTCACGGCCGGGCAGCATGTGCACCGCTTCGACCTTGTCCAGCGAGCGCTGGGACTCCGGATCGAAGGCGCGGATCGAATCGATATCCTCGTCGAGCAGTTCCACCCGCAGCGGCGCCTCGGCTCCCATCGGGTAGACGTCGAGCAGGCCGCCACGCACGGCGAAATCACCCGGGTCCATCACCTGCGGCACGTTGCGGTAACCGGCCGATTCCAGGCGGCGCTTTTCCGCGTCCAGATCCAGGCGCTGGCCGACCGTCAGGTCGAAGCTGCCGCCGATGACGTACTTGAGCGGTGCCAACTGCTGCAGCAGCGTCTGCACCGGCACCACCACGATGCCGCGCTTGAGCGCAGGCAGGGCATGCAGCGCGGCCAGCCGCTGGGAAATGATGTCCGGGTGCGGGCTGAAGGCGTCGTAGGGCAGGGTTTCCCAGTCCGGGAAGGCCACGATCGGCACGTCGCCGGCAGTGCCGAGCAAGGTGTGCAGATCGGCTTCGATCTGGTTCGCGCCATGGTTGTCGCGCGCGACCACCAGCAACGGCCCGTCGTGCGACTGCGCCGCGCGGGCGATGTACCACGCCAGCGCTGTGGCCGAAGCGGGAGCGCGCCACCAGGCGCGGAGCTGTCCAGGACGTGGCAGCGGCGGAACGGGATAGGAAGTGCGTGACATGAACCGTCGATTTTAGCAGACCGCAGCCTGGCGGCCGCGTCATCCGGCGGCGGCCGGGCAGTGCCCGGCCGCCCGTCATCAGCTGTCGAGTTCAAGCACCATGCGCACCAGGCCCGGCGTACCGTTCGGGTGCGGGATCGGCTGGAAGCCCAGCGAGGCGGCCAGCTGCTTCATCGGCTCGTTCTCTTCGGCAACATCGCCGTACAGACGATCCAGGTACTTGCCGCGCGCCCACTTGACCAGCTTGCGCATCAATTGCCGGCCCAGGCCCTGGCCGACCAGGAAGCGGCTGACGAGGATCGCGTACTCGGCCTCGCGGGTGCCGGGGATGATCGAGGCACGCGCGACCGCACCCACCACGGCTTCACCGGCAGGCAGCGACTCGGCTGCGACCAGGGTGATTTCGCTCTTGGGATTGGGATGGGTCAGGCGCTGCGTCGTTTCCGGCGACAGTTCGGTCACCGACTGCAGGAAGCGGTCGCGGATTTCTTCGGGACCGAACAGACTGAAGGCGGCATGCAGCGGCGGGCCGTCTTCCGGCCGGATGGGGCGGATCAGCAGCTCGTGGCCACTGGGTGCCTTGAAAATCTCGTGCCAGGGCGGCATGCGGTTACGGGTAGCCATACCGGTGATTCCTTGGTGGTCTTCGGATTCTCGCATCCCGGGGGCAGCGTTCCGTGAACGGATCACTCACGCCGCGCCGGACGGGAGGCGCCGGCCAGGCCGGGGTTCCGGCCTGGATTCAGGGGGTCATTCGGCCTGCTTGAGCCACTGCAGGCGGGTCGAGGCGCCGGCCTCGCCCAGGTGCTGCTTGAGCGCCGGCATGGCCGGGGCCAGGACCTGGTCGAACTGCCACGGCGGGTTCAGCAGCAGCATGCCGCTGCCATTGAGCCGCAGCGGGGAGTCGTCCGGGCGGATCAGCAGCTCGGCGGTCAGCACCGATTTCACCGGCAGGGCACACGCCTTGCGCAGGAAGTGCAGGATGGTCCGGCGCTGCTTGATCGGGAACCAGATCGCAAAGCTGGCCTGCGGCCAACGGCCCAGGATCTCGGTCACCGAGGCCAGGATGGCCTGGTATTCGGCGTCCTGCCCCTCGTAGGGCGGGTCGATCAGGACCAGCCCACGGCCGATCTTCACGCCGTTGGCCTTGGGCGGCAGCAGCTTCCTGTTCTGGGCATAGCCATCGGCGTGATACACGGCCACCCGGCTGTCATGGGCGAACAGTGCCTTCAGCGCCGTGGCTTCGGCATCCTGCACTTCGCACACGGCCATGCGGTCCTGCTCGCGCAGGGTCTGGGCGGTCAGCAGCGGCGAGCCGGGGTAGCTGATCATCGCCCCGACCGGGTTGTCGGCCTGGACCGCCTTGAGGTAGCGCTCCACCACCGCGGGCAGCTGCGGCTGGGCCATCAGGCGCATCACGCCGTCTTCGGCCTCCAGCGTCTTGCGGCTTTCCTCGCTGGCCAGCAGGTAGCGGCCAGCGCCGCCGTGGGTGTCCAGCACGAAGAACGGGCTGTCCTTGCGCTTGAAGGTGTCGAGCAGGGCAAGCTGCACGATGTGCTTGAGCACATCGGCATGGTTGCCGGCATGGAAGGCGTGGCGGTAATTCATCGGCGCAGTGTACGGGGCGGCGGGCCCAGCGGCTATGCTGCGCGCATGAGCCACCCCCTGCACAACGTCCTGGTGGTCGAGGACGAAACCGCCATCGCCGATACCGTTCTGTATGCACTGCGCAGTGAAGGCTACGGCGCCCAGCATTGCCTGCTCGGCGGTGAGGCGCTGGCCCGGCTGCGCCAGCACGCCTTCGATGTGGTGGTGCTGGATGTGGGCCTGCCGGACATGAGCGGCTTCGAGGTCTGTCGCACGCTGCGCACCTTCAGCGAGGTGCCGGTGATCTTCCTGACCGCCCGCAATGACGAGTTCGACCGGGTGCTCGGCCTGGAGCTGGGGGCGGACGACTATATGGCCAAACCCTTCTCGCCGCGCGAGCTGGTGGCGCGGGTGCGCGCGCGCCTGCGCCGGTCCGCGGCCCCTGCCGACACCACCGGCTGGCAGCAGCTCGGGCGCTTCTCGATCGACCGCGAGGGCAGCCGGATCCGCTTCGGTGACCAGCCGCTGGACCTGACCCGCTACGAATACGCACTGATGGCCGCCCTGCTGCAGCGCCCCGGCGCGATCCTCAGCCGCGCCCAGCTGATGGACCGCGGCTGGGACAGCGACGCCGACAGCGCCGACCGCACGGTGGATACCCACGTCAAAACCCTGCGCGCGAAGCTGCGTGCCGCCGGTGCCGAGACCGACCCGATCCGTACCCACCGTGGCCTGGGCTACGCACTGGAGGTGTAGGCATGCGGCTGGGCCTGAAACTGTTCCTGGGCTTCTTCCTGATCGTGGGTATCGCCGCGTTCTTCGTGATGCGCATTTTCGTCAACGAAGTGAAGCCCGGCGTGCGCCAGGCGATGGAGTCCACGCTGGTCGATGCAGCCAACGTGCTGGCGGAAATGGCCGCGGCAGACCTCAAGGCCGGGCACATCCGCGACGGCCGCTTCGTCGCCGATCTGGCGCGTGCCAAGCGCCGCGACCCGAAAGCGATGGTGTGGCGTTTTCCCAAGCGCACGCTGGATTACCAGGTCACCATCACCGATGCCAAGGGCATCGTGGTGTACGACTCGACCGGCCGCGATGTGGGGCGCGACAACTCACGCTGGAACGATGTCTACCGGACGCTGCGCGGCGAGTACGGCGCGCGCTCCAGTCCGGAAACCCCCGGTGACGACACCCACTCGGTGATGCACGTGGCCGCGCCGATCTTCGATCCGGCCGATGGGCGCCGCTTGATCGGTGTGCTCAGCCTGGCCCAACCCAACCGCAGCATCGATCCCTTCATCGCCGCCAGCCAGCGCGCCATCATGAAGCGCGGTGCCTGGCTGATCGGTCTCTCGGCGCTGATCGGCCTGCTGATGACCGCGTGGCTGATGCACGGCGTGAACCGGCTCAACCGCTATGCCAAGGCGGTCAGCGCCGGTGAGCCGGTGCCGCCGCCGAAGCCGCGCCGCGATGAGATCGGCGATCTGGGCCAGGCGCTGGAAACCATGCGTCGCAAGCTGGAAGGCAAGGCCTACGTCGAGCAGTATGTGCAGTCGTTGACCCATGAAATGAAGAGCCCGCTGGCCGCGATCCGCGGCGCGGCCGAACTGCTGCAGGAACCGTTGCCGGACGCGGATCGGGCGCATTTCGCCCGCAGTATCGAAGGCCAGGCGCAGCGCCTCACCGAAACCATCGACAAGCTGTTGGCGCTGGCCGAGGTGGAGCAGTACGGCTGGCTGCAGAAGCACGAGCGGCTTGCACTGGCGGCGTTGCTGGAGTCCGCCGCCGACGCGGTGGCGGTGCGTGCGCAGGCCGCCGGGGTCACGATCGCGGTGGAGGCGCAGGCCGAGAGCGTGCAGGGCGATGGCTATCTGCTGCGCCAGGCACTCAACAATCTGCTGGAGAATGCCGTGGCCTTCTCACCGGCCGGCAGCACTATCACGCTCGGTGCTGGTGCGGAAGGTGAGGGCATCGCACTGACCGTGGCCGACCGCGGCAGTGGCGTGCCGGACTACGCGCTTGATCGCGTGTTCGAGCGCTTCTATTCGCTGGCACGGCCCGGCACCGGCCAGCGCAGCTCCGGCCTGGGCCTGTCGTTCGTGCAGGAAGTGGCTCGCCTGCACGGCGGCCGTGTGAGCCTGCGCAACCGCGATGGCGGCGGTGCGCAGGCGGTGTTGTGGCTGCCCTTGCGGCTGCCTTCGGTACCGCCGCGGCGCTGACCGCCGCCGCACTTCACATAGACTTCAAACTCGGCACAAACCCCGCACACCGGCGCGCGGGAAGCTGGCCCCCTCCCAACCGAGGACGGGTCATGAAATCCCTGAAGATGCTGTTGCGGTTCGCCATTGTCGGCGGGCTGATCCTGTTGCTGCTGATTCCGCTGAGCCTGATCAAGGGCGTGATCCGCGAGCGTGAGGCGTACCGCGACGAGGCTTACCAGCGCGTGGCGCAGAGCCGCGCCGGCGCGCAGATTCTGACCGGCCCGATCCGGGTGGTGCCGTGGACCGAGACCCGCGAGGTCGAGGTGGTGGATGCGGCCGGCACCAAGAAGAAGGAAAAGCAGGTCGAGCAGGGCCAGTGGCTGCAGATGCCGGCCACGCTCACGGTGGACGGCGTGATGCAGCCGGACGAGCGCCGTGTCGGCCTGTTCCGCGTGCCGGTCTATAGCTGGAAGGCCACGATCAGCGCCGCGTTCGCCGATGACGACTACCCGGTGAAAGCAGGCCGCGTGTATGGCACGCCCTTCCTGACCGTGGGCATCGCCGATGTGCGTGGCCTGGTCGGTTCGCCGAACCTGCGTGTGGATGGCAACGCCGTGACGCTGTTGCCCGATGCCGGCGGCGTCAGTGGCATCGGCACCGGCCTGCATGTCGGCTTGCCGGGCCTGGCGGATGAACGGGGTGGCGTGCTCAAGGGCAGCAAGGTCGAGCTGGAGCTGGTGCTGGATGGCACCCGGTCGCTGTCGGTGGTGCCGGTGGGCGATGACAGCCGCATCGCGCTGCGCTCGCCGTGGCCGCACCCGCTGTTCGGCGGCAGCTTCCTGCCCAACGAACGCAAGGTGGACGCGCAGGGTTTCGACGCCCAGTGGGCGGTGTCTT
The DNA here is from genome assembly GCF_054188265.1 of Stenotrophomonas sp. IS26. Taxonomy (NCBI): domain Bacteria; kingdom Pseudomonadati; phylum Pseudomonadota; class Gammaproteobacteria; order Lysobacterales; family Lysobacteraceae; genus Stenotrophomonas; species Stenotrophomonas sp. IS26. Next base: position 104,084 of record NZ_JBSZJV010000009.1, read on the forward strand.
CGCTGGCCTCGCGTGCCCAGCACCAGCTGCGCAACCGCCCGGACATCGACGCTGAAGCGGTGAGCGTGGAGCTGGTCAATCCGGTCGATGTGTATACCCAGGCCGACCGCGCCAGCAAGTACGGCATCCTCTTCATCCTGCTCACCTTCGTCGGCTTCATCCTGTTCGAGCTGATCAAGCAGCTGCGCATCCACCCGCTGCAGTACCTGATGGTCGGCCTGGCGCTGGCGATCTTCTTCCTGCTGCTGCTCAGCCTCTCCGAGCACATCGCGTTCTGGCAGGCCTATGCGCTCTCGGCACTGGCGTGCATCGGCATCCAGACCGTGTATCTGTCCGGCGTATTGAAGAGCTGGAAACGCGGCCTGGGCTTTGCGGTGATGCTCAGTGCCCTGTATGGCGCGCTGTATGGGCTGCTGATCTCGGAGAACAACGCGCTGCTGATGGGCTCGCTGCTGCTGTTCGGCGTGCTGGCCGCGGTGATGTGGGTGACCCGCCGGGTCGATTGGTACGAACTCGGCGCGCGGCTGAGCTGAGGAACGGACATGAGCTTGCACCGCTGTCTGCACGAACGTGTGCGCCGGGCGCTGCCCGCCCGGCTGGAGGTGGCCTCGCTGCTGGAGGGCGAGGCCTCGGGATGGCCGTCACCGCTGAGGGCACTGCCTGGGGTGCCGGCAGCGCCGGGGCTGCTGCGTTTCGGCTTGGCACCGGCCACCTGCGAGGCGATCACCGTGCACGGGCTGCGCTTTCTGGAACAGGCACGGCAGGCGCGCGGGCGCCTGCCGCTGCCGCACTGGTGTGGCGACTATCGGCCGTGGCGTGAGGGTGCACAGGCGTTGCGTGAGGTCGGCATCCGCGGGTTGCCTGCGGGCTGGCCGGCGCATGCAGCGGTCTACGCCAGCGCCTCGGAAGACCGCAGCCGCTGGTTGCTGATCCTGCCTGGCCGTGGCCAGCTCTGGTACGGCTGGATGGAATGACCATGACTCTTGGCCCGGGGGCGCGCGGGCCACCCTCGATAGACTCGGGGATTGTTCGTGGTCTGGCCGAGAGGCAGGGGTAATCGTGTTCAAGTGGGGCATGTTGAGCGTGGCATTGGCATTGAGCGGCGTCGCCGATGCACAGACGAAGGAAACGGTGGACCTGGACATGGTCAGCCGCATCCGCCAGGAAGCCTTCCACCGGTCGCAGGTGATGGCGACCTTCAGCCACCTGACCGAGCAGATCGGCCCGCGCCTGACCAATTCGCCCGCGATGGGCGAGGCCAACGCCTGGACCCGCAGCAAGTTCAATGAGTGGGGCCTGGTCAACGTCCATGACGAAGCCTTCGATGCGTTCGGCCGCGGCTGGGAGTTCAGCAACGCCAGCGTGGAACTGCTGAGCCCGCGCGTGGCGCCGCTGTATGCGCTGCCGAAGGCCTGGACCCCGGGCACCAACGGCCCGGTCGAGGGCGAGGTGATCAAGGTCGAGATCAAGAAGCTCGCCGACCTGGATCAGTACAAGGGCAAGCTCGCCGGCAGGATCCTGCTGCTCAACGATGCACGCGATTACGAACGGGCCACCAAGTCCGATTCGCATCGCCACGATGATGCCGGCCTGGCGGAGCTGCAGGTGTTCGCGGTGCCCAAGGACGTCGCCGATGCCAAGGCCGACCGTGCCAAGAAGGCCAAGGAATATCTGGAGAAGCAGGAACTGACCCGCGCCACCAACGCCTTCTTCGCCGAGCAGGGCGTGCTGGCCACGATCAGCATCAGCGGCTGGGACAACGGCATCATCCGTGTCGGTGGCGGTGGCTCGCGCAAGGCCGGTGAACCGGTCGGCGTGCCCGAGCTGGCGATGATGGCCGAGCACTACAACCAGCTGGTGCGGGCGGTCGACCAGAAGCACGCGGTCAAGCTGCGCGTGAATGTCGAAGCCCGCTTCACCGATACGCAGGACCAGCCCGGCTACAACACGCTGGCCGAGATCCGCGGCAGTGGCAAGGCCGATGAGATCGTGATGCTCGGCGCGCACATGGATTCCTGGCACACCGGCACCGGTGCGGCCGACAACGCTGCCGGCGTGGCGGTGATGATGGAAGCCATGCGCATCCTCAAGGCGGTGGGTGCCAAGCCCAAGCGCACCATCCGCGTGGCGCTGTGGAGTGGCGAGGAGCAGGGCCTGATCGGCTCCCAGGATTACGTGTCCAAGCACTTCGCGCGCTACCCCGAGCCGACCGACCCGGCGCAGCTCACGCTGCCGGCCTCGATGCGTGAGCCGACCGGCGCCCTGCAGCGCCAGCGTGATTACGACAAGTTCTCGGCGTACTTCAACATGGACAACGGCTCGGGCCGCTTCCGCGGCATCTACGCGCAGGAGAACCTGGCCGTGGTGCCGATCTTCGAAGCGTGGCTGGCCCCATTCCACGATGTGGGCGCCACCACCGTGGCCACCCGCAACACCGGCAGCACCGACCACATCGCATTCGATCGCGTCGGCCTGCCCGGGTTCCAGTTCATCCAGGACCGCCTGGACTACTTCACCAACGTCCACCACAGCAACCTGGACACGTGGGACCACGCCGAGCCGGAAGACCTGAAGCAGGCCGCCGCCATCGTGGCCTCGTTCGTCTACAACGCGGCCATGCGCGATGAAAAGCTGCCGCGCAAGCCGTTGCTGACGCCCTGAGGGCTACCGCGTGGGCGGCCTGGAAAGGGCTGCCCACGCCATGCCGGGCAGGGAGTGCCCGGTTTGCGGCCGGGGCGGGGTAAAATTGCCGGGATTCCGTTTCCCGCCCTGAGCCCTCCATGACCTGCCGCACCCGTTTTGCCCCCAGTCCCACCGGCTACCTGCACATTGGTGGCGCCCGCACGGCGCTGTACTGCTGGCTGGAGGCCCGTCACCGTGGCGGCGAATTCGTGCTGCGCATCGAAGACACCGACCGCGAGCGCAGCACCCAGGGCGCGATCGACGCGATCCTGGAGGCGATGGAGTGGCTGGGCCTGGGCTATGACGAAGGCCCGATCTACCAGACCCAGCGCGTGGCCCGCTATCTGGAAGTGGCCGAGCAGCTGGTCGCCGATGGCAAGGCGTACTACGCCTACGAGACCAGGGAAGAACTGGACGCGATGCGCGAGGCCGCCATGGCCAAGCAGGAAAAGCCGCGTTACAACGGCGCTGCGCGTGACCTGGGCCTGCCGTACAAGGACGACCCGAACCGCGTGATCCGCTTCAAGAATCCGCTCGATGGCACGGTGGTGTTCGATGACCTGATCAAGGGCCGCATCGAGATCGCCAACAGCGAGCTGGACGACATGGTGATCTTCCGCCCGGATGGTTTCCCCACCTACAACTTCGCGGTGGTGGTGGACGATTGGGACATGCGCATCAGCGAGGTCATCCGCGGCGACGACCACATCAACAACACTCCGCGCCAGATCAATCTGTACGAGGGCATCGGCGCCCCCGTGCCGAAGTTCGGCCATATGCCGATGATCCTGGACGAGCAGGGCGCCAAGCTGTCCAAGCGCACCGGCGCGGCCGACGTGATGCAGTACAAGGACGCCGGCTACCTGCCCGACGCGCTGCTGAGCTATCTGGCCCGCCTGGGCTGGTCGCATGGCGACCAGGAGCTGTTCAGCCGCCAGGAGCTGATCGATCTGTTTGATGTGACCAACTGCAACTCCAAGGCCGCGCGCCTGGATATGGCCAAGCTGGGCTGGGTCAACCAGCACTTCCTGAAGACTGAAGCGCCGGCCGACATCGCCCCGCACCTGGTCTACCAGCTGAACAAGCTGGGCCTGGATCTGAACGCCGGTCCGGCGCCGGCGGACGTGGTGGTGGCACTGCGCGATCGTGTGCAGACGCTGAAGGAAATGGCCGAGAAGGCGGTGGTCTGGTACCAGCCGTTGACCGAGTACGACGAAGCCGCGGTGGCCAAGCACTTCAAGCCGGGCGCGGAACTGGCGCTGGGCAAGGCCCGCGAGCTGTTGGGCGCGGCCGGGGAATGGACGGTGGAGAGCGTCTCGGCGGCACTGCACGACGTGGCCACGGCGCTGGAGATCGGCATGGGCAAGGTGGCGCAGCCGCTGCGCGTGGCCATCACCGGCACCCAGGTCAGCCCGGACATCTCGCAGACCGTGTTCCTGGCCGGGCGTGAAGAGGCCTTGAAACGCATCGAGGTCGCACTCACTAAAGTACCGACGGCCTGACCACAGGAGACCGCGCATGTCCGCAAAGACCGCTTGTACCGCTCCGCACCATCACGTTCACGACGCCTCCGACTTCGTGAAGGTGGTCGAACGCGTGTGCTCGGAACGCGGGCTGCGGCTGACGCCGATCCGCGCGAACGTACTGCGCCTGATCGCCGAGGCCGGCAAGCCGGTCAAGGCGTATGAGTTGCTGGAGTGGGTGCGCAACGGCAAGGGCGTCGGTGCCGACGCTCCGCCGACGGTATACCGCGCGTTGGATTTCCTGATGGCCAACGGCTTCGTGCACAAGCTGGAATCGGTGAATGCGTTCGTGGCGTGCCACCATCCGAGCAGTGCGCAGCATTCGGTGCCGTTCCTGATCTGCAACAGTTGCCACAGTGCGGTGGAGCTGGAGGACAAGGAGATTGTCAGCCAGCTGGAGAAGCGGGCGAAGGAGCTGGGGTTCCAGCCGCAGGCGCAGACGCTGGAAGTGCATGGCCTGTGCGCGCGCTGTGCGGGGTAGGTACCGACCGTTGGTCGGTACGCAGTTGATGTTGAAAAGCCGCGCATCTGCGCGGCTTTTTCGTTTCTGCTGCGAAAGCAGCCACTCTGTTTCCCGCTGCGGAAGCGAGCCGGGCAACCTGGAGCGGGACGCGCCGTAAACCCATCCTTGGGGGCTCGTGAGCGGCATCCATGCCGCTCCAACGGTCCCGTTCCAGGCTGCCCAACTCGCTTCCCGACGGTTTCGGACTGGGGTGGGGAACGGCGTTGGCGTTCTGCGCGCAGGCGCGTCACGGCTTCGCATCGGCCGGCTCGCGCCCTTCGGCGGCGGTATCCACCCTGACGATCACCGACATGCCAGGACGCAGACGCGGTGACAGCGGCTGATCGGGGTCGATGGAAATGCGGATCGGCAGGCGCTGGACGACCTTGGTGAAGTTGCCACTGGCGTTGTCCGGACGCAGGACACTGAACTCCGAGCCGGTCGCCGGGGCGATCTGTTCGATGTGGCCGTGCAGCTTCTGGCCATCGAAGGCATCCACGGAGAAGGTGGCCGGTTGGCCGATGCGCATCTTCCAGGTCTGGCCTTCCTTGAAGTTGGCGATCACCCACAGGGCATCGGGCACCAGGAACAGCAGCTGCGAACCGGCGGTGACGTATTGGCCCAGGCGCACCGAGGCTTCGCTGACCTGACCGTCGCGCGGCGCCTGGATCACCGTGTTGGCGAGGTCGATCTTCGCCAGTTCCAGCTGCGCCTGGGCGGTCTCGACGCGGGCTTCCAGGCCTTTGCGGGCGACCTGGGTGGAGGTCAGGGTTTCTTCGGCGATGCGGATCTGGGCCTGCGACTGCAGCACGCTGGCCTGCGCCGATTGCGTGGTGGTGCGGAACTTGTCGCGGTCGTTGAGGGCGACCAGTTGCTGGTCGGCGAGTTCTTCGTAGCGCTTGAGTTCGGTACGCGAGCGCGAGAGCTCGGCCTGGCCAGCAGACAGGTTGGCCTGCGCGGCCTGGATCTGCGCGCGGTTCTGCGCCTGGGATTGGTCGGAGTTGGCCAGCGCGGCCTTGGCGCTGTCCAGGTCGGCTTCGGCCTGGACGACCTTCTCGCGGTAGATGCGGTCGTCGATGCGCAGCAGCGGTTCGCCCTGTTTGACGTGCTGGAAGTCCTTGACCAGCACCTCGGTGACATAGCCGTTGACCTGCGGCGCGAGCACGGTGATCTGGCCGCGCACGTAGGCGTTGTCCGTGGTCACCCGGGAGGTCTCGAACGGCCACAGTGACCAGGCACGCAGGATCAGCGCGATGCCGATCAGGGCGATCACGATCATGATGATCACCGCACGCAGGCTCGGCTTGAGGTACTTGGGCACGCCAGAGGGGGCGGCCGCGGGTGGCGGCGCAGGGGCGGGCGCAGCGTCGGTCGGCGGCGGTGGGTTGACGTTTTCCGGGGCGGTATCGTCGTGCGGGGGTTGGGTCGACATGGGCGGGCTCATCGGGGCGCGACGCTGGCGGGCGTCGGCGCGGAAAGGGGAGGTGTCGGCGCGTGGCGTTTGCGCCACTGCTTGAGCACGGCGGTGCGCACCGCCAGCAGCAGCAACCAGCCAAGGAAGACCAGCGCCACGCGGCCGCTGAGCGCGAACACGTCATTGAACGCGCGCACGTTGGCTTCGCGACGGGTGATCTGCGCCAGCTGCGCGGTGCCCTGCGCGCTGCGCTGCACCGGGTCGGTGATCAGCCTGGCGTAAAGCTGCTGTTGCTGTTTCAAGCGCTGGGCAACCACGTTGTCAGCCGGATCCAGCTGGCTCACCAGCGCACCGGAGTACACCTGCTCGCGGTGCAGCTGGTACGTGCCCAGCACGGCCGAGCCGGCCAGGCCACCCAGGGTCTGGGTGATGGAGAGCGTGACCAGGAAGGTGATCATGTGGTCCACGCCCTGCTTCAGCGCCTGGGTGATGCCGAGCATGATCAGCGGCCCCATGAACATGCCGGCGCCGACGGACGCCAGGAACTGGCTGGCGAAGAAGTCGTGCGGGCGATCCAGGCTGGTGCGGCTCTGGTCGAGCAGGGCCGCGCTGCCCAGCAGCAGGATGGCCATCAACAACTGCGGAATGAGTCGCTTCGGGCCGAAGGTGAGCGAGCTGGCGGCCATGCCGGTGATCACGCCGGCCAGGATCACCGCGAACAACGGGCGCATCTGGTCCGGGCCCATCCCGAGCGTACGCATCAGGCCGACCACGCCATAGGACTGCTCGGTGGTCAGGAAGCGGATCAGGAACGCACCGATGATGAAGTGGATCACCGGCAGGCTGGCCAGCCAACGCGTCTGCAGCAACGGGTTGCGGCGGTAGTGCTCGATGATGAAGCCGGTGGTGGACAGCGCGATCGAGGCGACCAGCGCCCAGCCCAGCCACGGCGTATCCAGCCACCAGCGGGTGTAGCCCTGCGCCAGCACGACCACCAGCAGGCCGACGGCAGGGGCGAGCAGCGCGAAGGTGAGGAAGTCGAGCGGTTCGAACGCCTTGATCTGCGCCCCCGGCGGCAGCTTGAGCACCACCACGGCGGCGAACGCGCACAGCGCCAGCCCGGCCTCGAACAGATACAGGTTGTGCCACTGCCCGGTGTCGACCAGGCCCGGCGAGACCAGCCACGCGATCGGTACCGCAAGTTGGGAGATGCCCACGCCGATCACCAGCAGGTTGCCGGTGTATTTGCGCGGCAGCGACTGCAGCATGTACAGCGTGCCCAGGGTGCTGCAGGCGGCACCGGCGAAGCCGCTGGCCGCGCGCATCAGCACGGTGGTTTCGAAGGTGCCGACGAACAGATGCAGCACCGCCAGCGCGGCGTACAGGCCCAGCCCGATCTCGGCGAACAGGCGGATGCCGTATTGCTGGCGGAACTTGAAGGCGAGCAGGTTGGCGGTCACGTTGACCATCGCATAGGCGGCCACCAGCCAGCTGCCCTGCGCCGGAGTGAGCCCGAGCTGGCCCTGCAGGAACGGCAGGTTGGCGCTGACCAGGGCATTGCCCAGGCCGCCGGTGATGCCGACCAGCAGCGCGACCAGGGCGTAGGCGAGGCGGCGGTGCGGCGGATGCCACGGCATCGACGCCGAGCCCGGCAGGGTCGGTTTTTCGTGCTCCTCCCAGTCCGGAACCGGCTTGAGGTACTGCGGCATCATCCCTCCCCGTCGGCAGGCCCCCGCAATCCGCCACGCAGCAATTGCAGGGCGCGCGTGGCCAGCCGGGCGCGTTCGTCACGCGTCTTGCCACGCAGCGCGGCTCCCAGCATGCCTGAGATGAGTGAAATGTCCGTCGTTTCCAGATCGGGGCGGCACAGGCCGGCGGCGATCGCGCGGGCGATCGGTTCGCGCAGCAGTTCGACGATCGTTTCGCGGGCGGCGCGGATCGGGATCTGATCAGGATCGACCGCGCGCCAGTAATCGGAGAGGGCAGGCGATTGGACGATGCGGTTGGCCATGCCTTCGAGGACGTCGAACAATGCGTCGTCGCGGTCGCCGAGGGTCTGCACCTGCCGCGCAATGCGGTTGACCGTGCGCTGGAGCAGCGCCTCGACCAGTGCGGCGCGGTCAGGGAAGTTGCGGTACAGCGTGGCCCGGCCGACCTGGGCACGCTCGACCACCAGGTCCAGCGGGGCGGTCACGCCATGCTGACCGAACACGGCATCGGCAGCGTCGAGGATCTGGGCGCGGCGGGCGGCCGCGTCGGCACGTTGGGTAGGCATACGCGCATCATCGGACAGAACTGTCCGGCGGGAAAGGGCCTGCGTCGCTTTCAGCGCACCGCGGTTGGCGCGCGCTGGGCAATGTCGAGGGCGGGTGAGCTCAGCGCGGCGCGGGCACGCCGTGACAGCCGCCCATCCGGGCTTCGCGGATGGGCAGATTGATCAGCGCGGCGAGCACGGCCAGGCCCATGTCGGCGTACCACATCCACAGGTAGTTGCCGGTGTGCGCCAGCGCCAGGCCGCCGAGCCATGCACCAAAGAAACCGCCCAACTGGTGCGAGAGCAGGGTCAGGCCGAACAGGGTGCCGAGGTAGCGCGGGCCGAACAGCTTGCCGACCAGCCCGGCGGTGGGCGGAACGGTCGCCAGCCAGGTAAAGCCGAGCGCGGCGGAGAACACGTAGAAGGTGAGCGGGGTAGGCGGCGCAACGAGGTAGACCCCGATCATCACGGCGCGGCTGGCGTACATCCAGAACAGCAGGTACTTCATACGGTAGCGCTGGCCGAGGGCGCCGATGATCAGGCTGCCGGCGACGTTGAACAGGCCAATCAGCGCGATGGAGGACGAGGCGACGGTGGGCGAGAGCCCGCACAGCGCGATTTCGCCGGGGAGATGGGTGACCAGGAAGGCGATGTGCAGGCCGCAGGTGAAGAAGCCCAGATGCAGGTACCAATAGCTACGATCGCGTGCGGCGATGCGCAGCTGTGCGGGCAGACCGCCGTCATCGGTGGCGCCGGCGGTGGGCGCATGGTCGCCCGCGCGACGTCGCAGCGGCCAGGCCAGCGGCACCGAGAGCAAAGTGATCACTGCCATGGTGATCATGGCCCGCGCCCAGCCGGCGGTGCCGATGATCCATTGGACCAGTGGCGCGAACACGAACTGGCCCAGCGAGCCGCCGGCATTGATGAGGCCGGCGGCGAACGAGCGCTTTTCGGCCGGCAGGCGGTGGGCGGTCGCGCCGATCAGCACGGAGAAACTGCCGGCGCCGGCACCGGCGGCCATCAGCAGGCCGAGGGTGAAGGTCATGCCCAGCGGGCTGGTCAGCAGCGGTGCGAGCAGCAGCCCGGCCGCGAGCAGCAGGGCACCGAAGATGAGCACGGGCAACGCGCCGCGCTGGTCGGCGATGGCCCCGAACACGGGTTGCACCGCGCCCCAGACGAATTGGCCGACGGCCAGTGCGAAGCTGATCTCGACGATGCTCACGCCGGTGCCGCGGTGGATCGGGTCCACGTAGAGGCCGGAGGTCTGGCGCACGCCCATGGTGACCATGAGGATGGCGGAGGCGGCGACCAGCAGGCCCCAGTGCATGGCGGGTGCGCGGGTAGCAGTGGTTGACGTACTCATGCGTCGGCTCCGGTGGGCAGGGCGTGGTCGAGTTGGTCGAGCAGGGCGTTGAGCCGGGCGGTCGGCGTGGGCCCGAAGGTGGTTTCCACTTCCTGTTGCGCCCGTTGCCACAGGGGGCGCGCGCGACGAAGGCAGGCCTTGCCGGCAGCGGTGATGACGATCAGGCGTTGCCGGGCGTCATCACCGCGGCGTTGTTCAAGCCAGCCGGCGGTGAGCAGCGGTTTGAGGTTGCGGGTGAGCGTGGTGCGGTCCATGCCAAGCGCCTCGGCCAGATCGCCCAGTTGCCGCGGTGCGGGGGCGCGACGCAGGATGGAGTAGGCGTTGAGGCTGAGCCCGGCGGGGGCGAGGTGGGCGTCATAGATCTGCGAGAGCCGGCGTGCCGCGCGACGCAGGCGGAAGCAGGTGCAGGGGCTCTGGGTCAGCGGGTCCATGGGCGTGTGCCGGGGTGGGTGGCTGGATGATACGTGCATATGCACGTAGTTCGTCAAGCACAAAAAAAGGGGGCCTTTCGGCCCCCTCGGGTCAAGCAACCACCCAGTGAATCGATCAGAAGTACGCGCGGATCCCGAATGCCACGCCGCGGCCCGGCAGCGGGGAGTAGTCGCGCAGCAGGGAGGTGTGCGGGCGGACCTCGCGGTTGGTCAGGTTGCTGCCGTCCAGGAAGACTTCGTAGCTGTTGCTGTCGGTCCGGTCCCAGCGGTAGGCGACGTGGGCGTCGACCAGGGTGTAGCCGTTGCTCGGCTCTTCATTCTGGGCGACGTCCTTCTGGCTGCTGTAGCGCACGGCACCGACCGAGGCGCGCCAGCCATCCTTGGCCCAGCGCAGGTCCGCGCCGACCCGGCCCGGGGCGATGCGTGGCAGGTAGCCGGTGTTGGCCAGATCCACCGTGTAGTTGTGGTTGTGGTCGCCGTGCGGGACGGCGATGTCGACGCTGCGGCTGCCGCTGCCATCCAGTTCGGCGTTGACGTAATCGCCGAACACGCGCAGGTCCCAATCGCCAGCGTTGCCTTCAAAGAGATGGAACAGCGCTTCGGCTTCGGCCCCCTTGAAGGTGGCGTCCTGCTGGGTCCACAGGCGGACCGGCAGCGATTCGACCACGCCGGTGTCGGCCAGGTAGATGAAGTCCTTGAACCTGGTCTGGTAGATGGAGGCGGAGAAATCGACGCGCTCGCTGTGGGTGTGGATGCCCAGCTCGACGCGCTGGCCGCGTTCGGTCTTCAGGTTCGCATCGCCGATCTCCAGCGAGCGGGTGGCGATGTGCGCGCCGGCGGCGTAGAGCTCTTCGTTGGTCGGGGCGCGCTCGGAGCTGTCGATGCCGAAGCGCAGGTCGACGGCGTCGTTGAGCGTCCAGATACCGGCGGCGGAGAGATTGGTGGCGCCGAACGTGCGGGCGCGGTAATCACCGGTCGGGTCCAGCTTGACCTGGTCATGGCGGCCGCCGAGCTCCAGCTTGAACGGGCCGAACTGCTTTTCCTGCAATACGAACAGGCCGATGTTCTTGGTCGCGGTATCCGGCACGAAGGCTTCTTCGCCCTTGGCGCCGAAGTCGCTGTTGCCGAACTGCAGGCCGAAGGCGCCATCCCAGCCGCCGATCTGTTCCTGCACCGCTTCCAGGCGGCCTTCGATGCCCCGGTTGGTGAAGCGCGTGGCGGGCGTGCCGGCTTCGAGTTCGGTGTGCTCGTAATCGGTGTAGGCGGTGCGCAGGCTGATGTTCTTCAGGAACGAGGTGGGCTGGTAGATGCCGCCCTTGGCTTCGAAGCGGTTCTGCACCATGTCGATGCGGACGTCATGCTCGTCGCCTTCTTCCTCGTCGCCATGGTCGTGATCGTGGTCATGACCATGGTCGTCGTCGGCATGCACGTGCGCGCCGTTGGGAATGCCGTAGTTGGTGCGGTAGGTGCTGGCGGACACACCGAAGTAGCCTTCGTCGCCCAGCCATGTGGCACCGACGCCGCCGGCGCGGGTGCGGACCGAACTGTTGTCCAGACGGCCGCGGCGCGGTTCGTCGGTGTCGCCTTCCTCGTGATCGTGGCCGCTGTGATCTTCCAGGCCATCGATCACCGCGTAGCCGGGAATGCGGTAGTCATCGCCGTTGCGGACCAGACCGTCCACATGCAGCACCACGTTGCCGCTGACACCGTCCAGGCGGAACATGCCGCTGCGCTCGTCGTTGACCGAATTGCCGCGCAGTTCGGCGCGGCCGCTGAGCGGACGGTCCGGCAGTTCGCGGGCGATGCGGCCGTCGACCACGTTGACCGCGCCGCCGATCGCACCGCTGCCGAACAGCAGGGTGGCCGGGCCCTTCAGGACCTCGATCTGATCGGCCAGGAACGGCTCGATGCTGGTGGCATGGTCGGCGCTGACGGTGGAGGCATCCATGTTGCCCATGCCGTTGGACAGCACTGCCACGCGTGGCCCTTCCTGGCCGCGGATGATCGGGCGGCCGACGCCGGGGCCGAAGAAGGTGCTCTGCACGCCGGGCAGCTTGGCCACGGTGTCGCCGAGGGTGCCGGCCTTCTGCTCGTCCAGGCGCTCACCGGCCAGCACATCCACCGGGCGGGCCAGCGATTCGGCATCGCCCTGCAGCGGCGAGGCGGTGACCTTCACGGTGGAGAGCTCGGTCAGGTGGCGGTCGCGGTGGTTGCCGGCATCATCGGCGGCCATGGCCAGCGAGGGCAGCATCGCGGCGGCAAGGGCCAGGGACAGGGCGTGGGGTTTGAGCAGGAGGGAGCTGGAGCACATAGGGCAAGGGCCTTCGGTCAATTGTTACAATATATCAATGGTGGGGCGCGCGAATCCCGTAACGGGACGGGGGGAAGGGAAGTCAGGGGGGAGGCAAGGGTGCGCGTCAGGATTGATGTTATATTATTCCATAACGCTTCGCCGACCCTGCTGGAAGTCATGCCCCTGTTCGCTCGTGTTCGCCATCTGCTGGATCGTTTCGGTGCCACCGGCTCGCTGCTGTGCGCCGTGCATTGCGCTGTGCTCCCGGTGCTGCTGGCGGCTGCGCCGTCGCTGGGTCTGTCGGTCTGGATGAGTGACGGCGTGGAGCTGGCGCTGGTGAGTTTCGTCACCCTGCTGGGCCTGTTCAGCCTGGTCTGGGGCTGGCGCCGCCATGGCGCGCTGCGCGCGCTGGGCTTCCTGATCCCGGGCCTGACCGCGTTGTGGGCGGGCCTGTTGTACGGCCCGCTGCACCACTCGGCGGTGCCGCATGCGGTGGTGATGACCTTGGGCGGCGTGCTGGTTGGCGTGGCCCATCTGGTGAATCTGCGCCTGAACCACGGCCACGTCCATGACGCCAGCTGTGCTCATTGAGAGCGCGCATGGTAGGCTTTCCGATCGTGCGCGGGGGCGCCTGAGAGGGCGGCCCCGCCGAACCCGTGTCAGTACGGGGTAATCAGATTTCGCAGCATTCAGACTAAGGAGTTACGACATGGGTAAGGGTGACCGCAAGACCGCCAAGGGCAAGCGCTTCAATGCCAGCTACGGCAATTCGCGTTCGCACGTCGTGAGCAAGGCGGCCGTGGGCGCAGCTGCGCCGGTTGCCAAGAAGACCGTGACGAAGGCGCCGGCCAAGAAGGCCGTTGCCAAGAAAGCGGTGGCCAAGGCCGGCTGATCCAGCCAGGCAGGTCATGAAAACGCGGCGCTTGCGCCGCGTTTTTTTTTGCCTGCGCGACGGGATCGCCTCAGCGCAATGCGGGGAGCAGGCGGTCCGGATCGCCATCGTTGGGGGCGGCCGGGACACCCAGCAGACGGGTCAGCAGGGGATAGACATCCACGTTGTCGAACCCGGGCAGGGTTTTCCCCTGCTGGAACGACGGCCCACGGGCAATGAACACCGCGCGCATCGAGGGCAGTGCGTTGTCGTAACCGTGCGAACCGCGGTTGCCGGGTTTGCGTGTGGCGATGCGGTCGCGGGTCAACGCATCCCAGCCTTCGTGCATCTGGCACAGGATCGGCGGAATGCGCGGATGGCGGCCGTATGCCCAGCGCGCCGGCAGGGCCTCGCGGCGCCAGCAGTCGTAGTGTGCGTGCGCACCGAGCAGGATCTTCTCGGCCTGGCGTTGCTTGCCCGGCAACGGCGCGAAGCCGACTGACTGGCCGACCGATACGTCCTTGGCGATCGACGGATCGACCATGTCTTCGGTGGCGATGACCTGGCCCTCGGGCACGCTGGCCATGCCGTGGTCGGATACCACGATGAGATTGGTGCTGTCGGCCAGACCGCGTGCCTGCAGCCCGTCCAACAGGCGGCCGATCGCGGTGTCGACCTCGCCGATGGCGGCGGCGTATTCGGAGGACTCCGGGCCGTGGTCATGCCCGGCGTGATCCACCTGTTCCATGTACAGGGTGACCAGGCGTGGTGCCTGCGCGTCGGTCTGGCCGAGCCAGCTCAACACCTGATCGACACGGTCAGGCAGGGTCACCGTGCTGTCGTACACCCGCCATTGGCTGGGCCGCACGCCCTGGATGGCCGCTTCGCTGCCGGGCCAGGACAGGGTCGCGGTATGCACGCCGGCTTTTTCAGCGCCCACCCAGATCGGTTCGCCACCCCACCAACGGGCATCGGTGACGGCCTCGCGCAGATGCAGGCGGAAGCTGCCCAGTTCGGCTTCTTCCATGCTGTTGTGGATGATGCCGTGGTGGTCCGGACGCAGCCCGGTCACGATCGTGTAGTGGTTGGGGAAGGTCAGCGCCGGGTATGAGGGCGTCATCCAGTCCGCACGCACGCCGCCGGCGATGATCCGCGACAGGTTGGGGCTGAGGCCGCGGTCGAGCATGTCCGCACGCAGGCCGTCGATGGAGACCAGCAACAGTTTGGGCGTAGTGGCTGGCGCCGTCGGGACAGCAGTCGCCGCGACGGCGTCAGGTGGAGTGGAGGGTGCGGTCGCGCACGCGGCCAGCGAAAGAGCGGCGGCAAGCGCCAGTGGAAGGCGGACGGAAATCATCACGACATGATAGTGCGTGGCGGTGACGCGTCGAAGACAACCGATGGCATACGCCACCCCACGGCGTATGCCCGGTTACGCGAACAGCGAATCGTGCCGTGCTTCCAGTTGCAGCAGCGCAGCCTTGGCTTCCAGGCCACCACCGAAGCCGGTGAGCGCACCACTGCTGCCGATCACGCGGTGGCAGGGCAGCACGATCGGCAGTGGATTGCGGCCATTGGCGGCACCGACCGCGCGGCTGGCGGTGGGGTGGTTGATGTGCCGCGCCAGTGCCACGTAACTCCAGGTCTGGCCGAACGGAATATCGGCCAGCGCCTTCCACACCCGCAGCTGGAACGGCGTGCCGTATGGGGCAAGCGGGAGATCGAAGCGCACGCGCTCACCGCGCAGGTACTCCAGCAGTTGTCCGCGTGCGTCCCGCAGTGCATGGGCGTCGCGTTGCCAGTGTTCGCGCCCTTTGGCGTCGTAACGGTTGTTCTCGAACAGGATGTGGTGGATGCCCTGGCTGTCACCGGCCACGGTGAGCGCGCCGATCGGGCTGTCGAAGGTGTCGTAGAGCAGGGTCATGAGGTAACTCCCGAAGACGGTGTGGCCAGATGCCACAGATGCAGAACGGCGTAGGCACGCCACGGTCGCCACGGCTGCGAGCGGGCCTCGGTGGCGCGTTCGCTCAGTCGCATATCACCACCGAGCACCTGCTGCAGCACCAGATCGCCGGCCGGGAACGCATCGGGCAGCGCCAGCGCACGCAGTGCCATGTAATGCGCGGTCCATGGGCCGATGCCGGGCAAGGCGACGCAGCGCGCCACGAAACCAGCCAGCGACTGGCCGGCGCGGAAATCGAGCCGGCCATCGACCACGGCCTGCGCAACCGCACGCACGGTGGCCGCGCGGGTGCGCGGCAGCCCGATGGTTTCCAGCGGTGCCTGTGCCAGCACCTCCGGCAAGGGGAACTGACGGTCCAGTCCCTCCGGCATGCCCTCCAGGGTGGCGCCGAAGCGGTCCACCACCCGGCGTGCCAGCGTGGCGGCGGCCGCCACGCTGACCTGTTGGCCAAGCACCGCGCGCACGGCCACTTCAAAGCCATCCCAGCCGCCGGGTACGCGCAGCCCGGGCGTTGTGCGATACCCGTCGCCAGCAGTGGTTCCTGCGCCAGCGTCGCGTGGACCATGCGCAGGTCGGCATCGAGATCGAAGATGCGGCGTACGCGGCGCACGATGCCCGGAATCGCACGCGGATCGACCTGGCCCAGGTGCAGCAACAGCTCCGGGCGCCGTGGATCGGCGGTCACGCGCAGCAGTGAGGGGCGCTCGGGCGGCCCGATCACGCGCTGGTAGCTGTCCGTGTCGATCTGCTCGATGCCGGGAATGGCGCGGCGGCGCAGGAAGCCGAGCATCGCGGTGAAATCCAGCGGCGGCCGGTAGCCCAGGCGCAGGGTCAGTGCGCCCTCGGTCAGCGTGCCGCGCTGGCGGCGGATCGCGGTCGGGGGCATCCCGCAGCCATCCAGAAAGGCCGCGTTGAAACGGCGCAGGCTGTTGTACCCCGAGGCCATCGCGACATCGGTGACCGGCAAGGCGGTTTCGGTGAGCAGTTGCTTGGCCAACAACAGCCGGCGGGTGGCGTGGATCTGCGCCGGCGCCGCACCGAGCCGGGCCACGAACAGGCGCTGCAGCTGGCGGGCGCTCAAGCCGACGTGGGTGGCCAGATCGGCGACCGGCTGGTCCTGCAGATAGCCATCGTGGATCAGGGCGAGCGCGCGCTGCAGCGTTTCATTGTTGAGTGCGTCCTGCGCCTCGGGGGCCAACTCGGGGCGGCAGCGCAGGCAGGGACGAAAACCCGCGGCCGCGGCTGCGGCAGCCGTGGGGTAGTAAGTGACGTTGGACGGCTTCGGCGTCGGTGCCGGGCAGACCGGTCGGCAGTAGATGCCGGTACTGCGCACGGCAGTGAAGAACACCCCGTCAAAGCGCGCATCGCGGGCAAGGCGGGCGCTTTCGCAGGCGGCGTGGTCCAGGGGCAGGGCGGTCTCCATGGGGGCCAGTCTATGCCCGGTGAGCAGTGCTGGCTCGCCATTTTCGGACGCCAATACCAGCCCCGGGTCGCCCGGTTCAGGACAGGTTGCCGCGCCGCGCCGGTCGCGCACTAGACTGTGCCTCTGCGCTGGTTTTGCCGCGCATTCCCCCTCGCAAGGATTCCGGGTTGTCCATGTTGCTCAAGTCGTGGTGGTTGCCGTTGTTGTGTCTGGGTCTGGCCGGTTGCAGCCAGCTGGAAAACCCGGGCAATGTCACCGCCGCCGACAAGGCCGTGCGGGCACAGACCGCCGATGGCGACCACATGGTCTCGATCAACGCGGCCGATGCGCCGCCACCGCCACCGCCCGCGCCCAAGCGCGGTGACCTGCGCTGGCCGGACGCGGCCCTGGAAAACGGCAAGGCGTGGATCAGCTGCGATACCGACTATGCCGGCGACGCGGGCGATGGTGCGCCGCTGGAGGCGCTTGATCGGGCCAGCATCGATGCCGCGCTGCAGCCGTGCGCCGAACGTGGCCTGCTGCGCGTGCGCTATGTGGGCAAGATTAATCCCGGTTTCTCCGAGCTGGTCGCGCGGCTGGCCGTGGTCGCCGATGCGCAGCGTATTTCCCGGCGCATTCTCGATCTGGATTCCAGTGGTGGCCAGGTCGAAGCCGCCATCGTGGCGGGGGATCGCATCGGCGAATCCAACTGGACCATCTGGGTGCGCGAAGGCTCGGTCTGCCACAGCGCCTGCGTGTTCGTGCTGGCTGCCGGCGACAACCGGCTGGTATCGGGCAAGGTCGGCATCCACCGCATGATGCGCATCAGCTCCAAGGCCACCTCGCGTGCCGAGCTCAACCGCGAACTTCATGAGGTGTACGACAACGTCAAGGATTACCTGCAGCGCAACGGCGTGGCCGTGGGCGTAGCCGATCTGATGATGACCGTGCCCAACCGCAGCCTGCGCCTGCTCACCGCCGAGGAGCTGCGTCAGTTCGGGCTGGATGGCACCAACGCGGTGCAGGATGACCTGGAACGGATCAAGCAGATGCGCAAGTGCGGCGATGCGTTCGTCCGCCGCAAGGATGCGTTCCTGGTCGCTTTCGATCAGGAGTGCAAGCGCGAAGGCAGTGAATTGGAGGCCGTCAACAGCTGTGGGCAGGCTCTGAAGCAGCGCTTCGGTTTCCCGGATGAAACCTGCCCGGACGAGAGCCCGCTGTCGGAGATCGATGTCTCCACGCTGCTGCCGGCCACCACCGCGCCCGGTCAGCCGGATGCCGTGGAGCAGACCCTGGGCGATGCCCGGCCGGCGCCGGCCGAGGCGGCCGAGCGCAACTGACGGAGGACTCACGCCCTTCCCGTAGACTGGGGCGCAGTTCTTCCAGCCAACGGTGTCCTGATGCGTGTTCCGCTGCTGCTGTTGTCCGCTCTGCTGCCTTTCGCCGCGCTGGCCCAGACGCCACCGCCGCCGGCCACGCCTGCACCGGCCCCGGCGCGCCCCGCGCCTGCCGCCGCGCCTGCCGCCCGCCCGGCACTCAGCCCGGCGCAGCAGGCGCAGGTGCAGAAGCAGGATGCGGAAATGACCGCTGCTGCATTGCAGGTCGCGAAGCTGGTCGATGCCAACCGTGCCGGCGAGGCATGGAAAGGCGCTTCGGCCGTGGCGAAGAAGTCAGTGACCGAGCAGGCCTTTGTCAGCCAGCTCACCGCCGATCGTCAGCGCCTTGGCGCGCTGGCCTCGCGTGGCCAGCCGGTGGTGACCCGGGTCAAGTACGCCGCCGGGGCGACCGTCCCGGAAGGCCTGTACATCAACGTCAGTTTCCCCACGCGCTTTGCCAACAGTGCCCAGCCGGTGCGCGAACTGGTGTCCTTCCGGTTCGACGAAGACCGCGTCTGGCGCCTGGCCGGTTACAGCGTGCGTGCCGCCACCCCCTGATCGCCGGAGACTGCGCAGATGAGTATCGAGATCCAGATGCTGGTGTGGTCGATGGTGCTCGGCCTCGTGCACGTGTTTGCACCTTCCACGTTGATCACCCGCGAGCGCGGGATCGGCTGGAATGCCTCCGCGCGCGATCAGCCGATGCCGGCGCCGAGTCCGCTGGCTGGCCGCCTGCAGCGGGCGCAGAGCAACTTCATGGAAACCTTCCCCTTCTTCGCCGCCGCGGTGCTGGCGGTGGTGCTGACCCAGCGCCAGGACGGGATGACGGCCGTGGCCGTGCAGCTGTACTTCTGGGCGCGGCTGATCTATCTGCCGCTGTACGCCGCCGGCGTGCCGTATGTGCGCAGCCTGGTGTGGCTGGTGTCGCTGCTGGGCATCGTGATGCTGCTGTGGGCGTTGCTGTGAACCCGCGCTGGCGCACCTGATCCAGATCAAGGACGGCGCCGGCGCTGCGGCGTTAAGCTGCGCTGGACACGCAACGGCAGGATGGGATCATGCAGTCAGTGGATGTGGTGGTGGTGGGCGCCGGCCCGACTGGGCTGTGCTTCGCGCGCGCCCTGGCCGATACCGGCCTGAGCGTCACCCTGATCGAACAGCAGCCGCGTGCCGCGTTGGCGCAGGCCGCCTTCGACGGCCGTGAGATCGCGCTGACCCATGCCTCCCGCCAGATCCTGGCATCGCTGGGGCTGTGGGCGCAGCTGGATCCCGCCGAGATTTCCCCGTTGCGCGATGCCAAGGTGATGGATGGCGGCTCGCCGTTCGCGCTGACCTTCGCCGCGCACCAGCGCACCGGGGACGACCTCGGCTGGCTGGTGCCCAACCATCTGATCCGTCGCGCCGCCTGGCAGAGCGTGCAGGGCCAGGCCGGTCTGGAAATCCTGGACCAGGCCAGCGTCACGGCCGTGAGCCCGGGCCCGGCCCACAGCGTGGTGACCCTGGCCGATGGCCGCCAGCTGGCCGCGCGGCTGGTGGTCGCTGCCGACAGCCGCTTCTCCTCCACCCGCCGCCTGCTGGGGATTGGCGCGCAGCTGCGTGATTTCGGCAAATCCATGCTGGTCTGCCGCATGCAGATCGAGGTGCCGCACCAGCACACCGCCTGGGAGTGGTTCGGGTATGGGCGCACGATGGCCCTGCTGCCCCTCAATGGCGACCAGGCCTCGGCCGTCATCACGCTGCCGCCCCGTCAGATCGCGGCCTTGATGGGCCAGGACGAGGCCGACTTCGGCCGCAGCATCAGTGGCTTTTTCGAGCATCGGCTGGGCGCGATGCGGCCGGTGGCCACGCCGGTGGCGTATCCCCTCGTGGGGGTGTATGCCAACGCGTTCGCCGGCGATCGCTGTGCGTTGATCGGCGATGCCGCCGTCGGCATGCATCCGGTCACCGCGCATGGCTTCAATCTGGGGTTGCAGAGCCAGCATCGACTGGCCGGGCTCCTGCGCAAGGCCGCAGGGCAGGGACGCGACATCGCCGCACCCGCCGGGCTGGCCGCTTACGAGCGCGGGCACCGGCTGGCCTCGCGGCCGCTTTACGAGGCGACCAATGCGATCGCTTCGCTGTACACCGATGACCGCCTGCCGGCGCGGCTGCTGCGCCGGGCCGGACTGCGGCTGGCGCACGGGGTGGCCCCGTTCCGCCAGCTGATCACCGCCCATCTGACCCAGCGCGATACACTGCGCTGAGTCCGGCCGGGAAGATCAGGGCGCGTCGCTGTCGGCGATCACGTGAATGACCGTGTCGGCGAACTGTACCTGCTGGCCCGCGCGGATCTTGCATGCCTTGCGCAGTTCCACTTCACCATCGACCAGCACCTGGCCGTCGCCGATCACGGTCTTGGCCTCGCCGCCGCTGGTGACCAGGTCGGCCAGCTTGAGCAGCTGCTTGAGCTCGACGTAGTCGCGGTCCAGTTCAAATTCGAGGGTCTGCATGGAGCGGGTATCCTGGGAAGAGGCGCGGACGTGGGGCCGGGCCGGGAAAGGGCGCGTATTGTGCGCCAGCCGGCGGCGCAACGGCATCCATCCGGGAATCTGTATGCGTTGTTCAGGAACGATGCGGTATCATCGCCCCCTGAGTGAGTGAATTCTCCTCCGACCGAGCAGCGCCAGGGCACGCGATAAGAAAGGGCGCCCAAAGCGCGGACCATCCCCCTTTTTTATCTCACTGCCCTCTAGAACGGCGGTGTTTCGGAGTTTCCCATGTCCCAAGAATCCCCCGCGCCGCTGCTGTTTGCAGATCTCGGCCTGTCCGACGCTGTGATGCAGGCCGTCGCCACCGTCGGTTACGAAACCCCGTCGCCGATCCAGGCCGCCACCATTCCGGCGATGCTGGAAGGCCGTGACGTGCTCGGCCAGGCCCAGACCGGTACCGGCAAGACCGCCGCCTTCGCGCTGCCGGTGCTGTCCAACCTCGATTTCAACCAGACCAAGCCGCAGGTGCTGGTGCTGGCGCCCACCCGCGAACTGGCCATCCAGGTCGCCGAGGCGTTCCAGACCTATTCCTCCGGCATCCCCGGCTTCCGCGTCCTGCCGGTGTACGGCGGCCAGCCCTATGGCCAGCAGTTGTCGGCCCTGCGTCGTGGCGTGCACGTCATCGTCGGCACCCCGGGCCGCGTGATCGATCACCTCGAGCGCGGCACCCTGGATCTGTCCGAGCTGAAGACGCTGGTGCTCGACGAAGCCGACGAAATGCTGCGCATGGGCTTCATCGACGACGTCGAAGCCGTGCTGAAGAAGCTGCCGGAGACCCGCCAGGTCGCCCTGTTCTCGGCCACCATGCCCTCGCAGATCCGCCGCATCGCGCAGACCTACCTGAAGAACCCGGCCGAAGTCACCATCGTCAGCAAGACGACGACCTCGGCCAACATCCGCCAGCGTTACTGGTGGGTGAGCGGCATGCACAAGCTGGACGCGCTGACCCGTATCCTGGAAGTGGAACCGTTCGACGCGATGATCATCTTCTCGCGTACCAAGGCAGCCACTGAAGAGCTGGCCGAGAAGCTGCAGGCGCGCGGCCTGGCCGCGGCCGCCATCAACGGCGACATGCAGCAGGCCCAGCGCGAGCGCACCATCGGCATGCTCAAGGAAGGCAAGCTGGACATCCTGGTCGCCACCGACGTGGCCGCCCGTGGTCTGGACGTGGAGCGCATCAGCCACGTGCTGAACTACGACATCCCGTACGACACCGAAAGCTATGTGCACCGCATCGGCCGTACCGGCCGTGCCGGCCGCACCGGTGACGCGATCCTGTTCGCCACCCCGCGCGAAAAGGGCATGCTGCGTGCCATCGAGCGCGCCACCCGCCAGCCCATCGAAGAGATGCAGCTGCCGAGCGTGGACGCGGTCAACGACACCCGCATCACCAAGTTCATGAGCCGCATCAGCGATGTGCTCGATGCCGGTGGCACCGAGTTCTACCGCGACCTGCTGCAGCGCCTGGAAGGCGAGAAGAACGTGCCGGCGATCGAGATCGCCGCCGCGCTGGCCAAGCTGTTGCAGGGCGATTCGCCGTTCCTGCTGACCCCGCCGGTCCGTGGTGCCCGTGAAGAGCGTGCCCCGCATCAGCGCAACGAGCGCAGCAACGACCGTGGCGAGCGCCCGGCCCGTTTCGAGCCGCGCTTCGAGCGGGGTCCGCGCCGTGAAGACGACCGTGGCCCGCGCCCGCCGCGTCCGGAAGGCGACTTCGGCAACAGCGAAGGCGGCGCCGAGCGCGCCCCGCGCCGTGACATCGCCCCGCGCGGTGCCGCCGAGCCGGGCATGGAAACCTTCCGCATCGAAGTGGGCCACGTCCACGGCGTGAAGCCGGGCAACATCGTCGGCGCGATCGCCAACGAAGCTGGCCTGGAAAGCCGTTTCATCGGCCGCATCGACATCCATGACGACTTCTCGGTGCTGGACCTGCCGGCCGAAATGCCGCAGGACCTGCTGACCCACCTGAAGAAGGTGTGGGTCTCGGGCCAGCAGCTTCAGATGCGCAAGGTCGAGCCGGGTGAAGACCTGACCCCGTCCGCGCGTCCGCCGTTCAAGCCGAAGTTCGGCCAGGGCAAGCCGCGTGGTCCGGGCGGTCCGGGTGGCCCGCGCAGCGGCCCGGGCGGCAACGACCGCCCGCCGCGTCGTGACGGCTTCAAGCCGCGCGGTCCGCGCAACTTCTGATCGCCCCAGGGTGATCAACGCGACGCCAGCCTCCGGGCTGGCGTCGTCGTATCCGGCCTCCGCGTCCCGGTCCGCCGGTTTCGCACCGTCTCAACAGTGCTGGCCCTAGCCTGCGGATTGGACCATGCTCCAATGGAATGAGTTTCCACATCCGCAGCCCCGGGGGGGATCGGCGATGTCTGGAGGTCGCAGGGAGAGTGGCGGCACCGCGATACCGTATTCGATGCGGGGGCTGACCCTGCGCTTTGTGTTGTTGACCGGCATGGCCATCGGCCTGGTCGGGATTTCCGCGGTGATCCAGGAGCTGCAGGCCGCCTCCACGGCATGGATCATGGGCCAGAGCCACTGGTCGCGCGGCCAGCAGCAGGCCACTCACGCGCTGTCGCGGTACATCGCCTCGGGTGATGCCGTTGACCTGGGCGCGACCCGGCAGGCGCTGCGGGTGCCACTGGGCGACCTCACCGCCCGCCGTGCCCTCGAGCAGGCCGACCCGGACATCGCCGCAGCACGCCAGGGCTTCATTGAAGGCGGCAACGCCCGTGGCGACATCAACCGTTTGATTCTCTCGTATCGCTACCTGCGCGATCAGCCGTATTTCCGCGATGCGGTACGCCTGTGGCGCGACACCGATGACGATCTGCTGCAACTGGTGGCCATCACCGACCGGGTCCAGGCCGGGCATGCCGCCGGCACACTGACACCGGCGGTGCAGCAGGCCCTGCTGCGCCGGGTGCAGGCGCTGGATGTGGGCATGCAGAACCAGGCGCGTGCGTTCTCCAGCGCGTTGCTGCACACCGCGGCGATGGTGCGCATGACGACCTTCATCGTCGGTGGCCTGTCGGTGCTGGCGATCACCCTGGTCGCGGTGCTGCTGGCGCGCCGCGTGCGCAACGACCTGACCGAACAGGAGAGCCGATTCCGCGCCGCGTTCTACCAGGCCACGGTGGGCATGCTCAAGCTGGATGAGGACGGCGGCATCATGGAGGCCAACCAGGCCATGGCCGATATCCTGGGCCAGCGCCGCGAGGCCCTGCTCAGTCTGTCGCTGGCCGATCTGCTGGTGGAGGGCGAGCTGATCCTGGACGAGCGCGGCCGGATCGACTGGCCGCGCCAGTTGCGCCCGGGCGAGCTGCGCTTCCTGCGCGCTGACGGCAGCCTGATGTGGGGGCGCTGGAGCGGTACCGTGGTGCACACCCGGGCGCGGGCGCCGGCGGTGTTCGCGCTGGTGGAAGATGTTTCGCAGAACCATGCCCTGGCACGCGAGGTGGAGCACCACGCCAGTCACGACCCGCTGACCGGGCTCATCAACCGCCGCGAGATCGAGCGGCTGCTCGAACAGGCGCTGGTGGCGGTACGTGCCGAGGGCGGCACCCACTCGCTGTGCTACATCGATCTGGACTACTTCAAGCTGGTCAACGACGGGCTCGGCCACGCTGCCGGCGATCAGCTGCTGCGCAGCTTCGCCGATTACCTGGTGGGGGCGGTGCGTGATGGCGACTGGGTCGGCCGCCTGGGCGGCGACGAGTTCGCCTTGTTCCTGGCCAATGCCGGGCAGGATGAAGCCAAGCAGGTGCTGCAGCGGGTGGTGCGCACGCTTGGCCAGGTCAGCATCCAGCAGGGCGACGGCGCACCCCGGGTGAGCTGCAGCATCGGGGTGGTTGAGATCAGCCCGGATGCGCCGGATGTGAACTGGTTGATGAGCGCCGCCGATAGTGCCTGCTACGCGGCCAAGGAGGCCGGCCGCAACCGGGTGCACTGCTACAACGAGAGCCGCATGGCACTGGATGAGCGGCGGCGCGAAGCGGAGCGGTTGGCCAATGTCTCCAGCGCGATGGCCGAGAACCGCATGCTGTTGTATGCACAGCGCATCGAGCGGGTCGGCGATCCGGAGTTCCTGCATTACGAAGTGCTGGTGCGCATGCGCAGCCCGGAAGGCGCGCTGCAGGGGCCGGCCGAGTTCATGGGCGCGGTGGAGCGATACGGCATGGGCATGGCACTGGACCGGCATGTGCTGTCCCTGCTGTTCCGGCACCTGCAGGTGTGCCCGAGCCATGTGCAGCAGCTGGGCCTGTGCAACGTCAACGTGTCCGCGCAGTCGATCGCCGAGCCGAGCTTCCTGGCCTTCGTCACCGATCTGCTCGAACGCAACCGCGGCCTGGCGCGCAAGCTGTGCTTTGAAATCACCGAGACCGCGGCGGTCAGCACCTGGATCAGGCACGCGCCTTCATCGACGCGGTGAAAGCGCGTGGCTGCCGCATGGCGCTGGACGATTTCGGCTCGGGGCTGTCCTCGTTCGCCTACCTGCGGCAACTGCCGGCGGACATGCTCAAGATCGACGGCGTATTCGTGCGCGACATGAACCTGGATCCGGTCAACCGTGCCGCCGTGCGGGCGATCACCGAGGTCGGCCGCGAGCTGCACATGATGGTGGTGGCCGAATGGGTGGAATCGGCGGTGGTCGCCGATCAGCTGGCCCAGATGGGCGTGGAGGGCCTGCAGGGGTATGCGATCGAACGGCCGATTCCGCTGGAGCGGATGACCCAGCTGGCGATCCGGCCGGTGGGCGCGGGCCGGCCCTCCGAGGCCTGGCGGGGCGTGCCATGATGCGATAATCGCCGCCGACGGTTGCGGACACGGTGTGCGCGGACGAACACGGGCGGGCAGGGCGCAGGTGTGAGCAACGGGGGCGGGTATTCAATCGGGTGGATGGCGCTTGCGCTGGTGCTGCTGTGGCTGTTGCCCTGGAGCCTGCAGGCCGCGCCGCGCGTGGGGCAGGACTTCCTGTTGCTGGGTGGGGCCACCGATGAGGTGACACCGCAGCGCGCCTGTACGCCGGATGTGCTGGCACGCCACCAGGAAGTGCTGTCGATTCCGGCGCCGGCCGCCGGCTGGTCGGGCAAGCCCCAGGCCGTGGATGTGTTCGGCGTGCTCACCGGCGAGGTCCGCATCAGCCACGGCGACCGCGAGATCTGCGGCAGCATGCACGATGCGCGGACCCGTGATTCGCGCTTCCGTGCGGGGGTCGGGCTGGTGGTGGTTCCCGAGGCCGGCGATCACGAACCGATCGTGGTGTCCTGGACCCGCCCGCTGAAGAACCGCTGGGTGCCGACCATCCAGCTCGGCGCCCCCAGCCCGGTGCAGCAGAACGACACCGCCCGGCTGCTGATGCGCGCGGCGTGCATCGCGGTGGCGATCGCCCTGGCGCTGTCGGCGCTGATGGGCTGGGCCACCACCCGCGACCGCTCGTTCCTGGTGTATGTGGGTGCCTGTCTGGTGTTCGTGCTCTGGCAGGCGGTCCTTGGTGGGCTGAGTGGCTATCCCGAGCCGTGGTTGCCGGTGCAGGACCGTGCCTCCTGGTGGCTGATCGCACTCACTGCGTTCAGCCAGGCGCTGCTGCTGCCGATCCTGTGGCGGCTCAATGGCGGCGACCGGCGGTGGCCACGCTCGCGCCCGGCGCAGCACCTCGTGCTCTGGGGGCTGATCGCGCTCGGCCTGAGTGTGCCGCTGTGGGGGCTGACCGGGCTGGGCATCGTGGCGCTCGTACTGGAGTGGAGTTTCCTGGGGGCCTGCACGCTGTGCCTCGGCGCAGGCCTGTGGGGGCTGTGGCAGCGCGATGCGCATGCTCTGCCGGGGCTGGCCGCGCTGGCCCCCTGGTGGATCATGATCGGGGCCGATGCGCTGGATGCGCAGTGGCTGGTGGCCTATCGGATCGAAGCGTTGCAGCTGTCGGCGACCTGGTTCCTGATGATGGCCGCCTATGCCCTGAACCTGCGGCTGGGCCGGCTGCGCCGCCAGCGCGATGAAATGCGCCAGCTCGCCGATACCGACATGCTGACCGGCCTGCCCAATCGCCGCGCCGGCCTGCGCCTGCTCGCCGAATACCTGGAACGGGCGCGCCAGGAGCCGCACGCACTGGCGATCGGCTTCCTGGATATCGATCTGTTCAAGGACATCAACGATCAGTTCGGCCACGACGTCGGCGATCAGGTGCTGGTCGCGGTGGCGCGCGCGCTGCGCGGTTCGGTGCGCAATCACGACGATGTGATCCGGATGGGCGGTGAAGAATTCCTGGTGCTGCTGCCCGGCGCCGGCCATGCCGCCGCGGTGGCGCGGCTGGAGACGGTGCGCCAGCAGGTGGCGGCCGTCACCCAGGCACTCGGCATTGCCGGCCTGACGGTCTCGGCCAGCATCGGCCTGGCCGTGCTCAAGCCGGGCAGCGACGACCTGGCCGGGCTGCTGCGCCGGGCCGACCACGCCATGTATTGCGCCAAGCGCAACGGTCGCAACCAGATCCATGACGGCGAGCGCACCACGACCGCCGGCGATCCGCTGCCGGCCTGAACCGCCGGCACGCGGAAAAACGCAGCAGCGGCCGCCTTTTGCCCGATAATGGGCCGATGACAACCCGACTCAACAAGCATATCGCCGACACCGGCTTCTGTTCCCGGCGCGAAGCCGACCGCCTGATCGGCGAACGCCGCGTCACCGTCAATGGCCATCCGGCCGGTACCGGTGCGGTGGTGGGCGAACAGGACGTGGTGCTGGTCGACGGCCAGCCGCTGCGCGCGCGCGAAGCGAAGAAGGCCGGCGGCCGCAAGCATGTCTATATCGCGCTGAACAAGCCGGTGGGCATCACCTGCACCACCGAAAGTTCGGTCAAGGGCAACATCGTGGAGTTCGTCGGCCACGAACAGCGCATCTTCCCGATCGGCCGCCTGGACAAGGATTCCGAAGGCCTGATCCTGCTGACCAGCAACGGCAACATCGTCAACCAGATCCTGCGCGCCGAGAACGGGCACCAGAAGGAATACATGGTGGCGGTCAACAAGGCCGTCACCGACGAGTTCCTGCGTGGCATGGCCCGCGGCGTGCGCATCCGCGATGAGGTCACGCTGCCGTGCCGGACCAGCAAGCTGGCCAAGTTCGGGTTCCGGATCACGCTGCAGCAGGGCTTGAACCGGCAGATCCGCCTGATGGCGGCCGCGTTCGGCTTCCGGGTCACCCAGCTGCGCCGCGTGCGCATCGACAACATCAAACTCGGTGCGCTCAAGCCGGGGCAGTGGCGCAATCTCACCGATGCCGAGCTCAACGGCCTGCTGCCCAAACAGCTGGACTGGTGATGCTGTGCGTCACGCCGTGACGCCGTACCCGGGCTAGACTGATCCGGCACACGCCACCGCCTGCCACGATGATCAAGCCGTCCAAGCCGGACAACGAAGCACAGCGCCTGCTGGCGCTGCAGCGGTATCAGATCCTGGATACGCCGCGCGAGCGGTCCTTTGATGATCTGGTCACGATCGCCACCGCGCTGTGCGGCACCCACATGGGCGCGGTGACCCTGGTCGACCAGGACCGCCAGTGGTTCAAGGCGCGGCAGCTGCTGGACGCACCCGAAACCACCCGGGACATCTCCTTCTGCGGTCACGCCATCCTGCAGCCGGACCAGGTGATGGTGGTCGAGGATGCGCGAACCGACCCACGCTTTGTCGACAACCCGATCGTGGTCGATGAGCCGCATATCCGTTTTTATGCGGGCGCGCCGCTGCTGAGCAGTGACGGCCTGCCCCTGGGCACGCTGTGCGTGTTCGATGCCGCCCCCGGGCAGCTCAGCCCCGGCCAGCGCGATGCCCTGTCGGCGCTGTCGCGGCAGGTTTCGCTGGTGATGGAGCTGCGCCGGTACGCGCATGAAATACAGCAGCACATGACCGATCGCGCCTGGTACGAGCAGCGTCTGGCCGAGTACAACGAACTGCTGGAACAGCAGAACGCCGATCTGGCCGAACAGAGCCGCACCGATCCGCTCACCGGCCTGCCCAACCGCCGCGCGATGAGCACCGCGCTGGAGGCGGCGGTGGTGGATGCCGAGGGTCACCCGCGCGCGACCGCGGTGGCGCTGCTCGACATCGACCACTTCAAGACCGTCAACGATCTGTACGGTCATGCCACCGGCGATCACGTGCTGGCTGAACTGGCCCGCCTGCTGCGCGCGCACTTCGCCGGGCATGGCCTGGCCGCGCGCTACGGCGGCGAAGAGTTCGTGGTGCTGATGCCCGACACGCCGTTGGCCACGGCAGAGCTGCAGTGCGATTTCCTGCGCATGGCGGTAGCCGATCTGCCGCTGGGCCTGCCGTTGACGATCAGCATCGGGGTGGCCGCGCACCGTCACGGTGATGCGATCGAGCAGACCCTGGCCCGCGCCGATGCGGCGCTGTACCGGGCAAAGGGCGAGGGGCGCAACCGGGTCATCCGCGCCGACTGATGTGCACGGGTCGTATCCGCGGCAGGGACCGGGTGTTGGCGGGTACGCCCGCTCAATCGGCGATGTTGCGTGCCTCGGACGTCGCCATCAGTTCCGGGTGCTGCACCTTCCGGCGGCGGTTGAGCAGCGGGTGCAGGAACACCGCCCCGACGATGATCGCCACGCCGGCATAGAACAGCGGGGTCAGCTCCCGTTGCTCGCTGAGCAGCACCATCGCCAGCAGGATGGCGTAGACCGGCTCAAGATTGGTCACCAGCTGCGACGTGTAGGCGCTGATGTGGCGCAGCGCGACCAGCGCGAGCGCGAACGGCAGCAGCGTGCACAGCCCGGCCAGGGTCAACAGCAGCAGGCCGTCGTGCAGGTCCGGGATCACCCACAGGTCGCTGGCCAGGGCGGGCAGCAGGAAGGGCAGTACCGGCGCCAGCAGGGTCAGGGTGAGCGTGCCCGCACCGAGTTCCAGCGCGGTCACGGTGAGCGGGTCGGCATGGCTGACCAGGCGCTTGTTGAGTGAGCCGAAGATCGCCACCAGCAGCGCCGACAGCGCGCCGATCAGCACGCCCAGGCGCATGCCATCGGGCACGCCGCCCACCACCAGCGCGACGCCCGGCAGGACCAGGATCCCGAAGGCCAGCTCACGGAACTGGAAGGGGCGCTTGGCCACCCAGGGCTCGATCACCGCGGTGAACACCGGCGCCAGCGCGATGCAGGTGGCCGCCACCGAGGCATTGGCCAGCTTGACCGCGCCATAGAACGTGAGCCAGTGCAGCGCGACCAGCGCGCCCACACCGCAGTAGCCGGCCACCAGCCGCGGCGACAGCTGGCGCAGCCCGCGCCACACGCGCGGCACCAGGGCCAGCATCGCCACCACCAGCAACATGCGCCACCACACCAGCGGCAGCGCGGGCAGGGTGATCAGCTTGCCAAGGATGGCGGTGACGCCCCACAGCAGCACACAGAAATGGATTTGCAGCAGGGCTCTGCGGGTATCGGTCATCGGCATCCGCCTATTGTGCGACACGCCGCGCCGCGAAGGATGCTTTCCACGCGATCCAGCGCGGGGTCGTGGCATTCTGCAGCGATGACACGCCTGCCTATCGCCCCTGTCCCCGCCGGACTGCCCCGCACCCTTCGCACCTTGGCCGGCCTCACTGCGGTGATCGCCGTGGCGGCACTGCTGCTGCAGTACACGTTGCTGCTCGACACACCGGGCCTGGGTGCTGCGGACGCGACGCTGCGCTACCTGGGCTACTTCACCATCCTGAGCAACATCGGCGTTGCCGCCGTCTGCCTGGCACTGGCCCGCGGCCGCCGTGACGGGCTGGCCGGCCCGGTCCCACGCGCGGCCGTGGCGCTGTTCATCGGCATCACCGGGTTGATCTACGTGACCCTCCTGGCTCCGTTGTGGGACCCGCAGGGCGCACAGTGGTGGGCCGATACGGGTCTGCATTACGCGGTGCCGATGCTGTATCTGCTTGGCTGGCTGGCCGGGCCGCATGGCGGCCTGCATAGGCGTGGGTTGCTCAGCGCACTGGCGTTCCCGACGGTCTACCTGGGCTGGGCCCTGCTGGTCGGGCGGCTCAGTGGGCAGTACCCGTATCCCTTCCTGGACCTGCGCGCGCTGGGCATCGCGCTGGTCGCGCGCAATGCGCTGTCCGTGGGGGTGGTATTCGTCGTGTGCGGTGCGCTGCTGTGGTGGCTGGATGGAGCCTTGGCCGCGCGCCGCCGGAACCGGTAACGCATCAGCTGCCGCCGAGCAGCTGCAGCTGATCGCGCAGCGCCATCGCCGCGCCGGGATTGCGCTGTTTGGCCGCACCGATGAACAGCACATACACCTCGCGCGGTGGCTGCGCGGGGAGTTCGGCAGCCAGGTGGGGCAGGTCCGGGTTGTCTTCGCCGCGGGCCCAGCGCATCGCACGCAGGCACCACTGTTCCAGCGCCCGTGCCGGGTAGCCGGCACGCAGGTTCGCGCGTGAGTGCATCAATCGCGCATAGATGAAGTCGGCGGTGGGGTCGGCGAAACTGGGGTACTCATCCGAGCCACTGAACACCAGCGCGGCACCGTGCGCACGGGCAGCGGTCAGCAGCGCCGGCGTCCATGCCGCGGGGTTGCGCACCTCCAGTGCGTGCTGCAGGCGGTGGCCGTCGACCTTGCGCGGCAGCATGCCCAGGAACCGATCGAATTCGGCCGCACCGGCGGGATGGCTGTCGCCGAACTGCCAGATCAGTGGCCCCAGCCGGTCCTCCAGAACGCGGATGCCCTCGATGAAACGTTCGGCACGTTCGCCCACCGTGGTCAGGTCATGGGTCTGGGTGATCGTGCGTGGCGCCTTGGCCGAGAAACGGAAGCCCTCGGGCGTCTGCGCGCGCCACTGGGCATAGATGGCCGGCTTCTGCGCGCGATAGAACGTGCTGTTGATCTCGATGCAGCCCAACTGCTGGCTGGCGTAGGCCAGTTCTTCGCGCTGCGGCAATCCAGCCGGATAGAACGTGCCGGCGCGCCACGCCGGGAAGACCCAGCCACCGATACCCGTGCGGATGGAGCCGGCCGCAGCGCTCATGCGCCGTCCGCGTGGTCGACCCATGGGTCGTAGCTGCCGAACCACCACAGGTAGCCTTCCAGATCGCGGCAGGCATAGCCGCGGCCGCCATAGGGCTGGTCGGCGATGTCCATGACGATCTGCGCGCCGGCGGCAACGGCGCGCGCATGATGCGCATCCGGATCGGCGACGATCACGCAGGCGCTCTGGGTCTGGCGACCGCCGACCTCGTCCGGGTGGACGCTGTAGCGGCCCCACTCACTGTCGTTGTCGACCGAGCCGAGCATGATCATGCCGTGGCCGTAGACCAGCTGGGCGTGGTGAACGGTATCGCCATCGGCGTAGACCGCCTGTTTCTGGAAGCCGAACGCGCGCTGCAGCCAGGCAATGGCGGCGTGCGCATCGCGGTAGCGCAGGCAGGGAATGACGGTGGCGATGGTCTCGGCGGGCGCGGTCATGGCGGGCCTCCTTCTGGCACAGGCGAGCCTGATCCGGGCCGCGTTACCATCGTGCGAAACCGGGGCATCGGCACCCTCGACGCCCCCGCCACACGCAACCGGAGACACTGCTTGAAGACATCCTGGATCGGAGGCGCCGTGCTGCTGGCATGCGCACCCTTGGCATCGGCCGCCGTGCCGGCCGAACTGCAGCGGCTGGACGCCACCATCGAACGCGCCCGCAGCGAGTTCGACATCCCCGGCATCGCCGTGGCGGTGGTCAAGGATGGCAAGGTGGTGATGGAGCGCGGCTACGGGGTGCGCGAGCTGGGCAAGCCGGACCCGGTGCAGGCCGATACGCTGTTTGCGATCGCCTCCAATACCAAGGCGTTCACCGCCACCTCGCTGAATCTGCTGGCCGAGCAGGGCAAGCTGAAGATGGACGATCGCGTGATCGATCATCTGCCCGGCTTCCGCATGTCCGATCCGTACGTGACCGGCGAAATGCGCATCCGCGATCTGCTGTCGCACCGCAGTGGCCTGAGCCTGGGCGCGGGCGACCTGCTGTTCTGGCCGACCACTTCCTACAGCAACAAAGAGGTGGTGCAGCGGCTGGGCAAGGTGCCGTTGAAGGCGGGCTTCCGTGATCGCTATGCCTACGACAACATTCTCTACGCGGTCGCCCAGCAGGTGATCGAACAGGTGTCCGGGCAGACCTATGCGGACTTCCTGCAGCAGCACATCTTCACCCCGGTGGGCATGCAAGGCACCCGTTACAACGCCGATCATCTGCAGCCCGGCGACAACGCTGCAGTGGGGCACGCCAAGTATGATTTCAGCCAGCTGCGCACCGTCGCGCCGCTGACCTGGTCCAACAACGCCGGCGCCGGCGGCATCTATTCCAGCGTGCACGACATGGCGCGCTGGATGAACGTGCAGCTGGCCCAGGGCACGCTGGAGAACGGGAAGCCGCTGTTCACCGCCAAGACCCAGCAAGCGATGTGGCAGATGATCACCCCGCAGGTGGTGCCCGAGCCGAGCGTGCCGCAGCTGGCGGCGGCACGGCCGAACTTCGCCGGCTATGGCGAGGGCTGGAGCCTGAGCGATTACCGGGGCCAGAAACTGGTCTGGCATACCGGCGGCTGGCCGGGCATGGTCTCGCGCGTGACCCTGGTGCCGGCGCAGAAGCTGGGCATCGTGGTGTTGACCAACCAGGAAGTGGGCGCGGCCTTCAACGCGATCACGATGGAAGCGCTGGATGCCTATCTGCAGGCACCGGCCACCGACTGGGTCGCCGCGTACGCAGCCGCCGTGGCCAAGTCGCAGGAGAAGGCGGACGAGGGCTGGGCCAAGCACCTGGCCGCACGCGATGCGACATCCAAGCCGTCGCTGCCGCTGGCACGCTATGCAGGCGGCTACCGCGACGCATGGTACGGCGAGGTATTCGTTGAGCAGCAGCGCGGCAAACTGCGCCTGCGCTTCGGCAAGACCGCGCAGTTGATCGGCACGCTGGAACATTGGCAGCACGATACTTTCCTGGTGCGCTGGGACGACCGGTCACTCAACGCCGATGCGTTCGTGAATTTCAGTCTCGATCCGGACGGCAAGGTCCGCGAGGTCCGCATGCAGGCGGCATCTTCGCTGACCGATTTCAGCTTCGATTTCCAGGACCTGCTGCTGACGCCGATCGCGCCGGAGGCCAAGGGCTGAACCCCGTCGCCGGCGTGTGAGGGAGGTGAGAGTAAAACAGCAGGCCGCGGTGGGATAATCGCGGCCTGTTTTGTTTTCGGTGCACTGCGATGTTCCGCTGGTTCGAATCGCTGATTCCGGTTTTCCCGCCGATCGATGCGCGCATGCCACCGCGCAAGGTGGTGCCGTTCTATATCCACTATCTACGCCCGGTGTGGCCGGTGCTGCTGGCCACGCTGATCGCCGGCCTGCTGTTGGCGCTGGTCGAAGTGGCGATGTTCGATTTCCTTGGCCGCATCGTGGACATGGTCGCCGAGCAGCCCGGCAGCGATTTCTTCGCCCGGCATGCGAATACATTGATGTGGATGGCCGGCATCACCCTGATCGCGCGGCCGCTGCTGGTCTCGCTGCACAGCCTGCTGGTGAACCAGGCGATCGTACCGGGCCTGAGCAACCGCTCGCGCTGGTTGATGCACAACTATGTGGTGCGGCAGAGCCTGAGCTTCTTCCAGAACGATTTCGCCGGCAGCATGGCCAACCGGGTGATGCAGACCGGCACCTCGCTGCGCGAATCGGCCGTGCAGATGGTCGATTCGCTCTGGTACATCATCGTCTACACCGGTACTGCGCTGTACCTGTTCGCGCAGGCGGACTGGCGGCTGATGATCCCGCTGGGGCTGTGGATGGCCGGGTACGCGGTGATCATGTGGTACTTCGTGCCGCGGGCGAAAGAGCGTGCGTGGATCGCCTCCGAAGCGCGCTCCAAAGCGATGGGCCGCATCGTGGATGGTTACACCAACGTGCCCACGCTGAAGCTGTTCGCCCATGGCGGGCGCGAGCAGGCCTACGTGGCCGAGGCGATCGACGAACTGGCCACCAAGCACCGCGGCCAGACCCGGGTCACCACCGGGCTGGAAGTCACCATCGCCATCGTCAACGGCTTCCTGATCGTGGGCACCTGCGGCCTGGCGCTGTGGTTGTGGAACGGCGGCCACATCAGCGTCGGTGCGATCACCCTGGCCACCGGCCTGGTGATCCGCATCCACAACATGTCCGGCTGGATCATGTGGACGATCAACGGCATCTTCGAAGATATCGGCACGGTGCAGGACGGCATCACCACCATCTCCCAGCCGCTGACGGTGCAGGACCGCGCCGATGCCGTGCCGTTGGTGGTCAGCCAGGGCGGCGTGCATTTCGATCACATCCATTTCCATTACGGCAAACGCGGAGGCGTGATCGCCGGCTTGGACCTGCAGGTGAAGCCCGGTGAGAAGATCGGTCTGGTGGGTCCCTCGGGTGCCGGCAAGTCGACCCTGGTCAATGTGCTGCTGCGGCTGTACGACCTGGAAAGCGGGCAGATCCGCATCGATGGGCAGGACATCGCCGGGGTCACCCAGGAAAGCCTGCGCCGGCAGATCGGCGTGGTCACCCAGGACACCTCGCTGCTGCACCGCTCGATCCGCGACAACCTGCTGTACGGGCGTCCGGATGCAACCGAGGAGCAGCTGCATGCCGCGGTGGCCAAGGCACGCGCCTCGGCCTTCATCGATACGCTGGTCGATGGGGAAGGGCGCCGTGGTTACGACGCGCATGTCGGCGAGCGCGGGGTAAAGCTGTCCGGTGGCCAGCGCCAGCGCATCGCGATCGCGCGGGTGCTGCTCAAGGACGCCCCGATCCTGGTGCTGGACGAGGCAACCTCTGCACTGGATTCGGAAGTGGAAGCGGCGATCCAGGACAACCTGGATGAATTGATGACCGGCAAGACGGTGATCGCGATCGCGCACCGCTTGTCCACCATCGCGCGCATGGACCGGCTGGTGGTGATGGATCAGGGCCGCATCGTGGAAACCGGCACGCACGCCGAGCTGATCACGGCCGGCGGGTTGTATGCGCGGCTGTGGGCGCGGCAGACCGGGGGCTTCGTGGCTGCCGACGCGTAAGTCGCGTCATGCCCGTCCCGCAGAAAAGAAACGGCCCGGGTCACCCCGGGCCGTTTGCCTGTCTGACGAGGAACGAGGCAGTGCTTACTCGATCGGCTGGTCCAGCATCAGCTGGCGCGCGAAGCGCACCGGCGGGGCGCCGTAGGACAGCATCTGGTCGTGGTAGGCCTTCAGGTTGAACTTGGCCCCCTGCTTGTCCTGCACGGCCTTGCGGGTATCGAAGTGTTCCTGCGCGCCGACGAAGTAGGTCGGCAGCTGCGCGGAGGTCAGCTGCGCACGTACCCACTTGCCCGAGGCTTCGCTTTCCTGCTGGAAGGCGTCGTGGGTCATCAGGTGCATCGCCTGCTCACGCGTCCAGTTGTCCACGTGCACGCCCTGGTCCAGGATCGCGTTGGAGATGGTGCGCAGGTAGAACTTCAGCTGCACCAGGTGGAACAGCGGATCGTTGTCCAGATAACCCTGCTCCTGCATCATCCGCTCGGTGTAGACCGCCCAGCCTTCGGCGAACAGGCCCGAACGCAGCACCGCGCGCAGCGTGGAGGGGAACTTGCCCGAGTGCCAGCCTTCCAGGTAATGGCCCGGAGTGCCTTCGTGGATGCTCAGCAGGTGGATCATGCGGCTGTTGTATTCGCGCAGGAACGAATCGACCTGCTTGTCCGTCCAGTCGTCCGGAATCGGCGAGACCGCATAGAAGGTCTTCAGGTTCTTGTCGAGCGGGCCCGGCGAATCGCAGTAGGCCACGGCCACGCCACGCTGGAATTCCGGCATCAGGATGATGTCGACCGGCGAATCGGGCAGGGTCATCAGGTCATGCTTGCGCACGAATTCGGTGGACTGCTCCAGCGCGGCCTTGGCGTCTTCAACGACCTTGTCGCGTGCCGGCTTGTCGGCATAGGCCAGCTCCAGCGCGGCTTCGATCGCGGCCTGCTGCTGCTCGTCGCTGGGGTTGGCCGGCAGCGCCGGGGCGCCGGGCTTGTCCTTGAGCACGGTCTGCGCGATGCCATACATGTCCTGGCGCACTCGCTTGAGCTCGGCACGCGCGCGCTCGCCGATCTCGGCGCGCGAGAGCGAGGAGTTCAGCGCGAACTTCAGCTTCTGGTCGTACAGCTCCGCACCGATGCGGAAGTCCCCCTTGGCGTTGGGCACCAGGGTCTTGTCCAGCCAGGTCTGCTGTTCGTCGACGGCCTTCTTCAGGCCCTCGATCGCAGCCTGCAGGCGCTTCTGGTCTTCGGCCGGCAACTCACCGATGTGCGGGGTGATGAAGGTATCGACGATGCTCAGGATGCCGCGGTTCTGCTTGGCCACGGTTTCGGCATGGATCTTCGGCACGCGGGCCGGGTCCAGGTTCTCGCGGGCCTGGGCGAAGATCTGCGGCAGCTTCTCCATGCGCGCGGTCGCCGACTTCAGGCGGTCGGGCAGCGGCGCGAACTCACGCGCCATCAGGCCGTAGAGCGCGCTGCCGGCCATGCCGTTGTACATCTGCGGGTCCCACTTGGGCGACTGCAGCACTTCCGCAGTCCAGACCTCGGACTGCAGCTGGTTGCGCAGGATCGCCGCGTCCACCTGGTTCTCGCGCGAGAGCTTGCTGACGTCGATCTTGTCCAGATCGCCCAGCAGTGCCTTGTACGCGGTGAGCACCTTCTGCTGGCCGGCCGCGCTCAGGTCGTCGATCTCGCTGTCGTAGCGGTGGTCGCCGATCTGCGTGGCGCTGATCGGGGAGAGCTGCATCCAGGTGTCCAGGGCGCGCTTGGACAGGTCGGCGAAGGCCGCATCGACCGCGGCATCGCCAGCCGGGGTGGCCGCTTCGGTGCCGGTGGTGGGCGTCGGGGAGTCGGCCTGCTGGCAGCCACCAAGGGCGGCGATCAGGGCGAGGGCAAGCAGATGCTGGCGCATCGGTGTTCCTGTACTGGGGACAATCCCCGAGCATAGGGCCGATGGCCCCCGTTGTCCCCGTGCCATTGGATTACCATGCGCCGTGAAGATCGCCGTATTGACTGGAGTTGCACTGTGACTGGATGGACAGGACGGGCCCGCGCCGGGCTGGCAGGGATGCTGTTGTTGGGCCTGGTGGCCTGTGGCCGCAGCGGGCCGAACTACGCCGCCGACGCGGCCGCCGGGGCCGTGGCATCTCCCGAGGGCGCGTTCCTGGCGTATGAACACGACATCCGCATCCAGCTGGATGCCAAGCGCATCAGTGAGCGGGTCAAGGCCGTGTCCGCGGCCTGCCAGAGCAACCGGTTCGGTGATTGCGCGGTGCTGCAGGTGGGCGAGGAAGGCGGTGAAACCCGCTCCGGCTCCATCCGCGTGCGCATCGCGCCCAAGGGCGTCGAGCCGATCATCGCGCTGGCCGGTGAAGGCGGCGATGTGGCCTCGCGCAATACCCATGCCGAAGATCTGGCCCAGCAGGTGGCCGACACCGCACTGACCCAGACCCGGCTGCAGAAAGAGCATGCGCAGCTGCAGGCCTATCAGCAGCGCAGTGACATGAAGGTGGCCGACCTGTTGGCGGTCTCGCAGCGCATGGCGGAGATCGAGGCCGGGCTGGAGCAGGCCAACAAGGAGGCTGCGCAGCAGCGTCGCCGGATCGATACACAGCTGGTCACCCTGCACTTCGAAGGTCCGGCGGGGCAGCGCAGCCGCAGCGACATCGGCAAGGCGTTCAGTGAGTTCGGATCGATCTTCACCACCAGCATCGCGTTCGTGATCCGCGCGGTGGCGGCACTGCTGCCGGTCGGCGTGGTGGCGTGGGCGGTCGGTGCCGTGGGCCTGGCGCTGTGGCGCCGCCGCAAACGTCGCAAGGCCGCGGCGGCCACGCGCTGACCATGCCGGTCGTGCCGCGCGCTAAAGCGCGGCACGACGGTTGACTCAGCCTTCGTCCTGCTCGTATTCCACGAAGACATCCAGCTCCAGCGCCAGTTCCTGCACCGCGTCACGCACGCGCTGGGCGCCGAGTGCGTTGCCTACTTCCACTTCCAGTTCGTGCGTGCCCGGGCCGATGTCATCGGACAGGCCGGCCGAGCTGGAATCGTCGTCGTCCATGTGCGGCATCAGGTCGTCGGTTTCCTCGACGTGTTCGATCCCCTCGATGCTCTGCAGCAGGTCGGTGATGGCACGTGCATCGTCTTCGGTGCCGGTGATTCGCAGTCGCAACAGGGCCATGGGTCGAGCCTCGGGGGAAAGGGACTCCAGCCTAGCCAGCACGCGGAAAAGGTCGGGTGAGGATGCGCGCCGGGTCGTGGCGCCCGGTTCAGTCGTGCGTGCGGTCCGCAGGCGGCAGGCCCAGCAGTTCATCGGGCAGGGCGGGCAGCGGGGTGCGCTCATCCAGTGCTTCGCGCTTGAGCCAGTCCATGAACGCCTGCGCGGTCGGGCTGAGCGGCCGGTGTTCGGCGTGGACCACATAGTAGGCGTAGCGCGCCTTGAGTGCGGGGCCGGGCAGGCGCACCAGCTCATAGCGCTGCAGGTAGGGCTGGGCGATGTGCTTGCGCGCCAGCACTGCGCCGATGCCGTAGACCGCGGCGCGCATCGCATCGGTGCTGTCGCTGAAGGTGTGCAGCGAGGGCAGGTCGAGCCCGCGCACACCCGCCGCCCGGAACCAGTCGCGCCAACCCTGCGGCGACATGTCGCTGAGCAGCGGCAAGGTGGCGATCTGTGCCGGTTCGCGCAGCGTCGAGACGCCCGCCAGGGAAGGTGAGGCCACCGGGCAGAGTTCATCGTCCATCAGGTGATGCGCGGTCATGCCTGGCCACTGGCCAAGACCGTAACGGATGCCCAGTTCCGGACCCGTCTCGTCGAAGCGCACCAGCTCGGTGCTGGTCTGCAGCTCGATACGCATGCGCGGATGCTGTTGGGTGAAGCGCGGCAACCGCGGGATCAGCCAGCAGTACGACAGCGAGCGGATGGTGGTGACCCGCAGCGGCACGATGTCCGCCTGGGGATGCAGGTTGCCGGCCACTGCGTTGAGATCACTGAGCGCGGCCGCCGCCGCGTCGGCCAACTGGCGGCCTTCGGCGGTCAGCCGCACGCCGCGCGCATGGCGCTGGAAGAGGATGGTTCCAAGCAGGTCTTCCAGCCGTCGCACGTGGTGGCTGACCGCGCTGGCGGTGAGGTGCAGCTCCTGGGCGGCGTGGGCGAAGTTCTGGTGGCGTGCGGCAACCGCGAACACCCCCAGCGCGGGCAGCAGGGCAGGGCGAAGGATCATGGTCGAGACCCAAATCATATTTGTGGCTTGCACGGATACTACGCGCTTGTGGGCGCGTGACGGCAGGCGGATGCTGTCGCCCTTCCTCCCCCGGATTCACGCGCATGTTGCCGTCCCTTAACGCTCGCCCTGCGTGTCAGCTTCCCTGCGGAGGCCCACCGTGAGCGGGGCGCCGCTGGCCGCAGGTACGGTGGAGCGCGATTGGCGTACCCCGCTGGAACTGACCGTACTCGGCGCGATCTGGGGCTGCTCATTCCTGTTCATGCGGGTGGCCGTGCCGGCCTTCGGACCGTACGCACTGGTGGAGGTGCGGTTGCTGCTCGGCGCGCTCGTGCTGCTGCCGTTCCTGTGGCAGGCGCGCGCGCAGTTCCCGGCGCGTCGCTGGCTGTGGCTGGCACCGATCGGCCTGATCAATTCGGCCATCCCGTTCGTGCTGTTCGCCTGGGCCGCACAACGCGCCCCGGCCGCGATCGGGGCGATCTGCAATGCGATGACCGTGCTGTTCGCCGCGCTGATCGCGTTCCTGTTCTTCGGCGAAAAGATCGGCATGCGGCGCGCGATCGCCCTGCTGGTCGGCTTCGCCGGCGTGGTGGTGCTGGCCACGGCCAAAGTGTCCGGTCTGAGCATCGGTGCGGCGGTGATGGCCGGTGCCCTGGCCGCGCTGTTGTATGGCCTGGGCGTCAATCTGGTGAAACGCCACATGACCGGCCTGCCGCCGGCGGCCTCGGCCGGTGCCACGCTCGGCTGCGCGGCGATCCTGCTGCTGCCGATGGCGCTGACCCATTGGCCGACCGCCCCGATCCCGATGCTGTCCTGGGCCTGCGCGATCGCCTTGGGCGTGGTCTGCACCGGCCTGGCGTTCCTGATGTTCTACCGCCTGATCGCCCGCATCGGCCCGGCCCGTGCCTCGACCGTGACCTATCTGGTGCCGATGTTCGGTGCGCTGTTCGCGTGGCTGTTCCTGGGCGAACCGGTGACCGGCACGATGGTCGTGGCGGGCGTGCTCATTCTCGGGAGTGTGGCGGTGTCCCAGAAGCGATAGAGATCGCCTCTGCGGAGGCGATCGGCCGGCCAGCGGCCGGCACGACCGAGACGTGCATATCCAATCCCATGCACGTTCAACGCGCCAGTGGCTTGGCCTTATCGCACCGGCACCGGGATGTTGCACAGGTCGATGTGGCCGGCCGGCCGCTTGTAGAAATCATCGACGCGGTTGCGGCGCGCTTCGGTCGCATCGGCAAAGGTCCTGGAGTCGGTGCGCAGCACCTGCAGCTTGGGTCGCTGCGCAGCCGGTACATCGCTGGCCCGCTGGATCGACTGGATCGCGGTGCGCTGCGCCGGATCGGCGTAGAAGCCCATCGGGGCCGGTCCACGCGGCAGCGCGCTGAGCAGCTCCATGCCCTGCAGCACGCGGCCGACCACGGTGATGTTGCGGTCCAGCTGACGCGGCGACTGCCCGGTCACCACGTACAGTTCCGCGCCGATGCTGCTGTCTTCCTCGTTGCTGCGGCCGGCGCCCAGTGCACCGTAGCAATGCGCCAGCCAGGTCTTGCCGTCCTCGCGGTCCTGGCCCACCGGGAAGCCGTCGACGAAACCGGTCTGGTCGGCCCAGCCGTCACGGTCGGGCAGGGGGCTGACCTTGAGCCCCTTGCTGTCGCGCTGGAACTCGGCCGGGAGCTTGCGCGTGGCGCTGCCGAGCGGCTTCGCCTTGGCGGCATCATCGGCGTCGGCATCGCCGAACTGCACCACGAAATTGTCCTGCGCGCGGTAGATGCTCTCGCCATCCCAGAAATGCTCGTGGGCAAGCGTCTGGATGTTGGCCACGTGCTGCGGCGCGAACGCCGGGGCGAGTTCGATCGTGACGCGCCCGGCCGGCAGATTCATGTACAGCACATTGGCCGGGTCCGGCGTGCGCCAATCGCTGGCCGGGGAGGCATCCAGAATCTGCTGCGGGCTGCGGTAGGGCGTGGCCGCGCTGGCTACTGCGGGCAGCAGGCAGGCGAGGGCGAGGGCGGTCAGGGCAAGGCGGCGATGCTGTGGCATGGGATCCCCGGAACATGAACGATGTCTTGATTCTGCGCGAGAGTGCGCGCCTGCGCCACGGTGGCGTGCTGGCCCGATCGATGCGTGTGCGGCACGATGGTCATCCTCCCCATGGAAGCACGCGATGGTGATGTCGCACCTGGAAGCGCCCGAAGCCGCACTGCGCGTGATGATCGACCCGATCCTGAAGGGGGTCGTCGATGAAGGTGTGGACCGCGTGTGCTGGCTGCAGGCGTTGCCGCCACGGGGCCTGTTCGATCTTGATGAGCGTCGACGCAGTTGGTGGGCCCCCAACGATGATGGACTGCTCGCTTGCCTGCAGGCTTGTCCGGATGCCCCGGTTGAAGTACAGGCAGTGGCACTGTTCCTGGCGGGCTCGGATGGTAATGGTCACACGCGCGAAGCCGCGTTGCGGATGATGCCCTCGGTGCCCAGCCATCTCACCTTGTCCTGTGCCTTGCTCCGCTGCAATGACTGGGTAGCCGAAGTGCGTGTGGTAGCGCAGGAAGTGGTGATGTCCCTGCTCGGGCAATGCCTGGTGCATGACGTGCTGACTGCCTGGCCGATTGCCGTCCGCTTGCGGGACACACAGCGCGCGCAACCCGATTGGCTCGAGGGCAGCCTGTATGCTTGGCTGTCATTGCCCTCCGCTCAGGCCGTGCTGGAAGGGCTGCTGGGTCATCCAGATGCACGAACCCGGCTGGCGGCCTATGCCATCGCTCTGCAGATCCATCCGGACCAGGCGGAACTGCGCGCACACGCGCTGCTGGACAGTGATCCACATGTCTCGCATCTGGCGCTTGACCATCTTCTGGAACACGGCGAGCCCGCACAGGTCGAAGCGCAATGCGTCCTCGCATTGTCCGCCCCCTCGAGCAGGGTACGTGGCGCGGCACTGCGTGCGCTGGTCGAACGCGAAGCGCCTGGCCTCGACGTGTACATCGACGCTGCTGCGTTCGACCGTTCGCGCAGCGTGCGTAGGTTGGCGGCGTGGTTGCTTCAACAGCGTCAGGCTACCCCTGCAATCCAATTGTGGCGCGACGAGCTCAAGCACCGTACACGCGGGCGCTGGCGCGAGGCATTGGAGGCTCTTGGCGATCATGCCGAGGCTGGCGATGTGCATGGATTGCGCACCCTGCTGCCCCAGGTATCGGCGCGCCATCGACGCAACTGCCTGCGCGGCTGGCTGCGGGCCGAGGACGGTGCCAGCCTGGACTGGCTGCGAGCCGCACTGGAGGAGCAAGGGCGGACCGTGAGCACGCTGCGGGCCCGCGCGACAGCACTGTGGGCCGCGGAGCTGGATCCGGTCCGGCTGATGGCGTTCTGCCACGATGGTCCTTCTGCCGTGGCACAGGTAGGCCTGCTGAGTCAGTTGATCAGGTTGCCCCTTTGGCAGCACCTCGATCTACTGCTGGACGCGGTGCCGCAGCGCGCCGATGAGCAAGCCTGGCACCTGCGGTTGGTGGAGAACTGGCTTCGGGTGAGCCACCACTACTCACCGTTGGGGGCTCCCCGCCGGCAGGCATTGAGCAGCCGTCTTGAAGAGGGCAGGCACACCCTGCCGGAATCAGTCGCCGCGCAGGTGCTCGCGTCGGTACGTGGGGCCTGAATCATGCACGCTGCTGCTTGACGAAGGCCGCACGGAACTGCGGTGTAAGAGAGAGGCCGACGAGGGCAGACAACGGGGCAATCGCGTCAGCCTGCGCGCCGCCTCTTGGACGATCCAATCGGTCTGGCATCAACATCTATCTTTCTTCTGCAATTAGACCGGAGTAATGGCCGAAGACAGGAACAGGTTCGTAGTTGCCTATGGGGTCGTGCGTAGTCGAACACTCTTCCAGATGATGGGGCGAAAAAGCTTCCTTGATTATGGTGAGCCGACCATCTTCGTTGAATATATAGCAAGTTCCTTTAGCAACGCTGTCGCTCTTTCCAGTGAATTCCCTATGCACCACCATGCTCAAGAACAGCTTGTCCGATGCCACCCGTTGGAACTGATACGTCAGACGCTCCCTTAGATGTTCATCCAGAAAGTCGACGCCAATCATATCTTTGCCCAATAGCACATCGACAATCGCTGATGGAGTGGTGGTGGAGCCAACGAGAACGGTATAGCGAGCGTGGTTTTCGTGTCTCGACTTGGCCTCGGATTCATTGATTATGTTTCGCGCGGACTTCTTTGCGGAAAACCAGAAGTCGCAATAGTGAAGTTCAGTCATAAGTGAATATTCCCGGGATCGTCGTGCCTGCGGCAGCTGGATCAGCCACTGCGATATTGGAAGGCGACAGTATGCCGCGGCTCGCAGAGGGGCAAGCAAGCCAATGGGTCCGCCGACCTGGTTGTCAGCCGGCCCTCGCCAACCGGCAGAGTGACTAACGACACATTCGCTATAGCGGACTTCGCACTACTGTTGACTTCAACGTAGTGGAGGGCCGGTCATGTCCGAAGACGATGTCCACCTCAAGAAGTTCCAGAAGGAGCTCAGTTCCGGCACGGTCTCGCTGGCCTTGCTGGCGGTGCTGGCCAAGGCCGGCGAGCCGCTGTACGGCTACCTGATCGCCAAGGAGCTGGAGCGGGTCGGCGAAGGCGTGCTGAGCGGCAAGCAGAGCGCGCTGTACCCGGTGCTGCGCAACCTGGAAGGGGCCGGGTTGCTGGAAAGCCATGTTGAACCGTCGGTGGCCGGGCCACCGCGCCGCTATTACCGCATCAATGACACGGGGCGTGAAGTGCTCAGGCACTGGACCGCCGCGTGGCGTGCCACCCGTGATTCCGTCGATTCCGTCCTGGAAGGGGTAACCGCATGAACATCGAATCCGTGGCCGGTCGGGCCTTGCCGACCACCATTCCCGCGTATCTGGCACAGCTGCGCGCGGCGCTGCACGACGCCGATCCGGCGATGGTGCAGGACGCCCTGTACGACGCCGAGGAATACCTGCGCTCGGAGCTGGCCGCACAGCCGGGCCGCAGCGAGGCCGAGGTGATCGCCGATGTGGCCGGCAGC
This sequence comes from Stenotrophomonas sp. IS26, assembly GCF_054188265.1. Lineage (NCBI taxonomy): Bacteria > Pseudomonadati > Pseudomonadota > Gammaproteobacteria > Lysobacterales > Lysobacteraceae > Stenotrophomonas > Stenotrophomonas sp. IS26. The sequence continues at coordinate 148,969 of NZ_JBSZJV010000009.1, forward strand.
TACGGTGAGCCGGAAGAAGTGGCCGAGATCTACCGCGAAACGGAAATCACCGTGAACCGTGCGCTGCGCACGCCGAGCGCGGGTGCTGCGCCGATCCGACGTGCAGCGGCCACCAGCCCCGGCATCGCCTCGGTACCACCGCCGCAGGCGCCGCCCAAGCCACGCTCGGCCGTGGCCCGCTTCTTCGGTGTCGCCCTGGAGGCACGCACCTATGGCGCGCTCTTCTACATGCTCCTGTCGCTGGCCACCGGTACGTTCTTCTTCACCTGGGTGGTTACCGGCCTGTCGCTGTCGCTGGGCCTGATGGTGCTGATCATCGGCATTCCGGTGGCAGTGTTGTTCTTCGGCTCGGTGCGCGGTCTGTCGCTGCTGGAAGGGCGGTTGGTCGAAGCCCTGCTCGGCGAGCGCATGCCGCGCCGGCCGACGTATTCCGACCGCAGCCGCAGCTGGCTGCAGCGCATCGGCGACATGTTCACCGATGGCCGCACCTGGCTGACGCTGCTGTACTTCGTGCTGATGCTGCCGCTGGGCATCGTCTACTTCACGATCGCCACCACGTTGTTGTCGACCTCGATCGGCTTCATCTGGGCACCGGTGGCGGCGCTGTTCTCCAGTGACTACGTGGGCATCCACATCGACGGCATCCAGATGCTGCCGCTCTGGGTCACACCGCTGCTGGCGATCATCGGTGTGCTGCTGCTGTTCGCCACGCTGCACCTGGCGCGTGGCATCGGCCACCTGCACGGGATGATGGCCAAGCATCTGCTGGTGCGGCTGTAACCCACGGCCACAGGTTGGAACCCGAGGATCCGGTAGTGCCGGCCGCTGGCCGGCTCCCCAAGCTGCTGGATGAAAGCGCAGCCGGCCAGCGGCCGGCACTAACAACAGCGTAAGCCCCCTGGTCGGGGGGCGGTCGGCAAGCGGGCGTCAGCCCGCTTTACGGCGCAACGGGGTCACGTTGCTCGCGATCTTCGCGGCTTTTTTCGGCTTGCTGGCCACGCTCTGCGCATGGGCCGCGAAGAAATCGCGCACCTTGGGGTAGACCGTTTCGCGCCAGCGGCGGCCGCTGAAAATGCCGTAGTGGCCGGCGCCTTCGACGATGAAATGCTCGCGATGCGCGGCCGGAATGCCGGTGCACAGGTCCTGCGCCGCTTCGGTCTGGCCGAGGCCGGCGATATCGTCCAGCTCGCCTTCGATGCTCAGCAGTGCGGTGCCGGTGATCGCGCTGGGATCCACGCGTTCACCCTGCACGTACCACTCGCCGCGCGGCAGCAGGAACTCCTGGAAGACCACGCGGATCGTGTCCAGGTAGTACTTGGCCGGCATGTCGAGCACCGCGTTGTACTCGTCGTAGAAACGACGGTGGGCGTCGGCATCTTCCATGTCGCCCTTGACCAGGTCGGCATAGAAATCCCAGTGCGAACTGAAGTGGCGGCTCGGGTTCATCGACAGGAACCCGGCGTGCTGCAGGAAGCCCGGGTACACGCGGCGGCCGGCGCCGGGGAAGGTGGCCGGCACGGTGTGGATGACGTTGTTCTCGAACCACGACATCGGGTTCTGCGTGGCCAGGTTGTTGACCGCGGTCGGGCTGCAGCGCGCATCGATCGGGCCACCCATCATCACCAGCGACCGCGGCGTGGTTTCGCCACGGCTTGCCATCAGCGAGACGGCGGCAAGCACCGGCACGGTCGGCTGGCAGACGCTGATCACGTGCAGCTTTTCCGCGCCAAGGTGGCGGATGAATTCCTGCACATAGGCAATGTAGTCATCCAGCCCGAACTCGCCTTCACTGCCCGGCACCATGCGCGCATCGACCCAGTCGGTCACGTACACGCGGTGATCGCGCAGCAGGGTGCGCACGGTATCGCGCAGCAGCGTGGCGTGGTGGCCAGACAGCGGCGCCACCACCAGCACGAACGGCTGGTTGAGCATCGTGTGCAGCTGGTCGGCTTCATTGCTGTGGCGCTTGAAGCGCAGCAGTTTGCAGAACGGCTTGCTGATCTCTTCGTGGACGACGATCGGCACGCGCTCGCCCTCGACGTCGATTTCGTTGATGCCCCATTCGGGCTTCTCGTAATCCTTGCCGATGCGGTGGAACAGCTCGTTCACAGCGGCCAGGCGATCCGCGCCGGGCATCTGCGACCACCAATGACCTTGATTGGCGAAGAACTTCGCGTTGGCCTGGGCCTGGTGCACCCACGGGGCGAGCAGGTTGCGGGTCAACTCATGCAGCTGATATAGCATGACGTCCAATATGTATGGTCTTATGTTGCCGCGCAGCATAGCGTACCCGTCGCGCGGGCGCCTTAATGCGGGTCCTGTCTCAGTTGTTATCGAGACTCAGGGCGTGCCGCGTTCCAGTGCAGCCGCGTGCCCGGCCAGTGCGGGCGACAGCCAGCAGTGCGAGCCCAACGCTGTGAACCCCACGCGCTTGAGCTGGCTGCGGTACCAGCGCGCCGGGCGCGGCTGGAAGCCTTCGTTGTCGCCATCGAAGTCATCCTCGGCCGTGAATGCCTCCAGGAAGGCCACGCCGGCGGTCAGTTCGGCAAAGCCCTCCAGTGCCGGGCGCAGCTCGCGGCTGGGCACGTAATGCATCACGTCCGAGCAGATCAGCAGATCCACCGGTGCGCACGGGCGCAGCCAGGCGAAATCGCCGACCTTGGCCGGGTGCAGGTTGCGGCTGCGGCCGTAGCGGTGCACGGCGTAATCGCTGCTGTCGAAGCCCAGGTACTGCACGCGGGGGCGCAGTTTGAGCAGCGGGGCACGCCAGGCGCCTTCGCCACAGCCGATATCCAGCGCGCTGCGGATCGGGCGTTCCAGGTAGTACTCGGCGCTGGCCACCGCGAGCGCCACCTTGCGCGCCAGGCGCGCGGCGCCACCGGTCTGGTCAGGCTGGTACCAGCGCTGGAAGTAAGCGGCGTCGTAGGTTTTGTCCATGGGGATATGCACGTGGGTGAAAGCGGCGCTTATCGTACGGCGTGGGCGCGCGGATGCGTAGTTGAGGTGTGGCGATGGGTCGCGCCCGCCACGCATGGGCGGCCCTGCCGGGCATGCGAGAATGGCGGCCAACCCATGCCAGCCGCCGGAGCAAGCACATGCAGTCCTACTACTGGGTCAAGACCTTCCACCTGTTGTTCGTGGTGGCGTGGATGGCGGCGGTGTTCTATCTGCCCCGGATCCTGGTCAACCTCAGCGAGACCGCCGGCCAGCTGCCGGTGACCGAGCGGCTGCAGCTGATGGGCCTGCGCCTGTACAAGTTCGGCCACATGATGTTCGGCCTCGCGCTGATCCTGGGCGTGGTGCTGTGGCTGGGCTACCGCGTGATTCCCGATTTTCCGACCATGGTCGCGCCCGGTGCGGCGGGCTGGCTGCATGCCAAGCTCGGCCTGGTGGTGCTGCTGCTGGTGTATTACTCGTGGACCGGGCGGCTGCTGAAAGGCGCGGTGAAGGGCAAGCTGCTGCCGTCCTCGCGTGCGCTGCGCTGGTTCAACGAACTGCCGCTGGTGCTGTTCATCGGCGTGGTCTGGCTGGTGATCGCCAAGCCGTTCTGAGTCAGTCAAAACCGGCCAGCGGCCGGCCCTATAGCCGCGCCACGCCGCCGGTGTGCTGCACAAAAAAAAGCCGGGCGCTCACGCGTCCGGCTTTTCCGTTTCCGCCGCAGCCCGGTCAGGCCACTTCGTAGGTCCCGTAGCTGCGCAGGCGCTCGTAGCGCTTCTGCAGCAGCTCATCGACCGGCAGCTTCTCCAGCACGTCCAGCTCGTTGAGCAGCACGGCCTTGAGGCGCTTGGCCATCTGGTTCGGGTTGCGGTGGGCGCCACCGGTGGGCTCACGCAGGACCTTGTCCACCAAGCCCAGGCTCTTCAGGCGCGGGGCGGTCAGGCCGAGCTGTTCGGCGGCGTCCTTGGCCTTGGCCGGGTCCTTCCACAGGATCGAGGCGCAGCCTTCCGGGCTGATGGTCGAGTACACGCTGTACTCCAGCATCACGGTGCGGTCGCCCACACCCAGTGCCAGTGCGCCACCCGAACCGCCTTCACCGATCACCGTGCAGACCACCGGCACCTTCAGTTCGGCCATTTCCATCAGGTTGCGTGCGATCGCTTCGGACTGGCCGCGCGATTCGGCATCGATGCCCGGCCAGGCGCCGGCGGTGTCGATCAGGGTCAACACCGGCAGGCCGAAGCGCTCGGCCATCTTCATCAGGCGCAGCGCCTTGCGGTAGCCCTCCGGCTTGGGCATGCCGAAGTTGCGCCTGATCTTTTCCTTGGTGTCGCGGCCCTTCTGATGGCCGATCAGCATCACCGAGCGACCACCGATACGGGCCAGGCCGCCGATGATCGCCTTGTCGTCGGCGAAGGCGCGGTCGCCGGCCAGTTCCTGGAACTCATCGCAGATGATGCGGATGTAGTCCTCGGTATACGGGCGGGACGGATGCCGGGCCAGCTGCAGCACCTGCCAGGAGGTCAGGTTGCGGAAGATCTGTGCAGTGCGCACCCGCAGCTTGTCCTGCAGGGCATTGACCTCGGCCTCGACATTGACCGCAGGTCCGGCGCTGGCGCTGCGCAGTTCCTGGATCTTCGCCTCCAGATCAGCGATGGGTTGCTCGAAGTCGAGGTAGTTCGGATTCATCGGAAACCGTCGTGAAGAAAAGAGGGAAAGTGTAGCCGAATGCGCCGAAAAGCCCCGTACGCCGTCGTCTGGAAACCGACGTTAGCGCAGCGGGGCCAGGCGCGCCAGTCAGCTCAGGGGACGACCAGCGCCGCGCTGCCCATCAGCGTGCTGCGGGTCTTCACGAAGGTGTTGTAGCCCTCGTTGGCTTCCTTGGGCAGGCCCGAGCCCAGCCGGGCGGTGGCGGCGGTGAACGCCATCTGCGCCTGGAAGGCCTCCTGCTGGAGCTGCAGCTGCGCATCGGCGGTGGTGGCATGCAGGTAGCGGGTGTACAGCTCGCGCAGCGGGCCGGCATGGGCCTCGAAGGCCGGGTCCAGCGCGGGCAGTGCGGTCGGGGCGGCTTCCAGCGCGTAGGCGGGCGCGGCGTAGCCGTGGGGCTGCTGGCGTGCGTAAGCACCGGGCTGGCCCATGCCTGCTTCGACGTAGGCGATGAAATCCGGGGCGGTGAAGATCTTGGCGTTGATCCGGCCGCCACTGGCGTCCACGTGGGCCACGGTCTGCACCTCCGGGAACGGCTCGCGGACGCCGAAGCTCCACGCCTTGTCGATGAACAGGTCGTGCGTGCTCTGGTACGGCCCTTGGAAGGTCACCCCGCCCAGCTCGATCTGCTTGTCCAGGCTGCCGAAGTTCTGCAGCTTGTCTTCGCTGGTGACGTAGATCTCGTTGGCGATCACGTACTCGGCCAAGGTCGGGTTGATCAACCCGCCCTTGCCGCTGGCGTAGACGATGAAGCGCACGTCGCCGAGCTGGTCGGTCTGCAGGTGATGCTCACCGGGCTGGAGCTTGACCGGGCGCGAGGCGTGCGCGGCGATCGGCAGTTCGTTGCCGTCGATGCGCAGGGTCAGCGGGGTATCGCCCGGGTTGTCGATCTCGAAGGTCTGGGCGGGGCCGGCACAGCCGGTGAGGGCGACGGCTGCACTCAGCAGCACGGCAAAACGCTTGATCAAAACAAAATACCTGTGTTGCAACAGAAAAAAATCAGTTCGCCCAGGGCGGGCTGTAGCGCACCTTCACCGTGCGGACCGCGGGATCGGCGCGCAACGCATCGACCAGGTGGCTGTCCACGCGCACGGCGATGTCACCGGCGACATCGAGCATGCCGGCCACCGGGCCCTGTTCCGAGCCGAGCAGCAGGTCCAGCCGCAGCGGTGTGCGCCCCGGGCGATGCCGGTCGAGCAGGGCGTTGACGCGGTTCCACACCGCACCGTCCTGGCGCAGGTCCACCCGCAGTGACAGCCGCGTGGCGTAGTTGGCGCAGATGTCTTCGTAATCCCAGACCTGACGGATGCGCAGCGCATAGCCGCCGTTGAACTCGTCTTCGCGCAGGCCGCCCTTGACCACCAGGATCCGGTCCTTGGTCATCAGGTGGCCGAACTCGGCCAGGCCATCGGTGAAGGCGCTGCATTCCACGCGGCCCTTGCCGTCTTCGAGCTGCATGAAGATCTGGCTCTCGCCCTTGCGACGTACGCCGACCACCAGGCCGGCCAGGATCACCGGCGTTTCCTGGCGCCAGGCACGCTTCTCGCCGTCCTTGCTCGGGCGGGCCGGCGGGATCAGCTTTTCCAGCTTGCCCAGGTCGGTGCCGACCAGTTCCTTGACGTCATCGGCGTAGGGATCGAACGGGTGGCCACTGAGGTAGAAGCCCAGCGTTTCGCGCTCGCCGTCCAGCAACTGGCCCAGCGCCCACTCGTTGGCTTCCGGCAACTCCAGCTGCATCGCCGTGCTGACCGGATCGGGCGCGCCGAACAGCGAGTTCTGCCCGGAGGCCTTCTCGCGCGCCATCTGGTCGGTGGCCTTGAGCACTTCGGGCAGCTGCAGCATCAGCGAGGCGCGGTTCTTGCCGAGCCCGTCCATCGCGCCGCAGTTGATCATCGCTTCCAGCGTGCGGCGATTGAGCTTGCCCGATCCGGCACGCATGCAGAAATCCAGCAGCGATGCGTAACGGCCGCCACGCTGGCGTTCCTCCACGATCGCTTCGCAGGCACCCTGGCCGACGCCCTTGATCGCGCCCAGGCCGTACACGATGGTGTCGGCGCTGGAGGCTTCGAACATGTACGCCGATTCGTTCACGCGCGGCGGCAGCACGGTCAGGCCGAGGTTGCGCACTTCGGCAAGGAAGCCGACCACCTTGTCGGTGTTGTCCATGTCCGAGGACAGCGTCGCGGCCATGAACTCGGCCGGGTAATGCCGCTTGAGCCAGGCGGTCTGGTAACTCACCAGCGCGTAGGCGGCGGCGTGCGACTTGTTGAAGCCGTAGCCGGCGAACTTCTCCATCAGGTCGAAGATCGCGTCGGCCTTGGCTTCGACGACACCGTCCTTGGCCGCACCTTCGCGGAAGATCTCGCGGTGCTTGGCCATTTCGGCCGGCACTTTCTTGCCCATCGCACGGCGCAGCAGATCGGCGCCGCCGAGCGAGTAACCGCCGACGATCTGCGCCATCTGCATCACCTGCTCCTGGTACACCATGATGCCGTAGGTGTCTTTCAGGATCGCTTCGGTGCGCGGATCGGGATAGATGATTTCTTCCTGCCCGTGCTTACGCGCGTTGAAGGAGGGAATCAGGTCCATCGGGCCGGGGCGGTACAGCGACACCAGCGCGATGAGATCTTCGAAGCGGTCAGGACGCGCGTCTTTCAGCAGGCGGCGCATGCCCGAGGATTCGAACTGGAACACCGCGCCGGTATTGCCGTTGGCGAAGATGTCCTTGTAGGTGGGTACGTCATCCAGCGGCAGCGCGGTGATGTCCACCGGCGGAATGCCGGCGCGCTCATGGCGCTTGTTGATCGCCTTGACCGCCCAGTCGATGATCGTCAGCGTGCGCAGGCCGAGGAAGTCGAACTTCACCAGGCCGATTTCTTCGACGTCGTTCTTGTCGAACTGGGTGACCGGGTTGCGGCCGCGGCCGCCTTCGTCATGTTCGGCGAACAGCGGGCAGAACTCGGCCAGCGGTTCGGGCGCGATCACCACGCCACCGGCGTGCTTGCCGGCGTTGCGGGTGAGGTCTTCGAGCTGGCGCGCCAGGTCGATCAGATCGCGGACATCGTCTTCGTTCTGGTAGCGCTGGATCAGCTCCGGCGAGGCCATTTCCGAATCCTTGCCTTCGCCCATCGCATCCTTGAGCGAGATGCCCAGGATGTTGGGGATCAGCTTGGAGACGCCATCGACCAGACCGTACGGGAAGCCGAGCACGCGGCCGGAATCGCGCACCACGGCCTTGGCCGCCATGGTGCCGTAGGTGATGATCTGGCTGACGCGGTCGCGGCCGTACTTGCGCGCGACGTAGTCGATCACTTCGTCGCGGCGGTCCATGCAGAAGTCGATGTCGAAGTCGGGCATCGACACGCGTTCGGGGTTGAGGAACCGCTCGAACAGCAGGTTGTACGGGATCGGATCCAGATCGGTGATCTGCAGCGCCCAGGCCACCAGCGAGCCGGCACCGGAACCGCGGCCGGGGCCGATCGGAATGCCCTGGTTCTTTCCCCACTGGATGAAGTCGGCCACGATCAGGAAGTAACCGGGGAAGCCCATCTTGATGATGGTGGCCAGTTCGAATTCGAGGCGTTCGACATAATCGGCGCGGGTCTTGCCCGGTGCCAGCGGATTCTTTTCGAGGCGCGCTTCCAGCCCCTTGCGCGATTCGCTGCAGATCCAGCTGTCGAGGGTTTCCTCTTCGGGCACCGGATAGTTGGGCAGGAAGTAGGTGCCCAGCCGCATCTCGATGTTGCAGCGTTCGGCCAGCGCCAGCGTGTTGTCGATCGCGTCGGGAATGTCGGCGAACAGCGCGCACATGTCCTCGGCGGATTTGAGGTACTGCTGGTCGCTGTAATCGCGCGGGCGCTTGGGGTCGTCCAGCACGCGGCCGGAGGAAATGCAGACGCGCGCTTCGTGGGCGCTGAAGTCTTCCGGCTGCAGGAAGCGCACATCGTTGCTGGCGATCACCGGCAGGCCACGCTGGCCGGCGGCCTGCAGGGCGAACTGGTTGAAGGCTTCTTCGCCATCGCGGCCGGTGCGGGTCAGCTCCAGGTGCAGGCCGTCACCGAACACGCGCTGCCAATCGGCGAGCTGCTGCTCGGCCAGGTCATGGCGGCCGTCACCGGCGAGGCGGCCGGCGAGGCTGTCGCGGCCGGCCAGTGCGAACAGGTTGTGGCAGCCGGCTTTGAGCCAGTCCGGGTGGACGGCGACGCCGCCTTCGGGGCGGTGGCCTTCCATCCAGGCGCGGGTCAGCAGCCTGGAGAGGCTGAGGTAGCCTTCGCGGTCGCGACAGAGCAGGGTCATGCGCCAGGGCGTCATGCCTTCTTCGGCGATCATGATGTCCGCGCCGGCGATGGGCTTGATGCCCACGGTTTCGGCGGCTTTGTAGAACTTGACCAGCGCGAATAGATTGTTGAGATCCGTCACTGCCAGTGCGGGCAGCTTCAGTTCGACCGCGCGGCTGAGCAGGTTGGCCTGCTTGGCTTTTTTCGGGTCAGCCTGATCCGGCTTCGCCGGGACACGGATGGTCGAATCCGCCAGCGAAAATTCGGTGTGGACGTGGAGATGTACGAAACGGGAAGTGGACATGCCGAACCAATGTGATGCCCGGTCAGGGTAGCGGTGGCGGTGGTCGCTAACAAGGCTTGACAGGGGTGTTGCGGGGGCGCGGGTTGGCGCTGGGGTTCAGGTTTGCTACGGCGGTTCCAGCGGTTGCGGGGTTTGGCGTTGGTGAAGCAAGTGCAGGAGCGGTGGGCCCGGTGGTGCTGCGGGCTGGGGCGGCGGGGGCAGAGTCGCGGGACGCGCTGTGAATACATCCCTGTAAGCTCGTAGGCAGCATCCATGCTGCCTAACGGTCCCGCGCCTCTACCCCCACCACCCCTTCGACAGATGGCCGGTGCGTTGGGGCGAGCAACAGCTGATCCTTCGATAGGTGAGGGGTGCGTTGGGGTTGGCAACGGCCCATTCTTCGATAGATGGCGGGTGCGCAGAGGCAGGCAGCAGTCAGCCTTCGACAGATATCAGGTAGGCAGGCGCGAGTAACCGCCCACCTTTCCACCGGTGGCTGAGGCCCGGTGGCGAGCAATCGCCGTGTGTTCTTTGGTGCCGTGCCGGGCAGGGCCCGACAAGTGCAGCGCTCAGGCGGGGAGGCTGCTGCGGTCGGGTTCCAGGCACGCGCGGACGGGGGCGAA